>JBPOIK010000127.1:0-27220 GCA_052034525.1 Planctomycetota bacterium
GGGTCGCGATGCGACCCATCTGCCCCAGGCAGAAGCGTCGTGTCAAGGGTCTGTCCACCATAATAATACCGCGTGATCTCCACCTGCGCCCCGCCGGAATCCACAATCTTCTCGATTCGACGCCCCATGGCGTCGTACGTGAAGGCAATGTGGGCCGTACCGGACGGTTCCGGGGCCGCGGAACCGGCGGGCGGCGGCTCGGGGTCGCCCAGGCCGTCACCGAGGTTCAGGTATTCGTAGGCGCCCATGTCGACCCGGGGGCAGATAGAGGTGGACCGGGTCGCCGTACCGGCCATTGGGAGTGGCCGGGTCGTCGATGAGTCGAAGCCTCCTGCCAAGCTCCAGCGACAGGCAGCGCGAAATCTGTGGGCGCTCGAAGCAGGCAATCACCATTGGGACAATCGGCCACCCTGTCTGCCCTGATTCTGCAACTGAGCCGTACTCTCGCCAGAGTCCTCTCCGTATTTCAGGTGGGGCCAGATGTCCGGGTCAACATAGTACAGATCTTTCCCCAGAAGTCGTAGAGGGACACGTTGGGCGTCCGTTCCGTCTGGCGCGACCCACACCGTCCAGGTGGCTGGATCGCGGGTAGACACATGCAGTTCCCAGATAGTCCCACCCTGGTCATGGAATCGTACCGTTGGCGGGAAATCGTATCTTCGGGGGGTTTCCCCCGGGTGTCCGCCGCGGAGGACGGCCAGTGTGAGTCTTGACGATACCCCAGCGGCGGGGGCGCTGTAGATTTCCTTGGTCATTGGTGGGTCCATAGGACCGCAACCAGGGAATCCGACCCCACCTGACACCAAGACCAAGACGGACAGCATCGATTTTCTTCTATATTTCATGACTTTGTCGTGGTTCCGCGCGAAATGGAAAATCGCCGCGCCTGAGCTGTGTATGCGTGGGAGAACGTCTCCCGGGCTCGCACGCCAGCCTAACACCAGTCCGCGACCTCAATCAAGAAACTCCGCGACAGGTCACAGCGCCGGCCCCCTCGTCAACCGTCCGGGACGCCTCCCGGCCCGCGCACAAAACAGCATCGCCGCCGCGCCGGTTGAGTACCGTTCCGACGCAGCGGCGATGCGCGTATTTCCGAACCGTCGCCGATCCAGGGCGGGCGATCAGCCGCCCCACGACCAGCCGACGTTCATGCCGCCCCAGAATTCATCGTGGGCGACGTCATCGTGGCGCACACTCGAGAAGGCGCTCTGATAGTACAGAAACGCTCCGATGGTGATGTCGCCGATGGACTCCGGCAACTGCAGGAGCGGCCGGATGTTGTACCGAGCGGAGAACCCGTACTGGACGAAGGCCAACCGGGTGGAGGGCGAGGTGTCCGTGCCGGCCAGCTCATGGAGATACCGATGGTCCGCGCCCAGCGTCACCGAGGGCCGCAGCGTGAAGTTCTCGAAAAGCGGGAAGTCATGGTAGACGCCCAATTCCCCATAGCAGGCGCCGCCGGACCGGCGCGTGTCCTGGGCAAAGAACAGCCACGGGTTCAACACGCCCTTGTCGTTGTCCGGGAACAGCCACTTCCACATCCAGGCATCATTGTGCTCGAACTTCAGCCACCATTCCTGTGAGTTGAAATCACTGTGGTTGGCGTAGGAGAAGAACGAATAGCCCAGCGAGAACGTGGTCGCGATCGGCTCCACGTAATACTGCCACCAGATATGGTAATCTGCTTCCTGGAAGTTCTGCCCGCCGTGAACCGGGTCCAGACCCTTCTGGCCGGCGAACCAGTCCAGCAGTGTGGCGAAGTGGAACTCGCCGTACTGGCCCTTCGGCTGACCGAACAACCGCGCGATATCCAGCCCGAGATCCATGGTCAGGAAATGATTCAGATCTTCGCGACCCTCACCACAATACTCCGATTGGTTCACGCCGCGGAAAATGTCATCCGTCGCCAGCGTGTAGTTGATGGCAAAGCTCACCGGGGACTCGCCGCCGACCGGTTTCTCGTCGTATGTGGTGACCTGGGTCTGCTCATACACCGGCTCCGGCTCGACGTATGGCGGCGGCTCGACCGGCGGCGGGGGCGGCGGAGGTGGGGGTGGAGGCGGAGGCGGGGCCGGTGGCTCCGCCGGTTCGGCCGGTTCAACAGGTGGAGGCTTGGGCGGTCCGCCGTTGCCCTCCGCCTGCTTGGGCGGGCCTCCGTTGCCTTCGGCCCGCCGGGCCACATCGACCGGCGGCAGAGAAACGGATGTCGAAGCATCCGCCACCATCCATTCCTGGCCTTCGCCGGGGGTCGCCATCGGGTCGGCCGAGACCACGCCTGCCCACGCAATGACTCCCAACGCCATCACGATTGAGACGCCAACTCGCTTGGATACGAACATTGCTTGTCTCCTTCCGCACGGTCCGGCCGTGCGCCGTCATTAGGCCTCATTCCTGCAGCGGCAGGATGATGTCCGATACAGAAACCGCCGACCGTTCGGATCGTGCGCGGGATGATCCCCAACGCATTCTCCCGAGTGCCGGCCTCGCCCCACCGGGCACGCAAGCGTGCGGCGGTTCAGACCCGCCGCCGCGACTCCGGGACAAAACACCCCGGATCTTCATGCGCGCAGCACGGCAGACTCTTATGTTCTGTTCGCTCTGCTCGTGAGGTCGGGTGTCCGGCCTCCGATTCTCACAGAACAAATGGTCCGAATAATCCTGATCTTCGTGCCCGCAGGCCCCAGCTTGACCGCCTGTCTGGCCGGCCTCCGGGCGGAAAACGCCTATTACCTATATCGGTCCGCGCCCGTTTGCAAGAGCCATCCGATTTTCTCGGACCTTGCCGCCCATGCACCTGCGAGCTCGCCCTCATAAAATTACAGTTCCAATGGATTTTTGTGTTGATTGCTGTATTTGCCAAATCAATCCGTGTAACCGGGGGAGCGGACTGGATTGGTGGTTGGGCGGTCGGCAGGAGGCCTGGGGGAGCGTGTTTCAACAAGCGCCGGATGCGTGTTGAAATCACAAGGACAGAGTCCGTTCGACCGATACAGCGTCAGAGCGACGGGGCCTCCGGGCACGTCGGGGCGGCGTCCAAACGGGGTTCCCGCGGGGGTTGCGATCTGCGGAAGATCGCATCCGCGCTGGCGACGTGTTTCGGCCGGGTCGCCCGGCGCCACAGCGCCGATGGCACCTGCCGAGAAAGGTGAACGCAGCATGACCGGAATCAGTTCTATCTCCCAAGCGCACCTAACGGATACGGGGCAGGATCATGGCGGCAAGTATCTGACGTTCAGACTGGCCGACGAAGAGTACGGCGTGGAGATTCTGAAGGTCCGTGAAATCATCGGCGTGATGGGAATCACGTCCGTACCGCGCATGCCCGAATACATGAAGGGCGTGATCAACCTGCGCGGCAAGGTGATTCCGGTGATCGATCTCCGGCTGAAGTTCAATCTGAACGAGATTGAGTACACCGATCAGACCTGCATCATCGTCGTAGATGTGGGTCGCGAAATCGGCATCATCGTAGACACGGTGTCCGAAGTGCTGGACGTCGGGAGGGAGGCCATTGAGCCCCCACCTTCGATGGGCGGGTCGCTGGACACGACCTTCATCCTCGGCATGGGGAAGGTGGGTGACAGTGTGAAGATTCTCCTGGACGTGGACCGTGTGCTCACTGGTGACGACGTGTACATCGAGCAGGCGACCCGCGTCGACGACAGTGCCCCTGCGGAGACTGCCGATCCGGCGGAGTCGCCCGGCCGAAGCGCGTAGGAAGCGCGGTTTGGCGCGACGCTTGGCGTCGGAGCGGATGCGCCGGGTCCGGCCCGCCAGGCAAATCGCTCCCATCCGCTGCCGCGGCGGCGATCCGACAGGGTCGGTTTGACAACCCTGGTTTGTCGACTTTTGGGTGAGGCATGAACCAAGCGGAAGGTAACCCGGAATCCCTGGCAATCCTGGTGGAGAAGCTCTCCTCGGCGGCCGCCAAGGCGGAAGTGGACGCCCTGGCCGTGCTGGCCAAGATGCATGGGTGGACGGAGGCAATCTGCCATGCCACTCACGTCGCCGGCCCGGTGCCCTGTGTGGCGGCATGGGAGACGGCGCGGCGGCTGACGCAGCAGTTGGAGTCGCTGATCCTGGGGGACGCGCAGGATGCGCCGGCGATGCTGGCCCAGGTGATCGAGGGGGTCAACACACTGAGCCGGCTGGTCGCGGCGATGCCGCCGGCCAGCCATGAACAGACTGCGACAGAAGGGATTGCTCCAGACGCGGCGGCGGACACACCAGCCGCTGCGGGCGTGGCGCCTGAGCCGGCCCCGGCGGTCGACGCGCGCGGCGGGGCGCAACCGGAACCCGCCAGGGTCGAACCGACGCCGGTGGAAGAGCCTGCGCCGGAGGCCGGCGCGGTGGAACCTTCGATTGTCGATGAACCTCCGTATGTGTCGGAACCGCTGATCCTCAACAAGAAAGAGGAGGAATTCCTCAAGGCATTCGTCGAGGAGGCTCGCGAGCACATCGAATCCATCGAGGCGGCCCTGCTGGAGGTGGAGCGCGACGCGCAGAATGAGGCCCATATCGACGATCTGTTTCGGCCGTTCCACACCATCAAGGGCATGGCCGGTTTCCTGAATCTGCGCGACGTGAACTGCCTGACCCATGAAGCGGAGACGCTTCTGGACCAGTGCCGCAAAGGGAAGCGCGAGATCACGCCGGGACTGATCGACACGACGTTCGACGTCGTGGACATTCTCCGGGCCCAGATCGGTTCGCTGGCGGCCCACCTGGCCGAACCGGTCGAAGGCGCGGTTCCCCAGCCTCCCGTGTCGAAGATGATCGGGAAACTCCGCCAGATCAACGCGTTCCGGATTGAGCCGGAGGGTCGGATTCCCCCCGCGTCCGAGCCGGGCCAGTCGCTGGGAGAGACGCTGGTGGCACAGGGGGTCACATCGCGTGAGGCGATTGATGCGGCCCTCGCGGCCCAGCAGAGCACGGCGGCCGGCCGCAAGGTCGGCGAGATTCTGATCGAAAGCGGAGTGGCCACCGCCCGGCAGGTGAATCAGGCACTGCGGTCCCAGGCCCAGGATGCGGCCGAGCCGGCCGCCGCCGCCCGGAGCGGGCCGGTGGGCGATCAGTCGGTGCGGATCGAGACGGCCAAGCTGGACGCGTTGGTGGACATGGTGGGCGAGCTGGTCATCGCCCAGACGCAGGTCAGCTCCAACACGCAGATCAAGGACGACCCCAAGCTCGCCAAGAACGTGGGCCAGGTGACGAAGATCGTGCGCGACGTCCAGGAAGTGGCCATGGCGATGCGGATGGTGCCCATCGGCCCCACGTTCCAGAAAATGGCCCGCCTGGTGCGTGACGTCTCCCGCAAGGCGGGCAAGCAGGTCAACCTGGCGATTTCGGGGGAAGACACCGAACTGGACAAGAACGTCATTCAGCAGATCGGCGATCCTCTGGTGCATATGGTCCGCAACGCGGTGGACCACGGCATCGAAACGCCCGAGGTCCGCCGCGCGGCGGGCAAGCCGGAGATCGGCGTCGTTCACCTGGCCGCCTCACACCAGGGAGGCAACATCGCGATCGAGATCCGCGACGACGGCAAAGGGCTGGATCCGGCCGGCCTGTTCCGCAAGGCCGTGGAAAAGGGCGTGGTGGAACCGAGCGCCGAATTGTCGGACCAGGAGATCTTCTCGCTCATCTTCGCGCCCGGCTTCTCCACGGCGGAAACGGTGACGGATATTTCCGGCCGCGGCGTGGGGATGGATGTGGTGAAGCGGAACATCGAGCAGTTGCGGGGCCGGGTGGACATCCGGTCGGAGCGGGGCAAAGGCAGTTCGTTCACGATTTGTCTGCCGCTGACCCTGGCCATCATCGACGGCATGGTGGTGCGCGTGGGCACGGAGCGCTTCATCATCCAGACGATCACCATTGAGCAGTCCCTGCGCCCGACGGCGAAGGCGATCACGACCGTGCAGCATCGGGGCGAGGTGCTGAACAACCGCGGACGGCTGATTCCGCTGATCCAGCTTGGACAGCTTTTCGGCCTGACGGATCGGATCGACCCCTGCTCCGCCATGGTGGTCATCGCGCACTGCGAAGGCCGGCTGATCGGCCTGGTCGTCGAGCAACTGATCGGGCAGCAACAGGTGGTGATCAAGACGCTGGGCGAGCGTTTCGAGAAGCTGCGCGGCATTTCCGGAGCGGCCATTCTGGGCGACGGCCGCGTGGGTCTGATTCTGGAGATGAGCGGGTTGTACGCCGCGTATCAGGAATTGCGCATGCCGAAGCGACGAGGCAGGTCTGCCGTCGAGACCTGCGGTCAGGACGCCCCGGCTCTGGAGCCGCCGGAGATGTCCGCGACCCCGGCTTCGCGCGGCACGTTGGAGTCGACACCGACGGCGGAACTCATGCCGGTTTGACCGGCGGAGCGCAACGAGATGAAGGCGATTGTGGAAGCGAATGCCGGCCCTCCGGCTTCCGCGAACGCGCACCGGACGGGAACCGTGCCGGGTGGAAAATTCCTGACCTTCCGCCTGCACGGGGAAGAGTTCGGCGTGGAGATTCTCCGGGTGGTGGAGATCATCGGCGTTCTGGACATCACGATCGTGCCGCATACGCAGGAGTTTGTCCGGGGCGTGATCAATCTGCGCGGAAAAGTGATTCCGGTGATCGATCTGCGCTCCAAGTTCGGCATGCCCGAGACGACCTACAACGACCAGACCTGCATCATCGTCGTGGACGTGGGAACACTCATGGGAATCATCGTGGATACGGTGCAGGAAGTCCACGACATCGACAGCGCCGATATTGAGCCCCCACCGTCGCTGGGACGGGCCGTCAATGCGGATTTCATCCTGGGCATGGGGAAAGTCCGGGACGAGGTGAAAATTCTGCTGGATATCGATCGGGTGCTGAACGCCGAGGAACTCGTGGAGGTTCCCGAGCAGATCAGACGTTCGGAGTCCGCTCGGGCGCCGAGCAGGCCCGTAAGCGTGAAGTAACGAACGAATGGAGAATATGCCGGCGCACCGGGCGGCGGCATGGATGAAGCCAGTGGACCGAGTCGTTGACATCGCGGATTTTGCCGTCTCGAAGGATCCTCGAGACACGCTGGTCACCTATTCACTCGGCAGTTGCATCGGCCTGGCCATCTGGGATCCGCAGGCGAAGGTGGGCGGACTGCTGCATTACATGCTGCCGGAGTCGTCTCTTTCGCCGGAGAAGGCCAAGGCAAACCCGGCCATGTTCGCGGACACCGGGGTGCCGGCGCTGTTCCGAGCCGCGTACGAACTGGGCGCTACGAAAAAACGCATTGTGGTGAAAGTCGCCGGCGGTTCGCAGTTGCTGGACGAGAACGGCACCTTCAACATCGGCAAGCGCAACTACATCATGCTGCGCAAGATCTTCTGGAAGAACGGCATTCTGATCGACAAGGAGGACGTCGGAGGTTCGATCAGCCGGACGTTGCGGTTGCGATGCAACGAGGGCCGTTTGACCCTCAAGACCCGAGACGGGGAGCGTGAGTTGTGAGCAGGATCAACGAAGTTATTGAGAAGATCGGGACGCTCCCGCCCCTGCCCGACACGGCTGTCAAGCTGGTCCAGGTGGTGAACGATCCACGAAGCACGGTGGACGACATTGTCGAGACGATCCGATACGACCAGGCCGTCACGGGAGAAGTGTTGCGATTGTGCAACTCCGCGTATTTCGGCCTCTCGCGTCGGATGACCTCGCTGAACGACGCCATGCTCTGCCTGGGCACGGTGAAGGTGCTGCAACTGGTGATGTCGGTGCATACCTCCAACCTGCTGGCGCGGGAGCAGAGGGGGTACGGCATGGACCCCGGCGTGCTCTGGAAGCACTCGGTGGCGGTCGCCCTGGCGGCGGCCCAGTTCGCGGGGCTCCTGCGACAGGCGAGCAGCAGTCTGGCGTTCACGGCCGGTCTGCTGCACGACATCGGCAAGGTGATTCTGAACGACTACGTGGCCGAGGAATTCGCCCAAATTGCGCAAAAGGTCGCGGAGGAGGGGGCCAGCTTCCTGGAAGCCGAACAACAGGTGCTGGGCTTCTCCCACCAGGAGATCGGAGGCATGATCGCCGAGCGGTGGAACCTGCCGGAGAACCTGGTGTTGAGTATCCGGCATCATCACGTGCCCGGCGCCCTGGATCCGCCCAATGAGCTGGTGGATATCGTGCACCTGGCGGATTGTACCTGTCTGCTGTTCGGACTGGGGATCGGGGCGGACGGCTTGTGCTACCGGGCGGATTCGGCGGTCCTGTCCCGATACAACCTGCACGAGCCGGACCTGGAGAAGATCGGCGTGCAGATTCTCATGGATGTCAAGCGAGTCGAGACTCTCTTCTGCGAGGCCCCCGTTCGGTGACCGACGCCAACCGGTCCGCCGTCAGGAGTTTTGCGATGCCCTCAAACGTGCTGATTGTGGATGATTCGGCCACCATTCGTCAGATGGTCAAGCGAACCATGCAGATGGCGGGGCTGGACGTGGGCGAGGTGTACGAGGCGTCCAACGGAATCGAAGCCCTGGCCCAGTTGAACGACCACACCGTGGCCTGCATGGTGGTGGACATCAACATGCCCACCATGAACGGAATCCAGCTATTGACGCGGATGAAGGAGAATGAGCGGCTTCGCGACATTCCGGTCGTGATCGCCTCAACGGAGGGCAGTCGGAAGCGGATCGCCCAGATGGAGGATTTCGGGGCCTTCGGCTACGTCCGAAAGCCCTTCCAGCCGGAACAGTTCCGTGACGTGCTTAAGCCCCTTTTGGGAGTCGTAGACGATGCAGGATCAGGAAGCGCTGACGCTGAACACGATCTTTTCTGAGGTACTCCAGAACTTCGCCTTCATGTTCCATGACGAGGAGGACGTGGAAACCTCGCCGGGGGACGTGTGGCTGGAGGCTGTTATTCGTTACCGCGGCCCCCAGGAAGGAACGCTTCGGCTGCGATGCACGCGGGATTTTGCCCTGCTCCTGGCGGCCAATCTGCTCGGCACGGATCCGGAATCCGCGGACGCCCCGGAACGCGCCGGCGACGCGGCCAAGGAGTTCATGAACATTCTCTGTGGCCAGTACGTGACCGCCCGGCACGGCGTGGAGGACGTCTTTGACCTGACGATTCCCGAGATCAAGGAGTTGACGGAAACGCCCGATTTCACGCCCGCCCCGAACGAGGAAGCGGCCACCTTTTCTGTGCAGGGCCATCGGGTGCAGGTGCTGTACCGACCCCAGGCATGACCCGCCCCGTGTCTATTTCAGGGAATGGCCCTCCCGTGGAGGCGGGAGTCCAGGATCTGACCCGCGAGGAATACGAGCAGATCCGCAAGCTGGTGTACGCCAAGAGCGGCATCAATCTGGGCGACCAGAAAATGCAGCTCGTTCGCGCCCGGCTGGGCAAACGCGTGCGTCAGGGAGGGTTCCGCACATTTCAGGCCTACCTCCACCACGTGGAGGCGGATTCCACGGGCGAACAGTTGTGCCTGCTCCTCGACGCCATCTCGACGAACACGACCCACCTGTTCCGGGAGATGCGGCACTTCGTCCTGCTCCGCGAGATCGTGAAGGGCTGGGCCGACAACCGCCAGTGGCGCTCGGAGCACAAGACTCTGCGAATCTGGAGCGCCGGCTGTTCCAGCGGCGAGGAGCCGTATTCCATCGCCATGATCGTGCACGACGCCCTGGGCAATCCGCCGGCGGTGCCGGTCAAAATCCTCGCTACGGACCTGTCCACGCAGATGCTCCGTCGGGCTCAGTCGGGAATCTATGACACGCACCGCGTGGGGACCGTGCCGGCGGACCTGCGGCATCGATATTTCCAGAGAGTCATTCATGACAACCAGGCGTGTCTCCAGGTGGTCCCGGAAATCCGCAGTCTGATCACCTTTGCCCGCCTCAACCTCATGATGACCACGTTCCCCTTCCGACACGGGTTCCACGTCGTGTTCTGCCGCAATGTGATGATCTATTTCGATCGGCCGACCCAGACGGCGCTGATCAACCGGATCGCCCGGACGCTGCTGCCGGGCGGCTACCTCATGATCGGCCATTCCGAGAGCCTCAACGGGATTCCCCACCCGCTGAGCTACGTCGAGCCCACGGTCTATCGGAAGTAATCATCATGCCTCCCCGCTATCTTCACGTCGACTGCTTTCTGGAGCCCGGCGAGTTGATTGCCAGCGCCACGCCCCTGGCCGTCAAGACGATTCTCGGAAGCTGCATCGCCGTCTGCCTCTGGGACCCGGTCGCGAAAACCGGCGGCATGAACCATTACCTGCTGCCACACCCGTATCATCCACAGGACTCCGGGAACCGCTATGGCGTAATGGCCATCCCCGCGCTGTTGCGCGAAATCGTCCGGCTGGGCGGCGTGCCCCGCCGGTTGCGGGCGTCGGTCATCGGAGGCGGATGCCCGATGAGTGCGCTGCAGACCGCTCTGGTTGGGCAGCAGAATCGGGATCTCGCCTTCCAGACGCTGGAACGTCTCCAGATCCGAATCGTCCGGGAGGACACAGGAGGGCAGCACGGCCGCAAACTCCTGTTCGACACCGGCAGCGGTCGGATCATCGTCCGCCGGATCCGGGGAATGCACGAGCGGCCGATGCCCAAGGAATGAGCGTGATACCGTCCGGGCCCATCCGAGTTCTCGTCGTGGAACATTCGCCGTTCGTGCGATCGGCGATTGGAAGGGGACTCAGCGCGCAGAAAGACATCACCGTCGTCGGAGAGGCCAAGGACGCCTTCGAGGCCCGCGACCTGATCATCCGGCATCGGCCCGACGTGATCATTCTGGACACCGCCCTGCCCAGAGTGGACGGGCTGACCTTCCTGGCGAGACTCATGGAGCACTATCCCGTTCCCGTGATCGTCTGCGCCGATCCGGCCACCGATCATCGACAGGCCGCCCTGGACGCGATCGATCGAGGCGCAACGGAGGTGGTGCTCAAGCCGCCGATGCACGACCGCGCCGCGCTGGGGCGGCTTGCTCTGGAACTGACGCAGAAAGTGCGGGCCGCGGCGGTGGCCCTGCGGCGACCGCCCCCGGTTCCCGCTTCAGCCACGGCAGAGTTCGCCAGCCTGCGCTCCACCGGCCTGGATCCCGCGCGCTACGTGGTGGCCATCGGGGCCTCGACCGGCGGCACGGACGCGCTTCGCTACCTGTTGTCGCGCGTGCCGGATGATTTCTTCCCGGTTGTGATTGTCCAGCATATGCCCGAGGGATTCACCGGACTTTTCGCCAATCGGCTCAACGAACACTGTCGGATCGAAGTGCGCGAAGCCAGGGACGGAGATCTTCTTGCGCCGGGACTGGCGCTGCTGGCGCGCGGCGGAGTTCAGATGACTGTCCGCGGCCGGGCGGGGCACTGCCGCATCGCTTATGGCAGTCAGGAAGAAGTGAACCGGCATTGCCCGTCCGTGGACGTGCTGTTCCATTCCGTAGCACAGCAGATCGGACGATCCGCGATCGGCGTCCTGCTGACCGGAATGGGGGCAGACGGAGCGAAGGGCCTCCTGGCCATGCACAATGCCGGAGCCGTCACGATCGGGCAGAATCAGGGAAGCTGCGTGGTCTACGGCATGCCCAAAGTGGCGGCCGACCTGGGCGCCGTACAGATTGTCGCCCCCCCTTCGGAGATTCCCAAACGGATCGTGGAAGCGCTTCTGGCCCGCCGTGCGGCCGCCTCTGCCGCCCGCGGCTGATCCCGGGCGTTCAGGGCGACGGACCCGAATCCGCCTTGGGCCCTGTCCCGACCGGCGCGTCCATCTTCCCCAGCAGACGCGTAATCGAGCCGTCGCCGCCCAGGATGTAGAGAGCTCCATTGCGATCCACCGTGATCGGCGCGAAGACGTAGAATCCGTGTGTGGCCCGATACCGCCAGAGAACCTCGCCGTTGCGGGCGTCCAGCACGCTCAGCTTGCCCGTGTCAGAGCACACGTACACCTGGCCGTTCGCCTCCGTGGGGGGGACCGGCAATCGGCCGGTCGGAACCGTTGCCTGCCAGATCGGTTTGTCGTCCGGACCCATCTTCATCAGGCGGTCGTCCGTTCCGCGGATGTAGTAGGCGGTCGCGTCCCCGGCGAGCGCAATGGCGGCGACGTTCCGGGCGATGGGTTCGCTGCGCTTGCCCTCGCGCGACAGGGAGTACAGCAATCCGGTCGCGTCGCAGACCAGGATTCGGTCACCCCGGACCAGCGGACTGCAGCCGCCGGGCCCCACGCGTCCGTCCGCGCCCTTGGCTTCCAGGTTTGGCGAGGCGGCTTTCCAGGCCAGGCGGCCGTCCTTGCGGTTGAGCGCGTAGATGAATCCGTCCCAGGCCGTGAATACCACCAGGTCATCCCAGATGGCCGGTCGAGACGCGATAGAGCCCCCCGCCCCCTCGAACAGCCAGTGTCTTTCCTCCAGGAAGACATCAATCGAGTGCAGCCGTCCCCGGCTGTCGCCTACGTAGGCCGTCTCGTCCGCCATCGCCGGCGTACCGTACACGGGGCAACCGGCATCATATTTCCAGACCTGCGCCCCTGAATCGGCCTGCACCGTATAGACAAAACCGTCGGCGCACGGAACCACCACCACGTCATCACAGATGCCCGGCGACGCGATGATCGGTCCGCCCGCGTCGAACTCCCACAACTGCTCCGAGCTGTCGGTCTGAATGGCGCGCAGGGCGCCTCCGGTCTCGCCGACGATCACGCGCAGGGGGTCTCCGTAGAAAACCGGAGCGCCCGTCACCGAAGCGGGCAGGTTACGGACCCACCCCACATTGACGGACAGGTCGTTGGCGTAAAACCGCGAAGAAGCCAGGCCGTAGAACTGCTGCCGCGCCGGGTCCGTCGCCCGTAAGAACAACACGTGCCCGCCCATGTCCAGATCCGCGGCCGGAATCTGCAGCACGCTGGCGGCGCTTTCCGCCGTCTGAACAAGCTGGCCGTCGATGGTCACTTCATAGTGGGCGGTATCGACGGGCGGCCGAAACCGGGGCTTCAATAGAAACGGCCGGCGATTACGCACGCCGAACATGTTGAGCTGATTCAGGTTGCAGATCAATCGCGGTCCGGCGGGCGGCGTCAGCGACCTCTCGAGCAGCACGCGCGGCGTCGCGGATGGATCACGCAGACAACGCACCACGCGCAGGGTGCCGTCCTTCACCGCCACGAGGTTGTATCCCGCGTCCGGTCCGACCGAAGAGCCGGCGGACACCGTGTCGATCCCATCCATGACCCGATGCGCGGCCGATTCTCCCTCTCCGTGCAGCACCAGGACGATGTTGTGCTTCTCCAGGAATTCCAGAATGAGCGACCACGACGCCGGCTGAGCCAGAGCCGGGCTGTCCGGCGGATGGTGCATGAAGAGAATGACCGGCGTCTGCGGATTCACGGCGGCCAGGTCCGCGCGAAGCCAGTACAAGGCGGCCGAGTTGACGCACGCCGCGCTCTGTTGGGGCAGGGTCGAGGGCAGTGCTACGAAATGACATCCCGAATGATCAAACGAGAAATAGTCTTCTCCGGTTCGTCGACGGATATCCATCTGGATCGGGTTCCACGCGTTGTCGTCCAGGCCGGCCACCCAATGCACGGGTACCGGTGAATCCGCGAATGCCTTCTCAACGGTCGCCCAGGCGCCGTCCGTCCCGCCGAACGACGTGGCATTCCCCGTGTGGAGGATGAACGCGGGAGCCGGAAGATCAAGCCCCAGCGACGGCAGGGACGCCGGCCGGCCGGCCTCCGCGCAGACCCAGGGGCCGAAGCCCGGAGCGTCAGACGGTTCGCCTTCCGTTCCCGGCCGAACCGGGGTATTCGCAATGTGCAGGAAGCAGAACGATGACGCCCCCGGGGCGCCCGGCTGCGTTGTGGCCGGCCGGGTGGCCGGCGGTTGTCCGAACGCCACCTGCATCGTTACCCACGCCGCAACAACCCCCGCCGCACACACGCCTTTCATCCGAATGCCCTCCTGTACCGGTCAATCCCAGAATCGAAACCGGAAGATGGCCCATAACGCTCGTAATCCGTCCACCCAGGTGATTTTTTTTCCTTCGCTGTAGTCCCGCCCGGCGTAGCTGATGCCGACCTCGTAGATGCGCCAGCGACCCCGGGCGACCTTGGCCGTCAGCTCCGGCTCTACGGTGAACCCGTTGCTTCGGATCTGAAACGAGCGAATCACATCCGACCGGAACACCTTGTAGCAGGTCTCCATGTCCGTCAGGTTGAGGTTGGTCAGGGCGTTGGACAGGAGCGTCAGCAGCCGATTGCCCACCATATGCCAGAAGAACAGCACGCGCTTGGCCTGCGAACCGACGAACCGCGAGCCGTACACGACGTTGGCCTTGCCGTCGAGGATCGGGGCCAGCAGCTTGGGATAATCCTGCGGATCGTACTCCAGGTCGGCATCCTGAATGAGGACGATGTCACCGGTGGCCCGGGCAAACCCCTCCCGCAGGGCCGCGCCCTTTCCCTGGTTGCGCTCCTGAAGCTGGACGCGGATATCCTCCGTCGGCCACCGCTGGAGAATCCTGGGATACAGGCTGCGCGTGCCGTCGGTGCTGCCATCATCCACCAGGAGGACCTCTCGCGCCATTCCCACGTCACGGGCCAGCACGCGGGACACCAGTTCCTCCAGCGTTGCGTGTTCGTTGTAGACCGGTATGACAATGGAAAGCTTCATCCGGGCGATCCGCGGCCGTCGCCAGCCTGTGATCGTTTGACACTGCCCACGGGCCGCCGAGGCGATCAGGGTTCGTCGAAGACCGAGAAACCGTGAGCGATCAGGTCCTGCACATCCAACAGGCCCGCAACGTGGTTGTCTTCATCCACGACCGGCAGTTCATCGATCCGATGCCGCCGCATGAGGGCCAGCGCATCGGCCACGCGTTCGTCGACCCCCACCCGCTTGGGCGATCGAATCATCACCTCGGACACCGGTCGATCGGCCGCGCCGGCCAGATCGCCCGCCGACAGCGTCAGGCGAAACAGATCTCCGTGGGTGAAGAAGCCGACAAGGCGTCCGGCGTCATCCACCACGGATGCCGCGCCGGCTCGCCGCGGCGCCCGGAGCACCGCGTCATAATACGCCCGCAGCGTATCTTTCACCCCCACCCGGGGGCAATCGTCACCCGTTCGCATAATCTGTGAGACCCGCATGAGGCTCCGCCCCAGGGCCCCTCCGGGATGAAAACGGGCGTAGTGCTCCGGTTGAATGTTCTTGCGCTCCATCACGCTGAGAGCCAGAGCGTCTCCCACCGCCAGCATCGCGGCGGTGGACGAACTGGGCGCCAGCCCCAGCGGGCACGCCTCGGCGACGTTGCCAATATCAACGACAATGTCGGACAGGCCCGCCAGCCGCGATTGCGGACAGGCGGTCAGCAGGATGATGTCACACCCGCTGCGCTTCAGGGCCGGCGCCAGCCGAACCAGTTCTTCGCTCTCTCCGCTGCGGGAGAGCATCAGAACCACGTCGTCCGAACAGATCATGCCCAGGTCCCCGTGCAGCGCCTCGACGGGGTGCAGCCGGTATGAAGGGGTGGCCGTGCTGGCCAGAGTGGCCTGAATCTTGTTGCCGATGAGCCCGGCTTTTCCCAGCCCGGTGACGGCCACGCGTCCGCGGCAGCATACGATCCGTTCGACCGCGTCCACGAAGGCATCCGCGAGGGCATCCGCCGCCGCCTGGATGGCCTGAATCTCCCTGCGCAGCACGCCCAGGCCGAACTCGCGGATTTGTCTGCGACGTTCTGACTGTTCCGGGGCGTCCACCTGCTGTAACGCGTGATCGCTCATCCGACGTCATTATTATTCAAGTCCGGACGGGTCACAAGACCTCGTTCGGACTCTGGCGGACGGCTGGAAGCGGGGGCCTTCCAGAACGTTCCGGGCCGGAACAAACGGCCGGCTCGACGCCGCGAACCGGCCGTGGAAAAGGTCTGTATTTCTGACGCTCCGGCGGACGGAGGTCGGATCAGATGTCCGAATGGGAGAAGGTCGGGAACGCCTCCTCCTCCGCTTCACGCTGGATGATAATCGTGGGTTTCACCAGGATGAGCAGCACCTGCTCATCCTTGACCAGGCTCCGGTTGGAGTACAGCCGCTTGAGGACGGGGAGCTTGTTCAACACCGGCACGCCCGCCTCAATCTCGACCTCCGCGGTCTTCTTCATTCCGCCGATCAGAAGCGTGCCGCCGTCCGGAACGGTGACCGTCGTGGCGATCCCCTGATTCTGGGTAACGGGCAACTGAATGAAGGCGTCATTGGCCGCACCGCCCGCCGCACCGCCCGAGGAGGTCAGACGCAGGAGACTGGTCAGTTCGGTCACCGACGGAGTCAGGTTCATCGTCACGTAACGTTTGTCGGCCGAAACCGTCGCCCGCACAAGCAGCAAGGTGCCCGTGAAAAGCTGCTGGGGCTGCGGCACCACGGCCACGGCTCCCTCCCGCACCTCAGGCCACAGAGCGTACACGTAGAACGTCGTGGTCACGACTGCGACGTTAGCCATCTGCCCGTTGAAGAGAACCAGGCGGGGGGCGTTCATGATGCTGTTTCGCCGATCCGCCTGCGTCGCGCGCAAGAGGAAATCTACCTGGATGTTGTCCAGGAACGTGCCGAACACCTGCATGGCCGGCTTCACCGTGGATCCGAAGGATCCATCCACACTGGTCTCTCGAGGCGCAGTGATGTCCAGGATGTTCGAGAAAATCGGAATGGGAGACATGTGGCTCGAACTGGGCCCGACGCGTCCGCGTTGGGGGATCAGGCCCGGAGTATGGAACGGATGCCTTACGCCTTCGTCGCTTTCAAACTCCTGCCCCACGCCCGGCACGCCCGGAAGGAAACCCAGTCGGGACGTCGATCGCGGCACATAGAGCGGCTCCCCATAGGGGCCCAGCGCGCGGTTATCGCCGACATTCACCGGATCAAAGCCGGCGTTGCCCTGGTTGAGGATAATATCCAGATCCAGCCCGATTTCCTCCATGTAATTGGAGGTTATGGTCAGGAAGCGAGCCTCAATGGCCACCTGAATCGCCCGTTGCCGGCGGAGCTTCTCGAGCAGGTCCGCGATCTGGGCGTGGGCGGAAGACGTCTGGGTCACAACGAGTTGTCCGTTGAGTTCGGCAATCGCGGCCTGGTTTCCGCTGCCGCCTTCGCGCCAACTGTCCGGCTCGATCGTGTCCTGTATCAGTTGCTTGAGGTCTTCGATACGCTGCTCACGATCCTGCTGGTCGTCGCCACCGAAACCGCCACCGCCGCCACCGAAACCACCACTACCGCCGCCACCGAAACCGCCGCCGATCTGGCCGTGGTGACTCGGGTTGACGTTAAAGGGGCCACCTCCGCCACCGAAGCCGCCGCCGCCGAAGCCGCCGCCGCCGAAACCACCCCCGCCGAAACCACCCCCGCCGAAACCGCCGCCGCCAAAACCGCCGCCGCCGAGGCCGCCGCCGAAGCCGAAGTTGGGTTCTGTGTAATCCGGCACGACCATCAGCAGGTCGTTCACATCGTAGACTTCCGTGAAGACATCGCGGTCCAGCAGTGTCTTGGTGGCCACGCGGATGACGCCTTCGCCGACTACATAGGCCACTTCCGCGTCTGATCCGCCCACTTGGTCGAGAATCAGGTTCAAAGCCTTGCGGAAAGTCACTTCGGATGGGAGCCGCAAGGTTATGGGGTCGTCACGGCGAATCCCCACCTGCTCCAGGTCATTCCAGATCACCGTGATGTTGACCCCCTGGGATTGGGCCAACTGGTCCATTACATCTTCGAAGGTCTGATCCTCGAAATTAACCGGAATCTTTTCGTCCAGCTTCTCCTGCAAGGCCTGGTCTTCAACTGATCGTTGCTCCGCTCCGGTGGGGACGCGATAGATGCTGGCCAGCTTCTCGGGCCAGTCATCCGGGTATTCCAGAAGCCGGCTGATCGGAACCTTGCTGATCTCCGCATCGGTCAGGATCTTCTGGGTGTTCCGGGTTTTGTCCTCGTAGAGGAACCGCTGGCGCCGCAGCTCATACAGATCCTGCCAGTCGTCCAGGGTAAATCGATGGCTGCTGGTGGGTTCCAGGGCGACCACCTGCTGCATGACCGAGATGGCCTCGGGCAGATTGTCATTCTTGCGGTGGGTCCAAGCCTGCTCGAGCAGGGCATCCACCTCCCGATCCCGCGCCTCCCGCATCCGCTGGTTGCGATCTCTTCGCTCCCTTTCGATCTCGTCGCGTTGCTCCCGAACGCGAGTCTCCTCGTACCGCCGCGCCTCCTCCACCACAAACCCTTCCAGCCCCGCCAGTTCCGCCTTCAACGCCTCATACTTGGCTATGGGGGAGGCGTATTGCCGCCCGGCCTCGACCGTCTGGGTGGCCAGAAGCAGCGATTCCCGGGCCAGATCGAATTGTCCCGCGATGATCTGTCGACGGACCTCCCTCTCGATCTCGCGGAAGGCGGCTTCCGTCCGCTGCCAGCGAATCTGGTCTCGCACGCTCATTCTGTCGAGCAGGTTTGACGACGCCGTCTCGACGCTCTCGTGCTGACGGGCCGAAGTCAGCCCGTCCACAGCGTCCGGGTGGCCCGGCACCAGCTCCAACGCCTGCTCGAACAGGCGGGCGGCCTCGTGCGTCCGCCCGTTTCCCAACGCGTCGTACCCTTCACGAATCAGGCTGGCCGCCCGGTCGCGGTCCGAATCGCCGCCAGTGCCCATCGGGGCCAGGGGGGGCGGTTCCGGCGCCGGGGGCAGCAGGTCTGCGACGGGCTCGGCTGTCGGCGCAGCAGGTTCCGGCACGGCCACAGGCTCCGGCGCTTTGCGGCGCTCCACAAGCTCCTGCAACAGCCCTTCAGCCGACGCGCGCAGGGACGGCGCCGCGTATTCGTTGTCGAGCACTCCCTGCAGGTATTCCTCCGCCGTATCCAGATCTCCGCCGGCCAGAGCTTTTTCGCCGTCCTCCAGATCCTTGTTCGCCTTGTCCACCATCGCCAAGGCCACCTGCAACCGCTCCAGGTATTCATCCCGGCGGCCCCGGTCCTCGTCGCTCAGCGCGGACGGGTCTATCTCCAGCAGCACCTGCTGAGCCTCGAGATACTTGCCCGCATCGAAGAGGCCGAGTCCTTTGTCCAAGGCGTCCTCGGCTGGACCAGCCAGTGCCGCAGCTCCCATCCACAGACAAAGCAGAGGCAACGCCACACGAATGGCTCGGGTCAGCACTCGAGACGTAGTCAAGGGAGTCCTCCTTTGCCACGTTCCACCAAGCAGGGATCGAGGAGACCGCGCCCTCGCAGCCCGTGGAACGCCGCCTGCGCCACACACGCGCAGGATACGTTGGCAGGTTCGCTCGTTTGCGGGAACGACCCGGCGCCTGCTCGGATCGTCACGGTCCGCTCAGTGTACGGGGCGATTCCGCCGCTTGCAAGCCCGGTTTCAGGGCTGTTAGCCCCGTATTCGCCACCCGGCGGGCTGCCACCCCCGACGGGTCTGACGGGCCGGTATCAACGTCAGTCGCGGCCACCACCGCCCCTCGGCGGCCGCGGCGGACCGCCGGGACCACCAAAGCCCGGCGGGGGCCCGCTAGGCGGACCGCCGGGGCCACCAAAGCCGGGAGGAGCCCCAGTGGGCGGGCCCTTGGGGGGCGGTGGGCGTTTGGCAGCCGTCTGCTGGGCCAGTTGCTTGAAGGCCTTGTAGGCGGCACTGTACCTGTCCAGGTCCAGCAGCCGTTCGCGGACTTCGCCGCCAGCATCCACGTAAGTGACGGCCACCGTGGTTCTTGGCGGACCCGCCGACCAGCCGTCGGTTCCTACTTTTGGCGGACGGAAACTCCGCAGCAGGTCCACCTCCAACACGACAGCCCCCGTATTGAAGTCCACCAGCTCCTTCACGGGCGGATCGCCGGGCAACGAGACCCGCTTGATCCCGCCGATGGGTTCGCCCGCTTCCACGTCAAAGGTCTGCCGGATCCAGTTGCCTTCCACCCACTTGAACACGTCCGCCCGGACCCGCTCGCCCGAGGCGCTGGCGAGGAAAAACTCCGTATCCAGCTTGATCGTCACCGGCTCGGTTGGATCGGACCAATCGGTGGCCAACACCACCTTCTCGGCATCTTCGGGGTTGGCCAGCGGGGTAGGAAACGCGCAGTAGCGGTTGTAGAGCCGCAGCCTCATGCGATACTGGTACGTCTTGCCGCTGACCACGCTGTTGCGCAGCGCGTCGTGTGCCCAGACCACCTGCTCCGGAGACTGCACGACCGACGGGCCCTGGGGCAGGGGACTCGACTCCAGACGCTCCACCTCTTTCTTCGTCCGAATCAGCAAATCCTCCAGCCGGCGGGTCTGGGTCGCACTCAGATCCGTTCGGTTGAGCTTTGTTTTGATCTCCTCTTCCGCCGCCTGAGCAGCCGCCAACGTGAGGTACCCTCGCCTCAGTTGGTTCTCCAGACGTTGGATATCTCGCTCCAACTCCTGCCGGGGGTCCGGCTGTCCGGTCTGCTCCTCCGGTACCTCCAACATGGCCTCGTATCGATCCACGGGAGTTGCACCGGCCGCCAGGTAGTATTCCTCATCCAGGGCCACAATGTCGATGTCCGGGTAGACGGGCAGTTTCCAGTAGTCCCCCGCCAATGGCAGGGGAAAAAGAGGCCGCATCAGATCAAGCTGGTTCTCCTGTTTGCGGATCGGGTCGGAAAATTCGGCAACGATCTCCAGATCGTCTTCAGAAACGGTCTTGATCAGGCCCGATTCGATCACCGTGATCTCCGGCGGCGAACCGACCACAATGGGCGCGTCGGTCGTAATATCCTGCCATTCGGTGAAGGTGCCGTCCCAACGTCGTTCACGGCGCTGGAGATCCACCCCCACCACGTAGGGATCCCGCCGGCCGGCATGGTACTCCGCCTCGCGGCACAGCCGCTCCTGTTCCGCACGCTCGAACACGCCCGAGACCGTCACCCAGTTGAACGCGACCTCGAAATCCGACGTGCCGGCGCCGGGATCGGTGTAGCTCTGCCCGCCCAGGATGAAGGGCGGGGCCATCACGGCCAGTGTTCGCCCGGACGCCGCCACCTTCACCTGCGTCGGCGGCAACATACGGGCCAACTCGATCTTGTCCGACGTGGGGCCCTGGGGGCCGACCCGCGGCACCGCCGGCAAGGGCGGCACGGGCGGCCGCAGGAGAGGGCTCAGGCTGGCCGCCGAAAGCAGATTCTGCATCCATCTTCGGAGAACCGGAATCGGGTTTTCCTTGTCCGCGGTCGACGGCGGGGCTTCCTCCGCAATCCGACGAGCCAGGCGTTCGGCCTCATTGGCCACGACGTTGTAAACGGAGGCCGGCGCGGCAGACTCCCCTCCCAGCTCCTTCTTGTTGGGTGACGAGACCAGAAACAGGGCGATCGCGGCCAGGAGCAGCAGGCCGCAGACTCCTAGCACGGCCTTATCCACGTGTTGTTCGAGCGGGCTGATCGCCTGCTTAGCCATAACAGATCCTCCCGACGGCGATTCGGGGTGCAAGCCCTCGGCCGTACTGCCGATTGGTCATTCCGCTGTCTCCGGCTCGGGTTCGGGGCGCTGTTTGCCCAACTCGTTCAGCACGACGTCCGGCATCAGGGATAGATAGCGTTTGGAGTAAAGGATTCTCTCGAAGTTCATCTCTGCGCGGACCACCGGCGCCGAGCCGTAAATGTAGTCTTCCATCCTGAGGTTGGGAGGCTCGACCTGGTAATCAAGCCGATACAGGGTCGTGTAGGAATTATTGCAAACCTCAGCGATCACGGTATTGAGTTCGCAAGCATCCACCACCAGCTTCAGTGTGAAATAAAGGACCTCGTATTCCGGACCGGAAGTATTGCCCGTGAAGGACTCCTGCGGGGGGCCATCGGGGGTCCCGACGTAGCGGGGATTCACGAAGATCTCGAGCACGCGCTTGACGGGCAGGTAGCCCACCCACTGGTTCTCGGGGGGCAGATCCCGGGCCGCTCGTTCGTTCACGCGGGCCAGAGACTCAACCACGTCCTGCTGAACCCACAGTTGCAACTGGGCCTCCCAGCAGTCCAGAGGTGAGGGAGCCCGGCCGCTCGGTGGGTCATACACCTCGGAAATGACGCTGAACGGCGTTTTTTCGTCGCTAGGCGGCGCCGCGTAACAATAGATGCGCCGGGCCTTGGCGATGCTCGCCCGCACATAGGGATTCTTCTGCGCCTCCGCCGTTGTAATCAGCCCCGAGGCGTTGGTCTGCTCGCCCTCGGGGGGAACGCCGGTTCCGTACTGCTGGGCCTCGCCAGGATCCACCCCGAAGGCGGCGTTGGCCTGGGCATGCTCCTCGTCGCGAATGCTCTCTTCCGCGTCATGCACCTCCGCGTCCGTCGGGACCGATCCGGCCCGCAAACGCCGGTACAGCCCATCCAGCGCTTCCCGATATGCGCGCGGGAACTCAAATTGAGTCTCATAATCCGGATCCGGGAAGAACCCCTCCAGCAGCGGCTTGTGGCCGGCGTGCTCGTCCGTCAGCTTCAGCACCTCCTCGTAACTCTTCTTCACCTGCTCCACCCGCCCCTGCTCAGCCGCGATCCCGGCAAGGTTCCTGGGCCTCGCGCCCTGAAGCTGGCTGTGCAGGCTCACCGCATCGTCCATCATCGCGTCAATTGCGGACATCTTGCTGAGACCCCAGCCGCCCAGCCCGATGCCCGCCAGCGCGATCACTCCGCAAAGAATGAAGAACATATGCTTCTGGATGACTTCCATATCCCTGGTCTCCGGGGCATATCCTGATTCGAGCGGCCGGGTTCTCCTGGCCGCTTATTCCCGCGGCGTCTCCGGTGCCGAACCGGCCTCCGGCGGGGGAACAACACCATCCTGCGCTCCGGCAGCTTCCGGGAGGGGGCCCAATACAACATCAAAGGAGATCGAGAACAGCCAGTCCGACGCGATGGATTCATCCGTCAACGGGTCCACCTCCGCCGTCTGAGCCGTCTGACCACCCGCCATCCCGCCTGAGCCGGTTGGCGGTGGTTTCGGGCCGAAACTCGGTCCAGTCGGATCGCCGAATCCCGGAGGACCGCTGAAACCGGGCGGTCCGCTCAAGGGCGGCTTGGACGGCGCTTTGCGATCCTTGGGCCTGGTCCCTCCGCCCCCGGAATCCTTGGACCCGCCGACTTTCTGCACCTCGGTCAACGCAACACGGTTGACGTACAGATCCAGACCCGGTTTGCGGCCGACCTCTCGGAGGGCCTTCTGAAAGTGATTGCGGATGAAGAGCGCCGCCCTGGAGGAGACCGGCGTTCGACACTGCAGCCGGACCAGGAACCCTTTCGCCGGTCCGGCCCCGGAGGCCAGCAGCGACTCCGGCGTGTCCTGGGATACGTCCAGGAACTCGGACTCGTGGCTCGGGTCGCTGAGATCGTCGATGTAGTAGATCTGAAACTCCTCGACATACACCACCTGGCGCGTGGCGCGGGGACCCAGCGCCTTGAACGCCGCGGCGTATTCCTCCGGTGAACGGGTTTCCACCAACGATTCCGGTATCGGCAGCGCATCATGCACGATCTGGAGGATCCGCGGCAACACCGCCTTGTTGTCCTGCAACGCCCTCATCTGGGCGATTTTCTCCTCCTCGGATCGGCCGCCCTGAGAGACCGTGTTGTATTCGTTCTGCAGCGTCTGCCAGGCATTCAGGATGCTTCGGGACCAGGAAGCCGACGACCCGCTCCGCGGCGTCCGGATGAAGTCCTCCGCATCTTGTGCCGACACGAACGTCCGGCCCGACCCCGCGTCCGCCAGCGCCCCTTTGTCCCACGAGTACCGCATCCATACCATGCCCGCCGCCAGCAGCAGACACGCCGCCGCCGCCCCGAAGAACGGCCGCTTTTTGCGCCAGGCCACCTGCCGCGCGATTTCCGGCGGCAACAGGTTCGTCTCGATCTTGGTCAGCCCCAGGCCCTGAAGGGCCAGACCGTAGGCCACGGCGAAATTCGGCAGCCGGCTCTTGAACTCGTCGTCGTCCACGCCCGGACCAAACTGCATCTTGTCAAACGCCTTGGGGTGCTCCACGTCCAGTTGCAGGTTCTGCTGCAGATACTTCTGAAGCACGGGCAGAGTAAACGCGTTACCCACCCCGATGATTTTCGTAAGCTCCGCGTCGCGGTGGGCGGACGTGAACCTCCCGATGGAACGTTGCAGCTCCTGCACCAGATCGGCGAACACCGGACGCATGGCCTGGAAAATGCGCCGGGCATACTTGCTCGTCGCCGCCTGACGCTTGAGGTTCTCCGCCTTGGAAAACGACAGTTTGAAGGCCTTGACCAGCGCCTCCGTGAAGTTGTTGCCGCCGATCGGAATCGACCGTGTCCACAGCGTCTCCCGGCCGGCCAGAATCAGATCCGTGCTCTCGGTGCCGATGTTCATCAGCACCGTGGTGCCCTCGCCCAGCAACCCGTCGAACAGCGCCGCGTTGTAAAGGGCCAACGGGGCCAGTTGCACCATCCCCGGCTCAACCCCCGCGACTTCGAAGTGGCTCAGGTAGTCGCGAATGAGCTCCCGCTTCATCGCGAAAATGCCGACCTGAATCTCCGGCGCCCCCTCCTCCTGGAAGGTCTGGTAGTCCCAAACCACCTCATCCATGTCGAACGGAATCTGCTGGCCCGCTTCGTATCGCACCAGATCGGGAATCTTCTTGGCGTCCACCGGCGGCAACGGCGAAAAGCGAGCCAGCGTATGCTGGCCCGGCACGCTCACCACGATCTGGTCGGACGATATGTCATTCTGCGACAGAAACCTCTGGAGGGCCTGGGTGATCTTCAGGTCGCGATCCGCGCTCGAGTCCGTCAGGATCGTTTCATGCTCGACGTAGGTCTGGCCCACAACCTCCACCAGACCCTCCGTCAGGGCGCGCAAGCGAATGGCTTTCAGCGCGCTTCTCCCGACGTCGATTCCCCAGACTGTCTGACCGCCGGCCATGGCATCTCCTCCGGGCCAACTCCGCCCCGACGTTGTCCGTACCCCCGTCCGGGAGTAGACTGAGGCCTTATGGGCGGCAAGTATCGGCTAACCACGCTGGGCTGTAAAGTCAATCAATACGAGTCCCAATTGCTCCGCGAAACCCTCGAATCCCTGGGGTTCGCCGCCGCCGGACCCACGGACGAACCCGACCTGGCCATCGTCAACACCTGCGCCGTCACCGCCTCGGCCACCCGCAAAAGCCGCCAGTCCATCCGACGCCTCGCCCGCCAGGGACGAGTGCCGACCGTGGTGGTCGGATGCGGCGCCTCTGCCGCGACGGCATCCCTGCAAAGCATCCCCGGCGTCATTGCCGTGCTCGGGCACGATCAGAACGTACATCTGGCCCTGCGTCGCGTCGTGACCGATCCGTTACACTCAGGTTGGGTTTGCCGGCATCATGCGGAGGACGCGGGCCGTTTCGCTGCCGCCTGCGGCTCGTCCTACCCGGACGAATCGGCGGTCGGGAATGACGTACGTATGAGAGCAACCGCTCCGCCGCGGATTGCCCGAGTATCGGAGGAGACGGACCAGACACCCGCCTCCAATACGATTATTCCCAGTCGTTCACCGGCTGTCAAGAATGCCGACGGAACCGATCGAGCAACCATCCGCGCCTTCGCCGGCCACCAGCGGGCGTTCCTGAAGGTGCAGGATGGGTGCGACGCCAACTGCACCTACTGCATCATCCCCCGCCTGCGGCCCGTCCTGCGCTGGAAACCGCTTTCCATCGCCGTGTCGGAGGCCCGCGACCTCGTGCGGGCCGGACACAAAGAGATCGTCATCACCGGCATCCACCTCGGCGCCTACGGCCGGCCCACGGCCCGCCACCGACGGCATGACCCCGCCACCAACCCCCTGGCCGACCTGGTCGAGGCTCTCGCCGCCGTGCAGGGTCTGGTTCGCCTCCGTTTGTCCAGCCTGGAACCGGGAGACGTGGACAACCGCCTGCTGGCAGTCCTGCGGCGGAACCCCTGCTGCGCGCCCCACCTCCACCTGCCCTTGCAATCCGGCAGCGATGCCGTCCTCCGCCGCATGAACCGACAATACACCGCCGGGCAGTTCCAGGCCATGATCGACCGGGTGCGGACCGCACTGGACCGGCCGGCCATCAGCACGGATATCGTGGTGGGTTTCCCGGGCGAATCAGACGCCGATTTCGAGAAGACCCTGACGATCACCCGCCAAAGCGGCTTCTGCAAGGTTCACTCTTTCCCGTTCAGCCCGCGCCCGGGCACGGCGGCCGCCAAGTGGAGCCGTGACTTCATCCCGGCGGATGTCGTGCGCCACCGCATGGCCCGCCTCGCCGAACTGGAGCGGGAAACGGCCCTCGCGTTCCGCCGGCACTTCATCGGCCGCACGGAACGGGTGATCATCGAAGCCGGTGACGACGAAAACGCTCCGCCGCCCGCTCCCGACGGCTCCGCGTGGCGTCACGGCCGCACCGATCGCTACTTTCCCGTCTGGTTCCAAGCTGCTGAGGCCGCGCCGGGCGACGTGGTGGCGGTCCGCATCGAAAACGTATCCGGCGGCCGCGTCCGGGGCACGGTTACAAAAACCCTCCGATAGAGTAATAGTCTCCGCACAATCGGCATAGTAAGGTGTCGAGCAGGTGTGGGACGCTGATCGGCCGCACGCAGAGGGACATGCCATGTCGGCTTTCACCTGCCCCGGCTGCAATACCCGGTTCCGTCTGCCTCCCGGCGCCGAGGGCCGGAAGGTTCGCTGCACGAAATGTGGTCGGGTTTCCCAGGTGCCTGCAAAAGCAGGGGACGCCGGCCCCATTCCGCTGGCTGGCGAGCCGGATGACTTCTTCGACGAGGCGGCGGCCGCCGCGACCCGATCCCGCGAGCCGGCGCCCGGCAGCCAGATCGTGGTCCACGATCCCGCCGTCTCGAATCGGCGCGTGCTGGAGGAGGCGGAGGAGATGGTGCGGGTCGGTCGCTCGCCGGATCGTCGCACGCCCGGCCGCGGGTTCTGGGCCGACGTGGGCTGGAGCTTCTTCTTTGTGACCACGCCGAACAACGCCGTCACGTTCATGGTGGTCTGGGGCATGTCGTTGATGGCCGGGATCGCTGGAGCGATCCCCGGGATTGGGATTCTGTCTTTCCTCATCAACGGTCTTATCTGTGCGTTTCTGCTGAACTGCGTTTCAGAGTCGGCCGGCGGCGATGACGATCTCCCCTCTCTGCGGTTCTCGGATGGCTGGTGGGAAGATTTCGTCCGTCCCATGTTCAAGTTCCTGGGTTTGTTTTTGGTGCTGGCCATGCCGTCGCTGCTGTATCTGAGCATTGCCGTCGGCAGGACGTCCCAGG
>JBPOIK010000224.1:0-16868 GCA_052034525.1 Planctomycetota bacterium
GGACGATCTGGACCGGTGCCTGACGTTTTACCAGTTCCCGGAGGCGCACTGGATTCACCTTCGGACCACGAACCCAATCGAGTCGATCTTCGCGACGGTTCGGTTGCGGACGAACGCGGCCAGGCGACTCAAGACGACCCGGAGCGGCGTGTACCTGATGCACCAGGTGATCCATCGTCTGTCGCGCAGATGGCGACGTTTGCGATCGGCGCATCTGTGCCCGACGGTGCCGTTGCCGATGTCGCCGAAGTCGAAGCAATCGAAGGTGGCGTGATTCATGGCAGGATGCCCCGAGGCAATTTACACAGGAGTTGACACTATCTCAGTCGCCGACGGTATGCTTCGATGCGGTGTGCTTCTCGCCGGCGAGTCGGCGAACCGATTAGATCATTACGAAGTTGTCAGAGAACAGTCTACAATCCGCGTCAAGGTGTTTTCGTCGTTACGCGGGTACCGGGGGGTTCTTGGCACCTTCTTTGAAAAGCAAGATGGTTTTCACCAGATCGTCATCGAACTCGAGCCCGGTGATCAGTCTGTCGTTCTAACTGACGACAGGGAGGAACGTGTGATATGGTTGCGATCCGCAGAGGAACCGGAGGATTACCAGACGGAGCATAACTGAACGTTCTGAGGGCCAAGTGTTCCAAGTGCGAAGTCAACGGGGTCAATGAGTACACCAGCATCGACGTTGACTCCCAGGAAGGCCCGTCGGACCCAGTGGCGGATTTTGCGTGTAACAAGTGCCCGGCGGCCTGGACGCAGACGACGACGTATGCGGGTGGCCGGGAGCGGTACCTGGCGCGGAAGCTGTAAACGCTCGGTCGTATGCACCGGGACAATTGGGTCGGTTGGAGTGGACGGGGTGCGGTTGAGGAGGGCAAAGGCCGGGGGCGGAGCGGGCGAGTGGCTCGGCCTTCCAGGCCGCGGGCAGGAGCGAGGCGGGATATCCGCCGCGCGGCAAGCGGGCGATGACGCCGCGTAGGTAGATGTACGGGGCCAATCCGAATCGTCGGGCGATCTTCGTGGATCGAGAGAAAGTCGGCTGAAGCCGGCTGCGAGAGAATTATATAGAGGGGGAATGAGGGGTGCTGGCGTTTTCCCCCGGCTGAAGCCCGGGGGGACTGACTGGCCGGCTGAAGCCGGCAGCTGATGTTTGGCCTGTCATCCGGCCGCAACGGTGTAGTAGTACGGTAGATTCCAGGGCCGGGTACCCGGTTTGGACAATCTGCTTTCGGCCGCAACGACCGGGTTGGACAATCAGACTCTGGCCGGGGCGCCTGGGTCGAAGAACAGAACCCCGGCCGTAGGGGCTGGCTCCGGCTATCAGACTCCGGCGGCAGGTGCAGGCTTTGACGGGGTCACTCGAACGACCGGCGGCGCAGCGGCGGCACGGATCGTCTCCATCGATCTGTTCCGCGGGCTGACCATCCTGATCATGGTCTTCGTGAACCACCTGGGCCACCTCGATGGCATTCCGGCCTGGATGAAGCATGTGCCGTCAGGTCAGGACGGCATGACCTTCGTCGACGTCGTTTATCCGGCCTTCCTCTTCGTCGTGGGGATGGCCTTTCCGCTGGCCATCGGACGGCCGTTGGAGCGCGGCGAGTCGCGGCCGCGCGTGCGATTGCAACTGTGAGTCGCCGCGTTCCTGCGTTCCGTGCCGCCTCACGAATCGCGGGCGCTGTCCCGCCGTTGCGAGTTCGCGGGGATGAGCGGACCCCAGGTGGTCAGGTAGAGGAAGCCGGTATCCACGGCGGCCACGAGGATCTTGACGATGTAGGTGAATACGACCGCGCCCAGCCAGTGCTTCCACGTGTGGATGAACGTGCCCACCAGGGCGGCCGTCGTGAAAAAAACGGTGTCAAACGCCTGCGAAACCCAGGTGGACGCGTTGCTGCGCAGCCAGAGCAGGCGATCGCGGCCGCTGGCACGGCGGATGATCTGGTACAACTGCGTGTCCAGAAGCTGTGCCAGCAGGTAGCTGATCATGGACACGACGACGATGCGCCCGTAGGCCTCGCCTCGAAAGAAGAAGATGAGGTGTTCCTGAGCCTGATCGTGCTCGTTGGGGATGTATGCCAGGGCAAACTGCATCATCACCACGGTCGCCAGGCCGGCCGCGAAGCCGGTCAGCACGGCGCGTCGGGCGGCGCGCAGCCCGAAATGCTCGTTCAGCACGTCGTTGGCCAGGAACACGGTGGCGAACAGCACGTTGCCGCCGGTGACTTGAAGCCCGAACAATGTCATCTGCTTCGCCACGGCGATGTTCATGAGCACCGTGCAGACCACCACCAGAGCGGTCAGCCAGGTCCGGCCCAGCCGGGCGGCGCCCAGCAGGATCACGCCGGCGGACAGCGTGTGCAGGAAGAAGACCAGCTCGTTCCAACCCAGAAAGCCCACGACTGTGCCCGGATTCGTCCGGCTCCTTCGAGAGGCGGCGTCCACGCCGCTACGGACAGAACCACCCTCACCTTACTCGCAAAGCGCCGCCACGTGCCGGGCCACGCACCGCCCGAGCACCACAAGGTTATACCCGCCCTCCAGCACGCTGAGGAGACGGCCTCCGGCCCACTGGTCGGCGTACGCCAGCGCCGCCCGGGTCATCCATCGGAAGGAATCGTCCTCCAGGCAGATGGGGGCCAGCGGGTCCAGGCGGTGAGCGTCGTAGCCGGCCGAGATCAGCACACATTCCGGGCGATACGCCTCGACCGCCGGCGCCACCCGCTCGTCGAAGGCCCGGCGGTACTCCGCATCACCGGCGCCAGGCAGCATGGGAATGTTGATGGTGTACCCCTCTCCATCGCCCGTGCCAGTTTCCGTCTCCCAGCCGGTGCCCGGATACACGCTGCTCGGGTGCCCGTGCAGGCTGACATACAGCACGTCCGATCGCGACTCGAACATCGCCTGCGTTGCATTCCCGTGGTGCACGTCCCAGTCCAGGATCAGCACCCGTCGCAGGCCGTGCGTGCGGATCAACCGTTCGGCCGCCAGCGCGACGTTGTTGAACAGGCAGAATCCCATGGAGCGATCGGCCAAGGCGTGGTGTCCGGGCGGTCGGACAGCGCAGAACGCGTTGCGGACGGTCCCCGCCATGATGGCGTCTGTGGCTTCCAGAACGGCTCCGGCTGCCTGGAGGGCAACGTCGTAGCTGTCTGAGCAGATGCCGCTGTCCACACAATCGATGAACGGCTGGCCGGCGCGGCAGGCACGCTGCAGGCGATCCAGATATTCCGACTCGTGCAGATGGAGAACCTCGTCGCGGGTGGCCGGTCGCCTCGGCAGAGGCGTACAAACGTTCGTCAGTCCGCGTTCGCGAAGCGCCTGCTCGATGGCGACCAGGCGGTCCGGCCCCTCCGGATGCGCCGGTCCCGGATCATGCCGTTGAAAGAGGGGGTCGAGTACCAGTCCGGTTCGCATGGCCATGGTCCAGGAGTGTACAGCGCGGGGCGGGGAAGGGTAGTGAGGGATCGGCGACAGAGAGCGAAAGATTGGGGCAAAATGCCGGCTGAAGCCGACCCATCCTTCGCTTCTCCGCGCGGAGGCGGTGATGTTGCACTGCGCTCCGGCCTACCAGGAAGGTCCGTTGCGTGGAGGCAGAGCAGATACCTGCCGTCTGCGGGGACAATCTTCCCAGGAAACTCGCCTCTCCACCGAGAGTTCAGGACATCAACGTCGCGCGAACCGGCGTTCCGCAGTATGACGAGTTGACGCCGCATTACAGCCGTCCGAATTCTTCGCGCCCCGCGTCGACTCTCTCGTCCGAACCGGCGCGAGTTCCCCCTCCTCCGTCGCTCTGTCGCTCGGGTTACGGGCGAAGCCCACGCTGCGTTGGGCTATTCAGACTCTCAGTGATTTCAGTTGGCGGAGGCGGCGGCAGCCGTCTTCGAGCTCAGGCAGCGACTTGGCGAAACAGATGCGCAGCACGCGCGAGCCGTCCGCCGAGTTGGCGTAGAACGGGGGCGCAGGCACGACGGCCACGCCGACCTTGTGCAGAATCGTCTCCGCGGCGTCGACAGCCGAGACGAAGCGGTGCTCGGGAAACTCGGCCAGAATGTAGAACGCGCCGTCGGCCCGGAATGGAGTGAAACCGATGTCCGTCAGGGTCTCGGCCAGCAAGTCGCGTCGCCGCCGATAGTCGAGGGCCAGGTCGCGGTAATACGAATCCGGGAGCGACAGGCCGGCCAGAATCCCATGCTGCATCGGGGCGGGGGCGCAGATATTGAGGAAGTCGTTGACGATCCCGACCTTCTGCATGACCGCGGCCGGCCCCACCGCCCAGCCGACCCGCCAGCCGGTTACGGCGTACGTCTTCGACGGCCCGCTGACGGTAATGGTCCTTCCGGCGGCGCCCGGCAGGCGGGCGATACTCACGTGTGGCACGCCAAACGTGATGTATTCGTAAATTTCGTCCGTAAGGATCCAGGCGGCATGACGTTCGGCCAGGGCCGCGATCTCGCGCAACTCCCTCTCCGAAAACACTTTGCCGGACGGGTTGCAAGGGGTGTTGATCAGCACCATCCGCGTTCGATCTGTAAACGCGGCGGCCAACTCGTCAGATTGATACCGCCAGTCCGGCGGGCTGGTGTTCACGTATCGCGGTGTCACCCCGATGAGGGCGAGCATTTCGGCGTAGTAGTGATAGCCTGGAGAAAACGTGACGACCTCGTCGCCGGGATTCAACGTGGCCATCAGGATGCACGCGAAAGCGCCCGCGGTGCCGCAGGTTACGACGATTTCCGTTTCCGGGTCGGCGGCAAACCCGTTGAAGCGTTCGCATTTGCGGGCGATGGCGCACCGCAGCGAAGCCATCCCGCGCAAATCTGTGTAGATGGAGTGATCGGCGTCGATGGCGGCTTTGGCGGCTTGTTTGAGCGCCTCCGGGGCCGGCTGGTCACACACGCCCTGGGAGAGATTCACACCGCCCATCTCCTGCACGAGCGCGGAATACCGCCGCAGATCGGACGGCAGGAGCGGTTGAACGCGTTGGGCCAACTGTGGCACGTTTACGAAAGTCATCTCTCAAGTATCTTCCCGAGTGAGGGTTAGGTGCCCGCCCGCCCTCGCAACGCGGAACTCAGCGGCCAGGCGGAGTCAGACTGACTGTATCGACGTGACTCCGCGCGGTCAAACTGTTACCGGGTCGACTGGTGGACTGTTAATCCCGGCAATCGGATGCAACTGTTTGTCGCACTGTGAAGTAAGGCATCGCGGCGCGCAATCATTGGGCGGTGCATGCCACCTGACCCGCGTTTCATGAGAAGATGGGCGATTCCGGCCCAGCAAAAAATTTCGTCGTTTGCATGCTTCGTGGATCAATTGTGGACGGGACCGATACATCAAACATGACCGCATGTTAGCATCTGAATAAGTGGAATCGAGCCGTGTGTCGCCTTGTGATTAAAGTAGCGCGACGGAATTCTTTTTGCTCGCGTGCGATTGGTGGTGTATGTTCCCATTGTGGCAAGAAGGCTGCTTCGGCCAGGCGCCACAATCAAGTCCCAGGTGGCTCCGGCAGAGCCGATGCGGGCGATCCAAAGCGCGGGACAGCTGGCGGGTAACCGTTGGCGATCCGCAAGGTGAACGCATAGCCCGGGTCGTGGTCGGCTCGAATATCTGGGATTTCGATGGCGCAGGAACCTCAGGAGGGTTGTTCGGTCCTGTCCGGCTCGCCGGGTTGCAGGATCGGGCCAGGCCAATGCCGATTGAGACTCCGAGTCGCCGTGTTGCGGCGGTAAGCGCTATCGCCGCAGCAGGAAGCGCGAGGGAGGAGGGCCTGCGGAAGCGGGTCCAAGGCAGCGGCGGGAGAACCCTGGAGAGGATCAAGCCCAAGGGAGCATCCGGCTTGGTGACGCGTTAACTCGTTGCACCGGGCAGGGGACTTCCGGAAGGGTCAAAGCCTGGAAGCCGCGGTCGGCCGGTCCGGTCCGCATTCGTTTCGGCGGGTGCGGGCGCAGCGGTCGGAGAAACGGCACGCAGGTTCACCGACAAGGCGTAATGGCCTTGGGTACCTTCCGGAAGGAGCAAAGCTTCGAAGGGTGTGACAAATCCCAGGAGCGCTGTCGGCACGAAACAAGGCCGACCAGGGTCCGGGGGGCGGAAACCGTCAGGAGGGTAACCAAACCCTGAAGGCGGACCAGAGCGGGTGAGGCAAGCCCGCGAGCGTGGATCCCCGGGTCTGGCTTGTGCTGAAGGGAACCGAAGCTCAGGAGAGGCGTCGTGCTTGGCCGTTTCGGCGGCGGGGCACGGCCAGGTTCGACCGGGTAAGACTCTGGAGGAACGCGGAACCCGACGAGAGGCATTACCGGGATTGTGCGAGCGTTCCCGGCAAAGGCCTGCTGCGAAAAACCACAAGGCCGGGAAAAGGATTCAACGGCGAAGTGGGATGACTCAACCAGTACGGTCGTACGCGGCAGGTATCGCACTCTGGACGGGCGGCGAATTCCAGGAGAGGATGTTCCGGCGGCGGTAACGAAGCCGGTCCAAGCGGTCGAACGGGTGACCTCTGGAGAGCGCAGGCCGCGCCTTCTTGCCCCCTTTTTTTATGCGCCCGCCGCAGTGCCGGTTCACTCGGAACGGCAATTCGGATACAAGACGATTGCGCCACGGCCGGACGATGGCGAACGCGGCTGGAAGAGACGGCCCACGACGAACGCAAGTTCGCCTTCGAGGTCCGCGGCGGCCATCCGTGTGACGCGGTTTTCCAGGATGGCATTCCGGATTGGCCGGCCGCGCGCAGAGACCATCAGGGCGGCATTCGAATGGAATCGGAGCGCGGCCGTCATGAGGTGAGGTGCCGGCGTGCCTCGGTCGACAAATGGTCCGTCGGCGCTTCCGGGAGTCTTGCCTCGCGCGGTTTGGCGGCGGTCTGCGAAACGAGGGCCACGAACATGCGTACGTGCCGAAAAACGACGAGCCGCAGACGCCGCTTCCGGGTTGCCCGGGTGTGGACGGCGGCGGCGACGGGGGTTCTCCTTTTCGCCGGCCAGTGGGCGGCGGCGCAGGTCCGGGAGGATGAAGAAATCATCTTCTTTCCGACGTTTGCGCATCTGACGCCGGATGGGAAAGAATGGGTGGTGCCGATCCACGGATGGGTTTTCGAACCGGAAAACGACTCGGTGGTCCGGGTCGTGCTGCTGGAGCGACTGCGGCAGACGCTGGGGTTGCAGGAATCGGCGGCGGAAACGGACGTCTTCCGTGAGCGGGCACGATTGTTCCTGGTCGACAACGAGCGGAACAAGAGCGTGACGGTCGAGGTGGGAGGCAGACGACATCGACTGCCGCCCTCCGAGCCGAACGGCCACTTCCGCGGTGAAATCCGCGTGCCCGCGGCCGAAGCCACCCCGTCGGCGGAGGCAGGGCGGCTGCTGTGCGAGGCGGTGCTGCCGAATGGGGATTCGCGTCGCTTCTGGGGGACCATTTTGTTGATTCCGCCCACGGGTTTCTCCGTGATCTCGGACATCGACGACACCATCAAGATCACCGAGGTGGCCGATCGGACCGCCATGATGCGAAACACGTTCTGCCGGCCGTTCCGCGCCGTGCCGGGGATGGCCGAGCTGTACCGCCGGTGGGCGGCGGAGGGAGCGTACTTCCATTACGTTTCGGCCAGTCCGTGGCAGCTCTATCCGGCCCTGTCGGACTTTCTTGCGTCCGCGGGCTTTCCATCCGGCAGCTTTCACCAGCGGTTGTTCCGGCTGAAGGACTCGACGGCGCTGGCGCTGCTGGAATCGCCGGTGGAGAGCAAATCCGAGACGATCGAGTCAATTCTGGCGGCGTTCGGGCAACGGCAGTTCATTCTGGTGGGAGATTCCGGCGAGCAAGACCCGGAGATTTACGGAGCGGCGGCCCGGGCGCATCCGGAGCAGATTGCTCGCATCCTGATCCGCAATGTGACGGACGAAAGCCCCGACGGTGCGCGGATGCGAGCGGCGTTTGAGGGTGTGCCGGCGGATCGGTGGATACTGTTTCGCGAGGTGGAACAGATCGCGGTCGCCGCAACAACGAAACCCGCCTCCGAGTGATTCGTCACCGTTCTCGTTCAACGCATCCATCCGTTTTTCCCGGATCCCGGTCGGATCGCGGCACGGCCAAGCGCGCCGTGACGGGATCGGGCGGATGCCGGGACGCCGGAGCCCTGCCGCGCCCCGGGGTTGCCCGGGGGTGATTCGTTGGCGAGAATGGCCCGCAACGGCGAGGGCCGCGTGCGAGAATCAGGCTTTCCGGACGCCCGAGTCAGGCGTGGAAAGGACGGCAACGAATGAACCGGTTCTGGGTAGCAGCGTGGTGTGCGGGGCTGGTCGCGATGGGGTCGACTACGGCCCGCGCGGCGGAAGGGCAGCCGAAGGTCGCGGTGATCAACCTGTCCAGGGTTTTCGACCAGTACCGTCTGACCAAAGACCTGGAGGATCTTTTTGAGACCAAACGGCAGCAGATGGCGGCGGAGGCCAAGCAGAAGACCGACGAGATCACCGTCAAACGACAGGAACTCGCCCGGTTCAAGCCGGATTCCGACGATTACAAAACCCGCCGGGCCCAGGTGGACGAAATGGAAGTTCAGTTTGAGGTCTGGGCGGCGACCAAGGAGCGCCAGATCCGGGACGAACACAAAGTCTGGCTGCTGCGCATCTATCGCAACGTGCACAAGGCCGTCGAGGAGTTGTCCGCCGAGAAAGGAATCGACCTGGTTCTGACGTATGACGAGGTGACGGACGAGGCGCCCGATTCCAAAACACTTCGACAGCAACTCCTGCTGGAAAAGGTGTTCTACTTCGCCCGGGAGCTGGATCTGACACAGGCCGCGATCGAACGATTGAACAAGGACTACACCACACCTGAGAACGCCGCCGGCGCGCCGGTCGAGCCGATCCGCATCGCGCGCGCGGCCGCGGCCACCGCGAGTTCGCCATGACGGAGTTCTATACGCTTTCGGAACTGGCCGGCCAGTTTGGCCTGGAGTTGCATGGCGATGGCTCCGTGCGCGTGCGCGGCGTGAACACACTGGAGGACGCGGGGCCCCAGGAGATCACCTGGGTGAATGACGCTCGCTATGCGGCACGGCTGGACCGGTGCCGGGCGGCGGCCGTCGTGGCGCCGCGTGAGTTCGGCCGGACTTCCATGCCCTCGCTGCGGACCGATTCGGTGGAGCGCGCCGTGGCCCAGTTGCTGGGCCGGTTCGCCCCGCCGGTGCCGCGACCGGCGGCTGGAGTTCATCCGACGGCGGTGGTGGCGGAAACGGCCGTGCTGGGCGTCGACGCGGCGATCGGCCCGCACGTGGTGATCGGCGAGCGCGCGGTGATCGGCGACCGGACGATTCTGCATGCCGGCGTTCACGTGGGCGACGATTGCCGATTGGGGGCCGATTGCCTGATCTGGGATCACGTGGTGATCCGCGAGCGGTGCGAAGTGGGGGATCGGGTGATTCTGCATCCGCACGTGGTGATCGGCAGCGACGGATTCGGCTACTATTTCGCCGACGGCCGGCACAACCGGATTCCGCACGGCGGACGGGTAGTGGTGGGCGACGACGTGGAGATCGGCTCCGGATCGACGCTGGACCGCTCCAAGGTGGGACAGACGGTGGTGGGGCCGGGCACGAAGATTGATAACCTGGTGCAGATCGGCCATAATGTGCGCATCGGGGCGCATTGTATTCTCATCGCCCATTGCGGGATCGGCGGCAGCGCGGTGCTGGGCAACGGAGTGGTCCTGGGCGGCCAGGTGGGCGTCCGGGACAACATTACGCTGGCCGACGGGGTTGTCGTCGCCGCGTGCAGTTGCGTCAGCCGCGACATTCCTCCCGGTCAGACGGTGGGAGGGATTCCTGCCTACGATCACCAAGTGTACCGGCGCGTGCTGGCGGTGACCCCCAGACTTCCGGACATCGCGCGTCAGGTGAAGGATCTGGCCAAGCGGGTGGAGAGTCTTGAAGCCGCAACAGACCATCCATAAGCCCGTCGAAATGGAGGGACGGGGCCTGTTCACCGGAGAGCCGGCCACGTTGCGCTTCTTCCCGGCCGAGCCGAATACGGGGCTGTGTTTCGTCCGCGTTGATCAAGCGCAGCCCGTGCGCGTGGAGGCTCGTGTGGAGAACGTTTCGAAACGTTCCCGCCGAACGTCGCTGCGCAACGGGACGGCGGCCATCGAGACCGTGGAGCATTGTCTGAGCGCCTGTGCCGGGCTGGGCATCGACAATCTGCGGATGGAGCTGGCCGGCGGCGAGCTGCCTTCGCTGGACGGCAGTTGCCTGCCGTACGTGCAGGTGCTCCAGAAGGCTGGCATTGTGCCCCAGGACCGGCCGCGCGAACCGTTCGTGATCCGCGATATGGTACGGGTGGTGGACGGAGACTCCGAACTGGTGGCCTTGCCTCCGCTTCATCGCGATGCCGAAAACCTGGAAATCATCTACGACCTGGACTACGGGCAATCCACGGCGATCGGCCGCCAAATTCACTCGGTGACGATCACGCCGGAGACGTTCGTGCGGGAGATCGCGCCGGCCCGCACGTTCGTACTCAAGCAGGAGGCGGACCAGTTGCTGGCGATGGGGCTGGGCACCCATCTGACGTATGATGACATCCTGGTATTCGGCCCGGACGGGGTGATCCAGAACGAGCTGCGCTATCCCGACGAGTGCGTGCGGCACAAAATTCTCGACCTGCTGGGCGACCTGATGCTGTCCGGGCGGTTCCTGGTCGGCCGCGTTTTCGCACGCAAGTCCGGCCACTCGCTGAACCAGGAGATGGCCCGCCGCCTGGCGGAACAGGCGCATGACCAGCGGTTGCGCGACCTGTTGATCACGCCGCCGGCGTATGACATCCGGGCGGTTCAGCGCGTGCTTCCACACCGCTATCCGTTTCTGATGGTGGACCGCATTCTGGAGCTTGACGGCACGCGCCGGGCGGTGGGCATCAAGAACGTGACGGCCAACGAAGAGTTTTTCCAGGGGCACTACCCGGGGCAGCCCATCATGCCGGGCGTGCTCATCATCGAGGCCATGGCGCAGATGGGGGGCATCCTGCTGTCCCAGGAGCTGGAGCACAAGGGGATGGTGGCGATCCTGCTGAGCCTGGACAAGGTGAAATTCCGGCGGCCGGTGGTGCCGGGTGACCAGTTGGTTCTGACGGCCCGGGCGGTTCACGTGGCCGCCCGGCGGGGGCACGTGCGCTGCACGGCCCATGTGGCGCGGGAGCTGGTCTGCGAGGCGGACGTCCGCTTCGCACTGATGGACGCGGAACCGGGGTCCGCCCGGACCGGGAGTGAAACGTAATCGTGGAAGAGATTCTGACGGACGCGACAATCGAGATTCATCCGACGGCGGTCATTGAGGACGGCGCCGAGATCGGGCGCGGCGTTCGCGTCGGCCCGTACTGCGTGGTCGGTCCGAACGTCTCGCTGGGCGACGGATGCCGGCTTCACAACCACGTGACGATCACCGGCTGGACCACCATCGGGAAGGCGTGCGAGTTCTACCCCAATGCCGTGATCGGAGCCGCCCCGCAGGATCTCAAGTATCGAGGCGGCCCCACCCGGCTGACGATCGGCGACCGGAACACCTTCCGGGAACAGGTGACGGTGCACCCGGGGACGGAGCATGGGGGCGGCCAGACCCGCATCGGGAATGACAACCTTTTCCTGGTGGGCGTGCATATCGCGCACGACTGTCTGGTGGGCAGCCGGTGCGTGCTGGCGAACTACGTGCAGTTGGGCGGGCACGTCATTCTGGAGGACTGCGTGACGTTCGGCGGGCACTGCGGCGTCCACCATTTCGTCACGGTGGGCAAGCACGCGATGGTGGGCGGGCTGTCGCCCATCTCGCAGGACGTGCCGCCGTTCATGATCGTGGTGGGGGCCCGCGGATCCAGCCCGCGGGTGCGGTACATCAATCGGGTGGGGCTGCAGCGCTGCGGCTTCAGCGAGGAGCAGATCCAGGCGATCAAAGTCGCCCAGATGCGGCTCTTCTCGCTCTCGGCCCGTCGCTCCGGGCGGCCCATTCTGCAGACCATCGCGGAGATGAAGGCCGACGGCGCCCTGGATGCGAACGTGCAGTACCTGCTGGACTTCCTCATCCGTTCGTTCGAGCACGGACGTAACGGCCGATACCTGGAATCATTACGCCGGGCGTGAGCGGGGCCGGGGCTACCTTGTCGAGCAGCCTCCCTGTATCCGCCGGACCGTGGAGTCTCCCGCGGGAGCAGACCAGACCATGACGCAGACGTTACAAGCGGCCGTGATCGGCGCGGGGCGCATGGGACGCCACCACGCCCGACTCTATCACCAGATGCCGGACACCCGACTGTCGGTCGTGGTGGACACGGACGCGACCAAGGCCGGCGCGCTGGCCGCGGAGTACGGCTGCCTGGCCGCGGCGCGGGTCGAGGATGTGCTCGATCGGATTGACGTGGCCACCATCGCGGTTCCCACCGTCTTCCACGAAGAAGTCGCCCTGCCGTTGATCGACCGGGGCATTCCGCTGCTCATCGAGAAGCCCATGGCCCCGGACAGCGCAGCCGCCCGGCGGATCGGCCGGCGGGCGGAGGCGCGGGGCGTGCCCATCCAGATCGGCCATTCCGAGCGGTTCAACCCGGTGGTGGTGGCCATGCAGCGGATGGAGGTGCGGCCGCGTTTCATCGAAACGCACCGAATCAGCCCGTTCACGTTCCGCAGCGCGGACATCGGCGTGGTGTTCGACATGATGATCCACGACATCGACATCGTTCTGCACCTGGTCAAGGAGCGAACGTACACCGTGGATGCCGTGGGCGTGGCCGTCCTGGGGCCGCACGAGGACATCGCCAACGCGCGGGTGACGTTCGCCAGCGGCGCGACGGCCAATCTCACCGCCTCGCGCCTGGCTCTCAAGACGGAGCGGAAGATCCGCGCGTTCTGTCCGGACGCCTACCTGTCCGTCGATTACGGAAAAAAGACCGGCATCGCCATCAAGAAGTCGGCGAACCTGGACCTACTGCGCATGGCCCGGGAGAAGAACTTCAAGGACCTCTCGGAGATGCAGCATGTGGACTTCGGGTCGCTGGTCAATGTGGAGCCGCTGGTGATCGACGACGTCGAGCCGCTGCGCGCGGAGATTGCCGCGTTTCTCAAGTCCGTCCGCGAGGGAACGCCCCCGCCGGTGTCCGCCACCGACGGCCTGGCCGCCGTGGAGCTGGCCGAGGCGATCGTTGCCTCCGTGCGGGCGCATGGATGGAAGGCGGAGTGAGCGGCCCGGCGGCGGGACACCACGCGTCCGCTCCTCGCGAGACGGACCGACCTGGCAGAATCGCTCCCGCCCCGCACGGCACCTGAGCTTCGGCATGGACATGATCCTGGCGGAAAACCTGGTGAAGGTGTTTCCCTCGCCCGACGGGTCCGACAAGCGGGCGGTGGACGGGCTGAGTTTCCGGGTGGGGCCGGGCGAGATGTACGGCCTGTTGGGTCCCAACGGGGCGGGCAAGACCACCACGCTGCGGATGCTCAGCGGGTTGATGACGCCCAGCGCAGGCCGGGCGGTCCTGGCCGGCTGTGATGTGGCGACGGACGCCCGCCGCGTCAAGCGGAACATCGGGTTTCTGACGGCCCACACGGGGCTGTATCAGCGCCTCTCGCCGCGCGAGCTGCTGTTGTTCTTCGCGGAACTGCACGGACTGCCGATTGGCGATGCCCGTCGGCGGGTGCAGCACCTGGTGGAATGGCTCCAGATGGGCGACTTCGCGGATCTGCGGTGCGGCGGCCTATCCACCGGCCAGCGGCAGCGGACGAACATCGCCCGGGCCCTGGTGGCCGACCCGCCCGTGCTGATCCTGGACGAGCCCACGCTGGGCCTGGACGTGCTGAGCAACCGCGTCATTCTCGATTTCATCATCCGCGAGCGAAACGTGGGAAAAACCGTGCTGCTTTCCACGCATTATCTGCACGAGGCGGAGGCGATGTGCGACCGCGTGGGCATGCTGCACAAGGGCCGCCTGGTGGCCGAAGGCACCGTGAAGCAGCTTCTGGAACAGACGGGGGAGCCCCACCTCAACGAGGCGTTTCTGCGGATCGTGGGGGAGTCTGAATCGGTGCTCCCGCGCACGCCACCGCCTGCGGCGCCGGAAGGAAAGCCCGGATGATCCCGTACCGCCGCGTGAACACGATTTACCGGAAAGAGCTGGTGGACATTCTGCGCGATCGGCGGGCGCTGGCGGCCATGGTGATCGTGCCGATCGTTCTGTACCCCCTGCTGATGGTGGGGTCCGTGCAGGCGATCAGCTTCACCTCCAGCGAACTGCGTCGGCAGATCGTGGTCGGCGTGGACCCGCAGGATCGGACGAGTTTTCAGAGGCTCTATCACGAGTACGAGACACAGGCCGCCCGCGAAGCGCCCACCTCCCGTCCGGAGGACGGGGACGAGACCCCGGAGGAGCCTCCCGAGATCCTGATCCGCGAAGTCCGCGCGGACGAGATGAAACAGGCCGTCCGCGAGCGCCACATTCACGTGGGCATGGTTTTCGATCGCCTGCCCGCGGGAGATCCGCTGACCAGCCAGTACGAGATCGAGCTGATCTACGATCCGGAATTGCCTCGCGGGCGTTCCGCGTTCGACTGGCTGTCTGCCGTTCTGCACGATCTTGCCAGGCGTCGTATCGAATTCCGCATGTCCATGATGAACGTTCCGATCGAGGCGCTGGAGCCGATCCTGCTGGTGGAACGGAAGATCACGACGCCGGGTTCCGTGCTGGGCCTCATTCTCCCGTTGATTCTGGTGCTGATGACGATCACCGGAGCCATCTACCCGGCCATCGATCTGACGGCGGGCGAGCGGGAACGAGGCACGCTGGAGACGCTGATGGCCTCTCCGGTGCCGGTCATGGAACTGATCGTCGGAAAGTTTCTGGTGGTGGCCACGGTGGCGGTGGTAGGTGCGGCCCTGAACCTGGCGTGCGTCAGCGCGACGGTGTATTTCGGCGGGTTTGAGCAGGCCCTCAGCGGTCGCGAGCAGAGCGGCGGGTTTCCGTTCGGCGTGCTGCCGGTCATCCTGCTGTCGCTCGTGCCGTTCGCGATTCTGTTTTCGGCGGTGTTGATCGCCGTGTGCAGCTTCGCCCGCACGTTCAAAGAGGCGCAGAACTACATCACGCCGGTCATTCTGGCCACGCTGATTCCCGGCGGCATCGCCGCCCTGCCCACCAGCGAGCTGCAGGGGGTGCTGACGGTGACGCCGGTGGCCAACATGGTGCTGCTGACGCGCGAACTGCTGCTGGGCAGTCCGGTGCCGGCCGGGGTGATCGCCCAGGTTCTGATCTCGACGACGCTGTATGCGGCGGCTGCCGTGGCCCTGGCCGCCCGCATCTACGGAACAGAGTCGGTGGTGTTTGCCGATTCCGGCTCGATACGGGCTTCATTCGCCCGGCGTCTGATCCGACCCGCGTCGCGGCCTTCGACGGCTCTGGTCACGCTGATGGCGGCGTTGCTGTTTCCCCTGTGGTATTTCGTGCAGGTGCGGCTTCAGAGCACCGGCGGCGCCGGACTGCTGGACACGCTCCAGCGCAGCGCGGTGGCTCTGCCCATCTGTTTCGTCGTGCTGCCGATGTTTGTGCTGTGGTACTGGAAGATCAACCCGGCCACCACGCTGCAGATATCGGCGCCCCGCCCGCGACATGGGATCGCGGCCATTCTGCTGGGCCTGACGCTATGGGTGCCGGTGTCGGAATGGACCGTCCTGCAGGCTCGACTGGTCGGCATGGCCCCCGGCCTGGCCGAGCAGAATCGAGAGCTGGTCGCGGCCCTGAACGTCACTCCGGTCTGGCAGGTCGTGCTTTACCTCGGCATCGTACCGGGACTGTGCGAGGAGCTCTTCTTCCGCGGCGTGCTGCTCAGCGGGCTGCGTGACTCGGTGCGGAAATGGACGGCCATCGGGGGCACGGCCCTGGTGTTTGCGGTGTTTCATTTCGTGTTCTTCCACGTGCCGGCGAAGGCCGCCCTGGGGATCGTGCTGGGGTGGCTGTGCTGGCAGTCGCGTTCCGTCTGGCCGGCTGTGCTGGCCCATGTGCTTCACAACAGCGTAGTCGCCCTGCTGCCGCGCGCAGGTGACCGGCTGGGCATGGATTTCACCGAGCTGAATACACCGGCCCACCTGCCGATTCACATTCTGGTACCCGGGCTGGCGATCGTCGCGGCCGGCGTGCTGCTGGCGCGGCGTCCAGCCTCCTGACAAGCGTCCGTACAGACTGTCTTATCCCTGCCCCACTTCTTCCGCGTCCCGCGACTCGCCTGCCCACACCGGTCCAGTGCCACGCCTCGACAGCGTTCAGCCTTCCCGCACGCCTCGTTCCGCGATCTGCCCCGGCGGTTGTGGCCGGGGTTCTGTTCTTTGGCCCAGCCACCGCAACCGCAATTTGATTGCCCAAACCAGGTACCCGGCCCTGGAATCCGCCGTATGTTACACCGTCGCGGCCGGATGACCGGCCAAAAATCAGCGGCCGGCTTCAGCCGGCCACCCCCTTATTCCCTCTCTCCATTTGGATGGCGTCGCGCGGGCAGACAAAGGCGGACCGGCCCTGCTGGGCGCACGTCACGAGCACCGTGCAGATTCGCTGGCACCACCGGCGACGGCAGCGGAGCGTACGCATGCCGGCGAACCAGGGCGATCCGTTCTTCCTTCGTGTGCGATTCCAGCGGCTTCATGTTTCCATGGATCGGACGCAACCGCCATTTCACATCCCCCCGTCAGCCGAAAAACCCGTGAACGATTACGAGGAGTTTTTGCCGAGTCTCGCCACCTCCGCTTCCAGCTTCTCGATGCGGACGAGCAACCGGCGGATCAGCGCGATCAGTTCTTCCTTGGTGTGCGATTCCAGCGGCTTCATGTTTCCATGGATCGGACGCAACCGCCATTTCAC
>JBPOIK010000016.1:0-66117 GCA_052034525.1 Planctomycetota bacterium
ATGGGGGCGAAACGAGCGTGCCGGTGCTCTCGTCCCCGCCGTGAAAACTGTTGACCAGTCCCTCGCCCAGAAACCCCGCCACCGGCTGCTGGTTCGGCAGGGTGCCGGCGGCCGGTTGGCTGCCGAATGCGTCTCCTTCCGCCTTCCAGTCGCCGTAGGTGCCGCCCTCGAAATCGGCCAGCACGAGTGTCGGCCGCATCTCCGGCAGATCGTCCGGCGCAAAGGGCTGCACGGTGTGAACGATGTATGTTCGCGGAGGGTCCTGAATCACTCGCGTGCGGCGCCGACCGATGATGTAGGACGCATTGTCGAAACAGACGGCGTTTTCCAGCCACGCGATAAGCTCGGTGTCCACTGTCTGGTCGGAGGAGTTGCGCAGTGTGATGTTCAGGAGAGTGGCCGGCAGCGCCGAGTCTGAGGCGTTCAGCGGGATGAACGGCGAGAACGCCTCCAGCTCGATTCGGAGAGGGCACTGGGGGTCCTGATACGCGACGCGGCCGATGGGATACTCGCCGATGAACTCGACGTTTGTGAAATCCTGCCGATTGAGCCGGAACACGCGCGGGCCGCTCTCACCGGCGACGCGCACAGCAAAGCCCTGATCCACCGGGTGAGTCGGTCGGCGGCCGTGGTAATTGTCCCGGCCATAACCGGAGAAGTAGTCCTGGTTGAAGAGCTGCCAGCAGCCGAGCGTGCCATCGCCGCAGAGATATAGCTGCCCGGCGGTGATACCGCCGATGGGCATGCCGATGAGGTCCAGCTCTTTGCCGCGGCAGACGCGGGTCTGGCCCTTCTCATACAGCGACTGCACCCATCCCCGCGGCAGTTGTTTGTCCGCCGGCACAAAGTGGCTGATCACCGGTGCGTTCGTCTCTGGCGCTTCTGCCATGGCGCCACCGCAATACCCCAGGAGCAGCACGGTGACAAGGGGCTGCGCCTGGGACCGCCGTTTTCGGGTTCCGAACACCGGGAATGTGCTGAACACGGCACCGTACCTCCTTCACCGCGTCCGATCGCCCCGCGGGCGCGCGGATGGAGCGAACAGAAGTGTTCGAGTTTATGGGAAGCCGAAAGCCGGGCCAAGCCCGGCGCCGCGTCGACCTGGAAGTGCACTACTGACTCGCCAAGCGATTCGAAGAAGATGCAGCGCTTGCCGGCGTGGACACGTTGCCGCCGCATGAGTATCCCGAGAAACCTGAGGTCGCGCCGGAAGCTCGTCGGCGGCACGAGCCCGCGATCGTGCGTTCTCGCCGCGGACCTGGAGAACGCCGACGGAGTGTTGAACGCGCGGCGGATGTCTGTTGAGACGCTCGGACAAATGGTTTGGGTGCGCCATGAACTGGTTCGGTGATCCGACCGCGCGATGTCCGTAAAAATGGGCTGGGGCTGCCCTTTCGGAACAGCCCAAGCCTGGGAGGGAGAGAGAGAGATCTATGCTTCTCAACCGGCCATATCGCCAGCCGAGATGGTTCTCTTGGTTTTTCCGTGTTGCGGGGAACGGCGGTGAGACAACGCCAAAGAGACCTCGTTTCCCTTCCGTAATCTCCGCTCCACAAGCATCGCGGCGAACCGCGATGGCTCCCTCCTCTCTGCCTCAACCGAAAGCAAGTTTACACGGACCCTGGCGAAGATGCAAGCGAAGAATACAAGTTTTTGAACGCTTTCGCGCAGAAACCGGAAAACGGGGTGCCGTCGGGAAACGATCCGGGCCGAGGCCGGGGTGGACCCGCGGATTGCGCAGTCCGAGCCCGGCAGCCGCATCGACCCTGCACGATTCAGCCTAAGAGCAACCCCTCAGACGAATCGGGTTCTTGACCGGTTAAGGGGATTGGAGTGTGATGAAAGCGCCCTCACACTGGGAGTGGGTTTGATGACGTGCTTTCCGACAACACGGCGGTTCTCTTGCTTATCTGGAGTGGAACCTCTTGTTTTGGCGGTAATTGTGGCAGGATGCGCCCCGCACGAGCAGAGCGCCGCAACACCGCACCCGGACGCGCCCGCATCCAGAATCGTGGCGCTGGCACCCAACGCGGTCGAAATCGTCTGGGAGCTGGGGGCTGCCTCGCGCTTGGTGGGGGTGAGCGAATTCACAGTTTACCCCACTGCTCTGGCGGGGCTGCCTCGCGTCGGAGGTTTCCGTGACGCGGATCTGGAACGAATTCTTACCCTCGCACCGGACCTGGTCATTCTTCGCGGTCGGCAGGAGAAGCTGGAAGAACTCTGCCGCACACATCACATTCGCACCTATCATGATCCGACAGAAACACTGGCCGACCTGTACCACGCCATAGAACGTCTGGGGGTATTCTGCGACAAACAGGACGTCGCCGAACGGCTCGCGCTGCGATTGCGTGACGAGCTGGACGCTGTGCGGCGCCGCGTCGCGGATCGTACGCCGGTTCCTGTTCTGCTGACGATTCGCAGTCCGGACCGCCTGGCGGACATCACGACGGTCGGACGGGGCTCGTATCTGCACCAGGTGATGGAACTGGCCGGCGGTCGAAACATCTTCGGCGACCTGGAAATCGCGTATCCGCAGGTGACACTCGAGGAGATAGTCGCTCGGAGCCCAGAGGTTATTCTGGAGGCCGTGCCGGGCGCGGACGCGGCCGCGACCGCGGGTATGCCAAATCAGTGGGGTTCTTTTCCAACGATTCCGGCCGCGCGGCACGGACGAGTATACGTCTTGAGGGAAGACTATGTGCTCATTCCCTCGCCGCGCGTGGCCCAGTTGGCAGACCGAGTCGCCATGTTGCTTCATCCCGGGATCGGCCATGAGTGAATCCCCTTGTACTCCATCGATCCTTCTGGCCCTGCGCGGCGTACGAGCCGGCTTCGCGGATCGACCGGGATTTCTGGGTCCTGTTGATCTGGCGGTGAAACCGGGGGAATTCTGGGGCATTCTTGGTCCTAACGGCGCGGGCAAGAGCACGCTTCTACGCGTGACGGTGGGCCTGTTGTCCGCCTCGGCTGGGGAGGTGTGGCTGGCGGGTCGGCCTTGGCGGGCGGCGTCGGCCCGGGACCGCGCGCGCTGGGTTGCGTTTCTTCCGCAGCAGCCGTCCGCGCCGGCCTTCGCAACGGCCGGCGAAGTGGTACTGCTGGGCCGACACCCGCACCGTCGGAGCCTGCTGTTCGATTCGGCCGAGGATCTGACCGCCGTTGGCCGGGCGATGGAGGTTACGGGCACGGCCTGTTTCGTCAATCGTCGGATGGAGACTCTGTCCGGCGGAGAGGCCCAGCGGGTGCACTTGGCGGCGGCCCTGGCACAAGAGCCCAGGCTGCTCGTGTTGGATGAACCGACCGCGGCCCTGGATCTCTACCATCAGTTCGCGGTGTTCGACCTGCTCAGACAACAGGCCCGCCACACCGGGCTGGGCGTGGTGGCAGCGACGCACGATCTGAACCTGGCGGGGCGATACTGCGATCGTGTTCTGCTGTTGGACGACGGTCGGGTTGCCGCCTGCGGCCCGCGTGATGATGTGCTGCGCCCTGAGGCCCTGGAATCCGTGTACCACGTCCGGTTCTCCACATACGTCGACACGGATAGCCGGCATCGATGGGTGCTGCCCGTGGAACGAACGCCGGAGGTGGGCCCATGAAACCCCTGACAGCCGGTCGATTCGTCGTCGCGCTGGGAACCTGCGCCGCCGTTCTGGCACTGGCGGTGCTGGTCAGCCCGGGGATTGGATCCCAGCCAATCAATGTCGTCGACGCATGGCGGGCGTGGTTCACCGGCGATTCGGAATCGGTGACCTACAGCATCGCGTTCACCCTGCGGATGCCACGGACGCTCAAAGCCCTGATTGCGGGCGCCACGCTGGCTCTGTGCGGCGCGGTGGTCCAGACGCTGTTTCGCAATCCTCTGGCCACTCCGTACACCCTGGGCATCGCCAGCGGCGGATCGCTGGGGGCTCTGATCGCCATGACCGCCGGTCGGCAGGCCGCGCTGCTGGGGATTTCCTCGGTTTCCTGGGGTGCGTTCGCCGGATCGGGCGCGGTGCTGGGCGCCGTCTGGCTGATGGCCCGGTCTTCACGCCGGCTGGGCGGCAACGCGTTGCTTCTGGCGGGCGTGACCATCGGTTTCTTCTGTTCCGCTCTGATGATGTTCGTCACGCACCTGGCCAACGTGTACGAAACCTACCAGATCGTTCGCTGGATGATGGGAAGCCTGGAGTCGGTCGGTCGGGTGGAAATCCACGCTCTGCTGGTCGTGCTGGCCCCGGCGTGGCTGGTGCTGCTGATGCAGGCTCGGGCTCTAAACCAGTTTGAGCTGGGTGATGAGATCAGCGCCACGCGCGGTGTGCGTCCCGGCCTGCTGCAGGGATTCAGCCTGGTCGTCGCGTCGCTGGCGACGGCGGCGGTCGTGTCCATCTGCGGGCCGATCGGATTTGTCGGGCTCATCGTCCCGCACGCGGTGCGGCTGGTGCTGGGGGGCGATCATCGGGTGGTGCTGCCGGCCTCCGCCTTGGCCGGTTCTACGTTTCTGATCGTCTGTGACTGGCTTAGCACGTTGCTGCCGGCGTGGTACGGGCACCTCGTTTCTCGCGAGATGTCCGCCGCCACGCTGCCTATCGGGGTGGTAACGGCGATGGTCGGGGCACCGCTGTTCCTGTGGATTCTCCGCTCACGATTGCGTTAGCGCGGTCGGTGCGGGCCGGCCGCTTCGACCCCGCCGGGCCGGAGACGAGGGGGGGAGTGACCGCGCTCTGTAAGGGGATGGCCTCAGGCAGCGACTCGGATGGCGCTGGCTTCCGGCGTCTCACCCAGCGCGCAACGCGATCGTTTCGGCGGCTTCGGCGCGGCAGCACGCCGCGTACCAACTGAGCAGTAACGTCCCAAAACCAAGACGAGCATTTCGTGTCGTCAGGTCGAGATTGGGGTGTTTTTGTTGACAGAAGAGAGTCTATACGGCAGACTCTGGAATCAGACCCGGTACGACGCCAGCGCAGCGGCGCGGTCCCGCACGGGCAACCCGCCGTCAGCTCCCTGGGGCAACCGGTGTGCCACGACATGTCGCCGCCGGGCCCGCGCCAACGTTCTTCCTGTCGGCGCAGCCCGTCGCGAACGGATCGATACACTGTTAAGGGATTCACATGACAGACGCCAGGATCGTGATCGCAGCACGCGGGGCCGAGCTGAGACCGGGCCAGCACTCCGGAGACTGGGGCGATTTTGGCGCCAAGAGCAAAGACTGCTGCTACCTGGACAAAATGCTGGAGCTTCTGGAACGCCGGCTGCCCTACCTGGCCGGCAAGGCCGGCCGGGTGGAGTTCATCTCGACGCAACTGGCGGTCGCCTTGAACCTTTCCCAGGACGCGATCGTGGCGCTGCGGATCGGGGCCCGGTATTGCGATATTGGCCTGCATGGGGTGCCCGACACACTCCTGTCGGCGGATCGAACGTTCGATGAGGCTGATCGGAAACTGGTGGACTCCCACATCCGCTTGAGCGGCCAACTGCTCAGCGTGGGATTTTATGACTTCCCCGCAGTGCTCGAGACCGTCTGGTTTCATCACGAGCGGGTAGACGGGACCGGGCCGCTCGGCGTGAAGGGTGCAGACATCCCTCTGACGGCCCAGATTCTCTCGGTGGCAGATGCGATTGAGTCGATGCATTCGGGGCGCCCTCACCGGCCCCGAATGGATGTTGAAGCCATTGTGGCCGAATTGCATAGGTGTGCCGCCACCCAGTTTGACGTACGGGTTGTGCATGTGGCCAGCCGGATTCGGACGGAACTGTTCGCGTCCCTGATCGAGCGGGACGGCCCCCGGTTGTCGGAGCCGGTCGCAGAGCAGGGCCCGCCGCCCCTTGTCGTGGACAAGCCCCTTTCTCTCGCTCCGGCCCCCGCGCGTCGTCCTCCGCGAGCGGCCCGTCCAGTCGTGTCCGAGCCGGCCGCCGCCTCCAAGCGCATTGTTGACGTCAATCAGATCACCGCCCTGCCAAGCGTGGTGTGCGAAGTGCTTGTACTGGCCGGCAACCGGGATGCGGATCGCGGCGAGCTGGCGAGAGTGATTGAGCGGGATGTCGCCCTGACGGCCCGCGTGCTGGCCCTGGCCAATTCGTGCGGTCGTGGAGTCGAGCGCGGGCGCATCTCCACCGTGGACGAAGCGGTCGGCCGTCTGGGGTTCAACGCCGTCCGGCAAATGGCGGCGGGGATGGCGATTCTCCGAACGGTCAGCCGGGAGGCAGACGCATCCAGCACGTACATTCGGCTCTGGGAGCACTCCTTCGCTACGGCGCTGGTCAACACACTCATCGATTCCGGACACAGCCAGCGGAACGGCAACGACGATTACCTCATCGGGCTGCTGCACGACGTGGGCAAGTTCATGGTGATCGACTCGGCCCCAGAACAGGTTCCCGCTCTATCCGAGACGGCCGGACTGGCGGACGAAGAAACGCTGCTCGGGCACAATCACGCGGAGCTGGGCGCCCAGATGCTGTGTCGCTGGGGGCTGCCCGCGACGATCGTCGAGCCGGTGGGGGAACACCACCGCCTGTGGGACGAGACGCAGCCGTTCGACCCCAAGAACGAAGCGACGCTTCGCGGCCAGGTGGCGGACGGCCTGGCCCTGGCTTTCGGGTTCCGCAGCGGGCTGGCGGATTACCTGCCGACCATTCCGTCCGCCGTGCTCTCGCACCTGTCCTTCCTGGAGAGGCTGGATGTGGCGGCGCTGCGGCATACGCTCGCGGAGCGGATGCGAGAGACGATCCTCATGCTGGGCCTGTTCGACGAATCCACCTCCAAAACGGAGGAACCCACGCCCGCGGCCGAAGTGGAGCAGCCCGCGGCCGTGTACGTTCCGTGTGATCCCGCTCCGCTTCACCTCCTGGCCGTCTGGCTTACGCATACTTGCGGATTCACCACGTACATCGAGCCGCTGGATACTCCGTCCAGCGGGGCGAGTGCGACGGCCGTCTGCATCCTCGACCTGACAACCGGCCTTCCCGCGCCGGCGAGGCTCCGCGCGGTGCAGACGTGGCTGAAACGTCCCGCGGGGCTGCTGGTCCTTTCGAAGGCCTGGGACGGGCAGGATATCGGGCAGCCGGGCCCCGGCTGGCAGATCGTGCGGGAACCCCTGCCGGTGCGTCAACTGGACGAGAGCCTTGGACGGCTGTTCCCCCAGTCTCCCGAAGGGGCTCAGCACGCGCAGACGCGCGGGCCATCGACGCCTCCGGAAGCAAAGGCAACCTCCGGCTGAGAATGGCCGGCCGGTATCGGCCTCCGATCACCGTTTGACCTTCGGGATACCCATCCGGACGTGATGCCAGGCGCGTCGCATCGTGTGACCTTCTTTCCGTCTTCCGCCCGGCAGTCGCGTTCCAATCCTTTCTGCGTGGAGGGCGATTCCTGGGATTGCCGGCCTTTGCGCGGACGCAAAACACCGGGCCGACTCTCCACGGAAGACCCGCCTTGGTGTACACTGCATTCCGGACCGTGCGGAGGATGGAACTGCGGACGAAAAGAGAGTCAGCGGGCCGAACGAGCGGCTGCATTGTGGCGCAGCGGTGCGAAAAGAGGCATGGAATGAACAAACACAGGATTCTGAGCGGGGCGGGGATTGCGGTATTCTGCTGGATGGGGTTGATGTCGGCGTCCGCCCAGACGCCACCGCCGGCCACGGCGCCATCGGTCGTCCCCTTCCGAAATCCGCTGGAGAAAAAGACAACTCATCCGTACCCGGCGCTGGAGCTGACGTACGAACGGTACGAGCAGCCGCGTCCGCTGCGAGTATGGGTGGCCCGGATCGACCTGAAGCACCCGGACGTGCGGTTCGTGGCGACCTGCGGCGCGGAGGAAGTGCAGCCGGAGTTCGAGACGCGATGCGAGCGCACACTGGACTTCGCGAAGCGGCGCCACGTGCAGTTGGCCGTGAATGCCAGTGCGTTTGGTCCACTTCGCAAAGAGCCGGGCGAGCCGATGCAGGTGGTAGGGCTTGGAGCGTGCGAGGGGCGGGTATACTCACCTCCGGACGAGCGGTTCGGGGCGTTCGTCGTGGACAAGGACGGAAAAGTCCGGATCGCCAATCCGCCGTATGACCTCGAGCAGGTCGAAGAGGCGGTGTCGGGATTCCACATGCTCGTCGAAGACGGGCGCGACGTGGTGGAGCGGACGGCGTTCGGGCTGCCGGCGGGGTTCGTGGGCGTCAATCCGCGGACGGCGGTGGGCGTGGACAAAGACGGCGCGACACTGTGGCTGGCGGTCTTCGATGGGCGGCAGAAGGGAGTCAGCGAGGGGATCACGCTGCACGAGCTGGGGCGGTATTTCCTTGACCTTGGCGCGTATCAGGCGTTGAACTTCGACGGCGGCGGCTCCACGACGATGGTGCTCCAGGATCCCCGGACGGGCGGGCACGAACTGGTGAACACGCCCTCGGACAATCCGCCGCGGCTGGTGGCAAACAACCTGGGGGTGATACTGGTGCCGCCCGCCAGACTGCCGACGACGCAACCCGCCTCGAACGCCGACGAGTCGCCAGACGCCGAAACGCAGTAGATCGCCCGGCTTGCGACGGGACGCCTGTGGGTTGCAGGATTCGCGGGGATGGGGTGGCCGCGCAGGGGGCCGGCGGCGCAAGAGACGCCGGCCAGGGCACCGCCCGTTCAATCCCGGGGAGCAGGTCCAGGCACACCAATCCCGGCACCCGCGACTCGACCCACGGAAAGCTCTTCAGCCGGGGGGAACGATTGGCGTGCGCTTCAACTCCCCGTATCCATCAGAACCACAGAGGGACCATTGGTCGCACAGATCAATGAGGCCTGGTCTCCCATTCATGATGGGACATCGTGCGTGCAAGGTGCGCCGCCTTCAAGACAATCCCGCTCGTCGCGGCTTCCAGGCTGCGACCGCCCGTCTTATCACAGCGTGCCGGTGCCCGTACAATCCTCGCCGGATGAGAGCCACGAACCGTCCGCGGCTGGCGCCGTTCGGACCCGGAACCCACGTGTAAGGAACGGATTGATGATTCTGCGCAAGTCTGCCGTATGCCGGTGTGTCCTGGATTGCGTGGTCCCGCTTCTTTCGGTCCTGGTACTGGTGAGGTGCTCCCAGGCCGCTGAATCGGTTGCGACGAGTCCGTCGACGCGGCCGGCCACGGCGCACGCGGATGTCATGACGTTCTCCGCCGAAGACGCGCTCAAACAGTGGTCGTTCAGCAATGGGCCGGAGTGGCCGGGGGCGGCCGGGTTGCTGGCTTGGTCGGCGAATGTCGGGCACGCAGGCGCCGGCGCTCTGGAATTGCAATACGACTTTCGGGGCGGCGGGCATTACGTGGCTGCCATTGTGCCGTTGCCGGCGGAGCCGCCGGTGCAAGCCGTGCGGTTCTGGGTCAAAAAAACCGCGGGCAACCTGATGATTGTCCGAGCAAAGGGCCAGGACAACCAGACGTTTCAGAAGAGCCTGTTGTTTCATTATCCGGACTGGCAACAGGTGGAAATCCGGCTGGACCGATGGGAGTCTTCGTGGGGCGGCGACGGCACCTTCCGCGGTCCGCCGCGTGAGTTTCACATTCTGGTGGAAAACGAGGGCGGCAATCGCGCGGGCTCCATCTGGATCGACGACGTGGAATGGATCCACACGCTGGATGCCGAAGACGGCACGGCCCGCGCCACGTACGTCGAGTCGGAATTCCAGGAGCCGGACCCGTGGAATTACTCCGGGGCAGAAGGCGGCGCGTTCCAGGCGGGCGTTTGGTCCTACGTGCTGACCGAGGCGTCTTCAACCAGCGCTTTGCGCTATGAACAGGGCATCCTGGGCAAACCCGACGCGTTGCGATTGACGGTCGAGAGCGACGGCTCCGGGCACGAGCTGCTGGCCCGGCTCGGCTCCCACTTCCAGCTCTTCGAGCGATCGCTGGGCACGCTGGACCGAACCGGCATGATGACGCTGGAAGTGCCGGTGGGCGATCTGACTTCGTGGCGGCATTTCGGCGGGGAGGACGACGGCATCCTGCGTTACCCCCTTCGGCTGTCCGCGCTGATCCTGAGCCGCAAGGGCCAGGCCGAACACGGCACGATCCGCCCGCGGAAGCTCGAGTTCATCACCGAGTATGAGCGGGCCGGCGAGACCGTCAGCATGGTGCCCGGCGTACAGCGAAATGCGGACGGCAAGGCGGAGTTTCGCGTCGTTCTGCGGAGCCTGGCCGAAGCGCCGCTGGCCGGCGAGTTCCATACGACCGTTCCGTCCCGCACATCCGCCACTCTGGCGACGACATCCACGCCGTTGACCCTGCCGCCGGCGGGTCGCCGCGTGATCCAGCGACTGGTTGTGCCCTGGCAGCCGGGATGCGTGGAGGGCCGCTTCCAGTTCACGTCTGCCGGCCTGACCACGCCGGAAGCGAGCGTCACCATCGCGGAACCGCCGGACGGCGAGCCTGACCGGTCGCTTGATCCGGCCAGCCGCATGGGCGCGGGCATGTACCTCTATCGGTTTCGCGGACACCCCGAGGAGAAGCAATGGATGGCCCGCCTGTGCGACCTGGCGGCTCGGGCCGGCGTGAAATGGACGCGAGAGGAGTTCCACTGGAGCTGGATCGAGCCGGTGCGGGGCGAGCATCGCTTCGAGTTTTTCGACCAGTTGGTCGATACGGCCGCGGAACACGGCATCAGCGTTTATGCCCTGTGCTGCTATTACACCGGGTGGACGGGCCCGCCCATGACGGACGAATTCATCGAGCCGTACTGCGAGTACCTTCAGTCGCTCGTGAAACGATACGGCCATCGCATCAAACACTGGGAGATCTGGAACGAGCCGAACATTTTTTTCTGGCCGGGGCCGAAGGATCTGTACCCGCGGCTGTTGACACGGGCGTACGAGGCGATCAAAGAAGTGGACCCGGAGGCGCAGGTTCTGGGCTGTTCGACGGCGGGCATCGACACCGGGTTCATCCAGATGGTGCTGGACCACGGCAGCCCGTTCGACGCCCTGACCATCCATCCGTACCGGGGCCATCTGGATCCGAAGACGTTCATGCGGGAACTGCAAGACGCGCAGAAGCTGGTGGGCGGGCGCGATGTGTGGATCACGGAAATGGGCTGGCCGTCGCATATCGGCGGACTGAGCGAGCGGGACCAGGCGAACCATGTGTCGCGCACGTATGTGTCCGCCCTGGCCTCCGGCGCGGCGCGCAGCGTGGCGTGGTACGACTTTCGCGAGGACGGCTTGGATCCATACTACAACGAGCATCATTTCGGGCTGGTGCGCAACGATCTGACGCCCAAAATCGGCTATCGGGCGCTGGCGACGGTGGGCCGGCTGATCGGCTCGGCCACGTTCGAGCGGGAGCTCTCTCTGGGCGATGGCATGCTGGCGTTCCTCTTTCGGCGAGGCGATCGGCGGATCGTGGCGTTGTGGTCGACATCACAGACGCAACTGGTCCGACTGAACATCGCCGGCGAGGGCGTTGAGGCGTTCGACATGATCGGCCTGCCGGCACGATGCGCGGCGAAGGGCGCGGAGCGCGTTGTGCTTCTGGAGCGGAACGAGCCGGTGTTTTTCGTCGGCCCGGATGCAATGGACATCTCTCGCGGAGCGCCGCCGGTGCGGGTAACGCTGTCGCGTGCCTGCGCCCATCCCGGCGAATCCGTCGAAGTCCGTCTGGAAACCGGCCCGGACGCGGAGATCACGGCCGCGCTGCCGCCCTTGGGCTGGGGCGCCACCGCGAAGTTCGTGGACCGCGTCGCCGCAATTGACGTTCCCGCGCACGCCACGCCCGGCGAATATGAGCTGGTGATCGCGCTGCGCGCGGATGGCGAGGCCTTTCGGCTTCCCATCCGGGTGACGGTGGTGCCGGCGCTGCTGCGTCGCTGAAGGGACCGGCTCGTGACTGCAATCCGCCGAAGGTGTCTGACCCGGGGAACCGCCGCCGTGGCGCATCCAATTGGAGCGCCGTCATGCTTGTCACTGGCGCGGTGGTCGGCGCTATCTGTCTCGTTCTCGCGAACACGCCCGTGTTGGAACTGGACCTCATGACGGCGGCCGCGGGGTGCGTGTCTGGCGGGCCATCCGGCGATCGGATTGTCCGGTGCGCACCGGCAGGTAGGATAGGCGGCGGGCGGTCCCGATCGGACCGTCGAATCCGGAGAGATGCGAAATGAACAAGACAAACGGGATCGGCGAGAACGCGGGTCTTTGCAGGCGGGATTTTCTGGCGGGCGTCGGCGCTCTGAGTGCGACGGCTGCGCTCGGACCCTGGTCGGTCCGGCGGGCGCGGGCAGACAAGCCGGCGCCGGGCGGGCCGCGGGAGTTCACGTTCGTCCATATGACGGACATGCACGTGACCCCGAAACGACGCGGCGATAAGGGCTACGCGGCGTGCGTGGAATCGGTGCGGGCGTTGAACCCCCGGCCGGCTTTCGTGCTGATGGGCGGCGACCTGGGGTTCGACGGCAACTACTCGTCCAAGGCGGATTTCGAGGAGTACATCCGGCTCTACAAGGAGGTCAGCGACGGCCTGGGGATTCCCTACTACAACTGCATGGGAAATCACGACGTGCTGGGCTGGTCCGCGCGACGCAAGGTGCCGGTGGACGATCCGGACATCGGCAAGAAGATGATCATGGACCGACTGGAGTGGGAAAAGAGCTACTACAGCTTCGATTTCGGCGGATGGCATTTCGTGATGCTGGACTCCATCTACCCGGTCGAGGCGGCGCACGGGCCGGCGTATGAGCCGCGGATCGGGTCGGAACAGCTTGACTGGCTGGCGTACGACCTGGGCGCCGCGGGCGACCGGCCGAAAGTGGTCGTCACGCACATCGCCGCCTTCTGCAACATGGGACAGCTTAACGGCGACCCGGAACGCAAGGCCATGGACGGGCACATGGTGCTCTGGGACACCCGGGAACTCCGCACCATCCTCGAGCGGCACAAGGTCAAAGCTCTGCTCCAGGGGCACAGTCACCGTATCGAGCAGTATTGCATGAACGACGTCTGGTATCTGACGAGCGCCGCGGCCAGCGGTGCGTGGTGGGCCGGAAGCTGGGTCGGGTCGCCGCCGGGCTACACGGTGTTCCGGGCCACGGGCGACACGCTCACCTGGGAGCATCGCTCGTTCGCCTGGGAACCGCAACTGGAGCCGGACGACAAGCTCGAACGCGCCAACATCGCCGCCCAGGAGGCACGCGAAGCGGAACAGCGCCGGCTGCTGGCGCGCGAGCGGGCGGGACGCCGGTCGCCCGCTTCACAGCCGGTGGCGTTTCGATGCCGAACGTCCCGCGACGCTGACGGAGCACGTTCGGAGCGGTCGCCTCAGCCGCGACCGGATTGAGCAATCCTGCACACGCATCCTGGCGCTGAAGCGCAGACTCGGGATCGCATAGCCGGCACCCGGGTCACCTGGCGTTGAAGTCCGCCACCGTCTCGACCATGGCCAGGTAGTGCGCCGCCGGGATGTAGTTGGGAATCGAGTTTCCCGACCCGCACGCGTACGCGCCGCCCGGAGCGGCGTGCTCCAGAATCCGGCGGGTACGGGCGCGAACGGCGTCTTCCGGGCCCTGGGCCAGCACATTCATGTCGATGCCGCCCAGCGTGGCCACCGAGCCGCCGAACCGGTCGACAAACTGCTCCACCGGCAGAATCGTATCCTCGAAGCTGTGCTTGGCGTCGATGCCGATGTCGTGGATGAGGTCCGGCAGCACCGCCTCGAGGTTTCCGCAACTGTGCAGCAGAAACGGCTTGCCGTGACGATGAGCAAGCTCCACGAACCGTCGGTACCACGGGAACACGTTTTCCCGCAACCAATCCGGGTTCACCAGCGTTCCGTTGCGGCTGCCCAGGTCGTCGCCCAGCCAGAGAGCGCAGACGGATTCCATCTGGCCGTAGATTTCGAACACGCCCTGCAGCGTGCGCCCCACACCGTCCAGAACGCCGGCCACCAGGTCCGGTTCGTCGTAGACGGCGAACAGGAAATGCTCCAGGCCGAGAATGTCCGTCGTGAACTCCAGCACGCCGCCGCAGAAACCCACCAGGGCCATTCCGTCCGGAAGGACGGCCGTTGCCGCTTCCAGCGGGCCGAAATCCACGTCGGACGGAGCCGGCCAGCGAAACCGCTCCAGATCAGCCGCGGTCTGCACCACGCCCTGGTGCGGGTTCTGCCAGCGACGTCCGTTCTCTGTGGCAGCCGCCTGAAGCCGGGGCACGTCGAACGGAATGGGCGCCGAAACCTTCACCACGTCGTAGCCCATTCGGTGGTGCAGTCGGACCATCGATTGAACGACGGCCTCCACGTCCGGCCGATCGCCGCCCGGGGGCGGCACCGGCTCATCCAGAAGCACGGCGGCGACGGTGCGATCCACCGCCAGCTCGATCATCGGAATCCGTCCGCGATTACGACGGCCGACTACATCCATGAACGCACGAACGTCCGGTCGGGGAGGCGGCAGGCTGTCGACGCGGGGATGCACTGGGCGGCTCCTTCGCACTCCGGTGGGGCGGGGTCTCCGATTCAGGCGGACATCACGCGGGCCGTCCGCGGCGCACCGGTCAGCGCTGGATGATCCATTTGCCTCGGTCCGGGCCGCTGTGGACCTGTATAGCGCGATATCCCGTCTTCTGCCGGCATTTCGGGCATTGCACGGGGAAATCCTTGAACTTGAATTTCCGCTCAATCACAAAATGGTGTCCGCAGGCCGGGTCCGAGCAGAGCACGTGAAACTGGGCCGTACGCGCCGGTTCCCCACCGACCATCTGTGGAGGAAGAAGCGAGGACGTGCCCCACCGCAGAACCAGCAGGGCGACGATCAGCCCCAGGCCGTACGCCGAATAACGCACGGCCGGCGCCTGCCAGATCAGCATGGGGTTCTGGCGGATGATCTCCCACCACTCCTCCAGGCGCGGCCGGATGGTAGGCGCCCATTCCCGCAGGGCGGCAATCCACCGGGCAATCCGGCTTTCCTTTTCGACAGGCATGGTCCACACCTCTGCCGCCGCACTGACTCCGGGGTTCGGTCGCCCGACCCGGCCCGGCGTCCGCAACCTATCTTATGTCGCATCCGGATCGCTGTGAACAGGAACGGTCGCGGGCTGGTCTCCCGATTGGCCAGACTGCTCCAGAACCACGGCATGGACGTGGCCGGGCCCGTGTACGCCGGTGATCAGAATGCCTTCAATGTCCGCCGTTTTGCTGGGTCCGCTGATGAAGGTCAGGGCGGCCGGCAGGTCTGGGGCCGGCGCGGCCAGCACGTCCAGCAGGTCGGGCACAATCTGGTCCGCCCGGACGATGGCCACGTGTACCGGTGGAATGAGGCTCAAGCCCCGCCATTGTTGTGTGCCGCTGGTGCAGACCAGGCTGCCCGTCTCGGCCACCGCCGCCTTGACGCCGGTGATCCCCACGTCCGCCGAGAACAGGGCTTCGTCTCCGTCGAGGGGGTCCAGCAGGCGGGTATGGGCACCCAGCGCCGCGACAATCGCCGCGTGACAGAATAGCGAAGGTTCGATGATGACTTTCGCGCATCCGTCCGGTGGCCGGCAGGTCGCAACCAGGCCGGCAACGCGCGCCGGCAGGGCCGCTTCATCGCAGCATGACACCTGCACGCCCAACCTCGCGGCCCGCTCCGCGAAAACGCGGACAAGGTCCGCCCGCGGTCCCATCCGGCGGGTGCTGGACAGGTCCCACGTGGGTTCGGGAATTGGAGCGGCGCGAGCCATATCGGTGTCTCCTGTCTCATCCGCCACGTGGACGTTCGCCGGTTTGTCGGGTCGGACTTGCGTTCGCTTCTTCCCGCTTCCACAGCTCGCGGAAAGAGTGCGGGGCCGGGCGCGGGACATCCCGGTCCCGGGTCAGGCGCGCGCCGGGGCCGGGCAGATGCCGCAGCCACCGTCCGTCCGCCCAGGGCCGCGTGACGATGCGCAGCAGGCGTTGGCCCGCGCGATACATCCACAACGATGCGAGCATCCGGCTGATGAGCCGGAAGCCCGCCCGCCGATACCACGGCACAACCGATCGCCGCACCTGGTCACGACGCAGGCGGACCAGCACGTCCGGAATGTCGATCATCACCGGGCAGACGTCCCGGCACAGGCCGCAGAGGCTGGAGGCCTGGGGCAGGTCGGCGTAGCGGTCGAAGTTGTTCAGCAGGGGGGCGAGCAGGCTGCCGATCGGTCCGGGGTACACGTTGTCGTAGGCGTGTCCGCCGATTTGTCGAAACACCGGGCAGGCGTTCAGGCAGGCGCCGCAGCGGATGCAACGGAGAACCTCGCGGTATTCGCCGGCATGGATGGCCCGCCGGCCGGCATCCAGCAACACCACGTGCAACTGCTCGGGGCCGTCCGGATCGCAGGATCTCCGTGGGCCGGTGATCAACGACGTGTAAACCGTGATGGGCTGGCCGGTGCTGGAACGGGTCAGGGTTTTGAGGAACACGGCCAGGTCTGCCAGTCGAGGCACCAGCTTTTCGATGCCGACCAGGGCCACGTGGACGCGGGGCCGGGTGGTGGTCAATCGGCCGTTGCCCTCGTTGGTGCAGATGCACAGCGAACCGGTTTCCGCCACGGCGAAATTCGCTCCGCTGACGCCCAGGTCGCATCGCCGGAACACGTCGCGCAGGTATCGCCGGGCGTGCATCGTGAGCGCACGCGGGTCTTCGGTGTATTCCACGCCCAGCTCCCGGGCGAAGGCCCGGGCGACCACGCGGCGGTTCTTGTGAATGATGGGCGTGACGATGTGGCTGGGTCGGTCATGATCCAGTTGCACGACAAACTCGCCCAGGTCCGTCTCCAGGACTCGCACTCCCGCCGCTTCCAGCGCGCGGGTCAGTCCGGTTTCCTCGGTTGCCATCGATTTGACTTTGGCGCACAGTCGCAACCCGTTCCGGCGGGCGATGTTCACGATGATCTGGTTGGCCTCGGCCGCCGTGGCGGCCGGATGCACAACGCCTCCGCGGGCCCGCACGTTCTCGGTGAACCGCTCAAGGTAGGCATCGAGATGATCCAGCGTGTGCTGTTTGATGCGGGCCGCCATGCGGCGCAGACGATCGAAGTCGTCCACCTCCGCCTTGGCCGCCGCGCTGGCCTGGATCTTCAGCTCGGCGGCGCTGCCCACCGCCGCCCGCAGCGCTTCGTCGGCCAGGGCTTTGTCTACGTTCGCCGCGAACCAGCGCCGCAGGTAGCTCACGGCGGGGCCTCCATGAGGCCCAGGGCCTCGGCCAGCACTTCGGCCAGATGCGCGAAGCGCAACGGCCGGCCCATCCGCCGGGCGACGCCCTCCAGCGTGAACGTGCAGCCCGCCTCATTGCAGACCACCGTGTGAGCGCCCGTCGCCGCGAGACGATCGACCTTCTCGCGGGTGATGGCCTGGCTGATGTTCGGATACAGCGCGTAGAACGCCCCGCCGAACCCGCAGCATTGCTCCATCTGCTCGACCGGGCGGTACTCGACGCCGCCGAGCCCGCTGACCAGCCGGGCCGATCGCTCGGCCGGCTCGATGTCGCGCATATGGCAACTGTAGTGGAAGGTCAGCGGGCGCCCCGGAGGCACGGACAGGGCCGACACGTCGACTTTCAGCACGTCCCGCAGGAACCCGCCGAACTCATGCGTTCGGCCCGCCAGATCTCGGGCCCGGACCGCGTAGCGGGCGTCGTCCGCGAGCAACTCGGGGATGTGACGAATGACCATCGCGGCGCAGGAGCCCGAGGGTGTTACCACATATGGATAGCCCTCAAAGACGTCGACCATGCGACGGCCCAGGAGCGCCGCCTCGGCGAAGAAGCCGTTGTTGTACGCGGGCTGGCCACAGCAAGTCTGCTCCGATGGAAAATGAACCGTGCAGCCGAAGTGTCGCAGCACCCGCACCACGGCGACTCCCACGCGCGGAGCGAACGTGTCGGTCAAACACGTGATGAACAGCGCCACGTTCATTTCGTACAATTTCCGACAACAGGCGAACATCCGCGCGCGTTCCATCGCGCCTCGGGTTGCACGCGCCGACCAGTGGATCGGATTGTAGCCGCCGAATCCGACCCCGCCAGTCGGCGGTCGCGTTGGATGGGCGGGGAAGGTTGACCTCCGTCGCGGGACAGGGGTATGCTCTCGCGTTCCGGGCTGTCGAGGTCCGGCATTCCCAGTAGCGAGGAACCGATCATGCTGTTCAAGCCTCACCATTTTCGCCGGGCCGTCGGGCGCCTCGGCACTGCGGCGGCTCTGATCGTGGCGTTCGTCCTGGTCCGCTCGGTTCAGGCGGAGGTCGCGGAGCATCCGTTGTTGCCGGTCATGGCAGACGAGTTGAAGCTGTCCATGGAGAAGCTGGTTTCACCGGACGGCACGAAGCCGTACTTCATCCAGTATTCGGTAACGGATACCACAAACACGTATATTGCGGCCACGCTTGGCGCGGTCTATTACGACAATGACACGCGCCAGCGGGTGTTGGATGTGGATGTCCGCTGCGGCGACTACTCGTTGGACAACACGCGTCAGATCCGCGGCGCGATGGGCAGCTCGTACGATGCGGGCGGCGGGGTGGCCCGGTTGCCGATCACGGACGACCTCCTGGCCGTCCGGCAGGCCATCTGGCTCAAGACGGACGAACGGTTCAAGGCTGCGGCGAAGCGCCTGGCCCAGGTGCAGGCCAATCTGAAAGTCAAGGTGGAGGAGGAGGATCCTTCGGATGATTTCGCCCGTGAGGCGCCGTCCAGAGACATCGCACCCTGGGCCGCTCACGACGTGGACCCGGAAGTCTGGAGACAGCGCATCCGGACGTACTCGCGGCGCTTCCGCGAGCACCCCCTGATCTACAACTCGCAGGTGAGTTTTTCCGTGCAGACGGTGAACCGGCTCAGCGTCAACTCCGAAGGAAGCCGGTTGCAGTTCGGGCAAAGTTGGTGGCGCATCAGTATTTCCGCGAGCACCGTGGCGGAGGACGGAATGCAGCTTTCCCAGCAGACGTCCTTTGACGCCCACACGCCGGCGGGGCTGCCCGACGACGAGACGATCGAGCGGGCGGTGGATCAGGTCATCGCGGAGGTGCTGGCCTTGCGGTCGGCGCCGATCGTCGACCCGTACACCGGACCGGCCATTCTGGAGAACCGTGCGGCGGCGGTCTTCTTCCATGAAATTTTCGGCCACCGCATCGAGGGGCACCGGCAGAAGGACGTGGACGAGGGCCAGACATTCGCCAAGAAGCTCAACGAGCCCATCCTGCCGGAGTTCCTCAGCGTGGTGGACGATCCGTCCCAGCGGACGTTCCGGGGGCAGGACCTCAACGGGTATTATCCGTTCGACGAGGAGTGCGTGCCGGGCCAGCCTTCCCGACTCGTCGAGAACGGTGTGCTCAAGACCTTCCTCATGTCGCGCACGCCCGCCCGCGGCATCACGAAATCCGACGGACACGGGCGGAGACGACCCGGACAACGTGTCGTATCACGGCAGGGGAATCTCTTCGTCCAGTCGTCCCAGGAAGTGCCGTACGAACAGTTGCGGGCCCGGCTGCTGGAGGAATGCCGGAAACAGGGCAAAGAGTATGGTTTGCTGTTCAAGGACATCTCGGGCGGCTTCACCACGACGCAGGTGCGCGGTCCGCAGGCCTTTAAGGTGCTGCCCATTCTTGTGTACCGCGTCTACACGGACGGCCGGCCGGACGAACTGGTGCGAGGCGTGGATATCGTCGGTACCCCGCTGACATGTTTCTCCAAAATCCTCTGCACGGCGGACGATCCGGCCATCTTCAACGGGTTCTGCGGAGCGGAGTCCGGGAGTATTCCGGTGTCGGCCATCGCCCCCAGCCTGCTGGTGGAGCAGATCGAAATCGAGAAGAAGCAAAAGGCCCAGAATCGTCCGCCGATTCTGCCCGCACCGATTGCCGAACCGGTGGCCGGGGAGGTCAAGGCTTCTCCGGCGCAGAGCAGATCATGACACGCGCGCTCGGGAGTCGACGGCGTGCCAAAGGCGAATACGGCACGCGGCGCTTCTGAGGCGGGCAGCCCGCGCCCGGCGCGAGACGCCCGGCGCATTGAAACAGACTGTGGAGATGCAACTCATGAAACGGTTCCTTCTGACCCTGGCACTGGGATGCCTGATCACCGCCACACTGTGGGGCGAGGCTCCCCCTACGCCCTCAACCGAAGCGGTCGAGGCACGCGTCACGGCGGAGTTGGAGCAGGACGTACTGCTGCGGGCGCTGGTCGATGAGCTGAACCGAAACCGGGAGAAGCTGCGGCTGGAGGGTATGGAGGATCCGTACCACCTGCAGTATCGGCTGGACGATTCGGCGGACGCATACGCCGTGGCGTCTCTGGGCGCCCTCGTCGGCAGCAACGCCAGCCGCTCCCGCTCGCTGACCACGCAGGTCCGCGTCGGATCCTACAAGCTGGACAACACCAATTATCGAGGTGGCGGTTACTATCGGGCCGGGCGCGAGGCTGCCGTTCCGCTGGAGAACGACTACGCGGTGGTCCGGCAGGCGATCTGGTGGGCTACTGACCGCAACTACAAGGATGTGCTGGAGGTCTTCGCCCAGAAGCAGGCGTTCATGAAGACCAAGGTGATTGAGGACAAGCCCGACGACTTTTCCGAGGCCCCGGCCGCGGTTTATTTCGAGCCGCCTGCCGAACCGCTCGCGGAGGTGTCTCTGCTGGAAAAGCTCGTATGCGACGTCTCGGCCGTGTTCCGGGACTACCCCGACGTGCAGAGCTCGCAGGCGTGGATCCAGGCGGAAAGCGCTACGCAGTACCTGGTCAATTCCGAGGGCACCCGGATCCGCACGGCGGGCCGCGTGTACACGTGCAACGTATACGCGGTAGCGCAGGCGGAAGACGGCATGCCGCTGGCAGACGTCCTGACGGTTCGGGCCCGGCGGCTGGAGGATCTGCCGCCGGCGCAGGAACTGATCCGCCGGAGTCGGCAGATGACCGACCGACTCCTGGCCATCCGACGCGCGCCCAAGCTGGATTCCTATACCGGCCCCGTTCTCTTTGAGGCGGAAGCGGCCGCGGAGCTCTTTTCGGACCGGTTCGCCGGCGACTTCGCGGGCGGTCAGCGCCCCGTCGGCAGTCGGACGCCGCCGGATGATTTTTCGCGGAAGCTCAACCGCCGCGTGCTGCCCCGCTTCATGAACGTGGTGGACGACCCCACCGTGGAGACGTTGTACGGCGAGCCGGTGCTCGGTCACTACACCTACGACGACGAAGGCGTGAAAGCCCGCCCCGTGTCGCTGGTGGAGGACGGGCGGCTCAAAGCGCTGCTCATGTCGCGGAATCCGTCTCGGGAGTTCGCGGAATCCAACGGCCACGGTCGTGGTGGGGGGGCCGCCGTGGGCTGCCTGATCGTGACGGCCGATGACCCGGCGGATCCGGATTCTCTGCGGAACGAGCTGATCGAGGCCGCGGAGGATGAAGGCCTCGAGTTTGCGATCCGCATCGAGGCAACCGGGGCTGCCGGGCTGAGGGCGCCGCTGGTCGTTCACAAGGTGTATCCGGATGGACGGGAGGAACTGGTGCGCGGCGTGGAAATCGGCGAGTTTGACCTCAAGGCGTTCAAGCGGATGCTGGCGGCCGGGGGCCAGCCATATGTTCTGAACACCGGCGGCAGCTCCGGGCGGACCATCGTCGTTCCGGCCCTGCTGTTCGAGGAGCTGGACCTGGCGAAGATCGATCGTGATTTCGATACGCCGCCGATCCTCCCGAACCCGCTGGCGCGCGTGAACGCCCCGACGGAACCGTAGCCGGATGGCCCGCGCGTTCGCCGGCCGGTTCTACACCGGTCGGAACGAACACAAAGCCTCGCCCGGTCGGAGTGTGATCGGGCGGTCGGTCTTGGCTGTTATCGCCCGCGCGTCCACACGGGCGGGTTCCGGCGTGGCCCGGAGAATCTGCAGACCATCGCGAGGCGACACGAGGCCCTCCGGAAGGCGCAGCGTCAGGTCGGACACCCGACGATTCGCCAGAAGCAGGCCGCCGTGGAGGCCGATGAGCAGCTCCGTCAGCGTGGCCACGCGGTCCGTCCGCAGGATGGAGTTGCACAGGAAGTCCGCCGGGGAGCTGGGGGTTTCCAGGCGGACCAGTTCGGCTCCGGCGGCCGCCGCGCTGCGATGGAACGGCGTGTCAAACGGGGCGCTTTCCGCGGTCACTTCCGGGACGAGCTGATCATACCGCCACCCGTAATGCCGCTGATCCGCCAGCGACCGGCCATCTGCGGGAAACCAGCCGAAGTATCGCTCGGCGAACGCCGCCTTCCATAACGCAGGCAGGCCCAGCGCAACGCGACGACGCAGGCGGGACGTGCGGGGCATGGCAATCCGCAGCGTGTGTGTACTTGAGTTCGTAATGTCGATGACCATCGCGAGGCGGTCCAGGTCCGGGGGCTCCGCCACCGGCAGCCCTGGCTGCGGAGGGAGCCAGCCTACGTCCCGGGGCCACGGGGCGCTGATGCACTGCCAGACCAGGCGGAACCGGGAGACCAGCTCGGCTGCATAGGGACAGGCATGAGGCACCGGTCGCAACAGCGACTTGATCCAGTGCATCACGCCGTACACGCCGTCGGTATCGCCGCCGGACAGGCCGGTTCGAATCAGAATGACCGGCTGCCGAACGGCGGGCAGACCCGGGGGTTGTGCGGGTCGTCCGATATGCCATCGGGGGCGCAGCGCCTCCGCGTACGGCGCGGCGAGGTTTTCGAACGCGGCTCCGTACGAATCGAATCGCTGCTCGAGATCCAGCAGTTGCTCCCAGAATTCCCGGTGTGTCCAGGCGGGCACGGTGTATTGACCGAGGGTCACCGAATCGGCCCCCAGCGCGTTGAGCAGCAGGTGCAGAACGATGTTCGGCTCACTCTGTGTGGAAGGAGGCGCGTCCACCGGCTCCAGGTCCAGCACCAGCAATCCGCCTTTGGGCGTGCCGGCAAACAGGCTCAAGGGTCGGTCGGAGCTGGCATCCGAGTCCGTCTCACTGCGAAGCAGAACGGAAAACCCGTGTCTTCGGCAGAATGCCGCAAACGCCCGGGTGGGCCGGATCTGGTTATGCACGAATACGCGCGGGTCCGCCCCATACAGGCCGCGCCAGGCAAACGGGAAGCAATCACGCAGAGCGAACCCTCGCGTGATGAAGTTGGACTCGTGCACGGTCGCGCAGAGCAGATCGTCCTTCTGGCGGACCGTGCGCACCTCAACCGCTCCGCGTGCCGCGCGGGCCAGCCCGGGCAGGCCGATGACCACCAGACGGTCTTTCGCGAGCGACCGCAGCGCGGTCATGCGACAAAGCGCCGCCGGCGGTGTCCTCAGGATCAGGATCGCATCACACGTCGTGGCCGGCGACGATCGGGCGTTTCCCGGCCGCAGCGCGTCGTCATCCAGCACTCGCACCGCCGACCGGCCAAAGCGCGCACGCAGCGCCTGTATCAGCGGACGGTTTTCATCCACCTCGCCGCACAGGCCGATGGTTCGGACGGTCTGCGGCGGCGGGCAGGCATACGACGGTGTGGGGATGGCCGCCGGGTGCGAGCGGAACTCCGGCTCCAGCACCGGCAGCACCAGTACCTCCCGCACGACGAGGATCGGCGATGGTCCCCGAACGCCCAGGCGCAGCTCCATGCCATCCGCGCGGGGCGGGGTTTGGAAGAAGGCCCGGAGCGTCCCGGAGGCGGCCAGCGCCGCAGGCGTCTCCAGGCACTCGCCGAGCGGCACGCTCCCCCTCAACGGCTGCACGGACAGAACGATGCCGGACGCGGGAGGCGGCGGGCTGCCCGATGAGTCGCCCAGCGAGAACAGCGCTTCGACCCGGTAGAACTGTTCGCCGGCCGCCCGCACGCGCTGCGACCAGGCGTACCAGACGTTGTTCTCTCGCCGGGAGCGCGGCGATGTACCGCTCACGGCGATCTGCATTCCGGGCGGATTGCCGTTTTCCGCCGGCAATCGCTGCCACGTGCAGGATTCATCCTGCGCGATCCAGCGCCAGTGCCGCGGTTGTCGGAGACCTTCTGTGAAGCGGCAATTGGAAACGAGATTCAGGGCGTCGGGCACGGCAAACTCCGTCCAAATCAGACTCCACAACGTAATCCAGTTGTCTCTCCTATACCGGTATTGGCGTTCGGAGGCAATCCGGTGAGTCGATCCTCGTTGATCGGACGACTTGACGCGGCGCATCCGTGTCGCACAATGCGGCTGATTGGCACAATTCGCAAAGGCCGCCCCCGAGGGCCGGATGTTCAACCGGGGAGGCGATTACGATGCACGTCGTTCTGATCTCGACCTACGTCTATCCTATTGCCCTTGGCATGAGATACGTGTCCGCCGTGCTCAAGCGGGCGGGGCATCGGGTGACACTTCTGTTTCTGAACTGCCCGCCCGGCAAGCCGGAGGTCGAGGTTTCGCCGGCCCTCCGCGACGATTTCCTGGATCACTGTCGCGGTGCGGACGTGTTCGGCTTCAGTCTGATGACGAACTCATTCCATCGCGCCTGTCATCTGACCCGGATTCTGCGGAATGTGGGTGCGCGAGCTCTATCGGGCGGGTCGATCGCTTTATCGAAACCTACTGTTCCAACCCATCCTGCGCCCCCTCGCCTGGCTGCGCCGTCGATGCCGCCCGGGTGCGATCGGCGAATCGCGGCGGGACGCCCGGCGGCGGGCGGCCTGAGCCGGCCTGTTCACCAGCCGTGCTCAACGGCCAGCGCCGCCGGATCCAGTCGAGTGGCCGGCATCGGCTCGGCGTCCGCCAGTCGGCGGGCCAGAATCGCCACCAGGGCCGCATGACCGTTCACCCCGCGTTGATCCACCGTGTCGTATTTGTCGCCCGGCGTGTGATAGAAGCGCGCCCCCGGCCCCAGGTCTCCGTAGATCGCCAGGGCACACACTCCCCGTTTCATAAACGCCGCATGGTCGCTCCACACGTACACGCTGTTGATCACGTCTGGCTCCAGCGCGAAACCCGGCAGATCCCGGCCCAGAGCCTCCAGAAAAGGCGTCATCTCCGCATGGCCGTGGGTGACGAACTTCCGCGGCATGCCCGCCATGTCAACATTGATGACGGTCACGATCCGCGCCAGTTCCTGTTCGTGGGCTTCCGCATACGCTTCGCTGCCGAACAGTCCGTGCTCTTCCCCCATGAACCAGACAAAGCGAATCGTCCGTCGCGGTCGCGAACCCGTTCGGGCCAGCACGCGGGCCGCTTCGAGGATGGCCACCGCCCCCGATCCGTTGTCCATGGCGCCCTCGGCCATATGCCAACTGTCCAAGTGCGCGCAGACAAGCACGATCTCGTCCGCCAGACGTCCGGCGCCGGGGATCTCTCCCACCACGTTGCGCGGGCGGGCTTCCCAGCAGTCGGCCTCGATCTGAACGTTCACGCGAATCGTCTCGCCGGCGGCCAGACGTTCGGCCAACTGATCGCCATCGATCCGACAGATGGCCACCCCGGGAGCGGAATTCGGCTTGTCATGACAGGTTCCCACAATGACCTGATCGTCCAGATGAGAGATGTGCAGCATTCCGGCGGCGCCGTGCTCCAGAGCGGACTGCATCACCCGGCTGCGATGCACGTTGCTGTAGTGGGCCAGGGCGAACCGGCCGGGCAGAAGGTGTTTCACCCCGTCAAACTCCGCCGGAGAGCCCCCGCCGACATCCACCAGTTCGGCCGTGATGCCTCCGGCCGGCGTGGTCAGGCAGTTGCCCAGGGCCTGGGCCATCTCCAGCCGGCGCGGCGGATTGTCGAGCACCGTCACATGCGTGCGGCGGTCACGCCACGTCGTCATGGTGAAGGGCTCGAAGTGTACGTTGGACAGCCCGTATGCCCGCAGGCGATCCGCGACATACGCCTCCGCCTTCTCGCCGTTGGGCGATCCGCTGAGCCTTCCGCCCGGCATGCACAAGTGGCGCAGATTGGGGCCGACCTCGCTGCCCGTCATCACTTCCGCGATGATCGCGCCGTCCAGCGAAACCGACGAGCTGCAGCCGGACAGAAGGAGCCCCCCGGCACACAACAGGACAGGGATGATTCGAGATCGCATGTTTGGAATCTCCATTCCAGCATGTGGGCATCGTACCATTGGCGGAACGTAGCCGCGCCCGGATGACTCGGCAAGGTCTGTCCCGGCCCGATCTCGCGAGAAAAGATCATCCGTCGTAGCCCACATGCCGAGCAAAGCGGGGAAAGTGTCCCGTCGAGGTTACGCTCTTCGGCTCCGCGCGAAAACGGACGATCCCACCGAGGAGACGTCGGACCGATAGAAAGCCTCTTTCTGGCATCCAATTGCCGATTCGGCGGCAGACCAAAGAGGCATCCCCATCGGGCCGAATAACCAATCAGGCGGGTCGCGCGGGCTCCCGTTCGCCCCCTGACGGATCGAGAGCATGATCGAGCTGGATACGTCTTTGCTGGCACCGGAAATCACCTACGTTCTCATGCTGCGCGGCGCGCAACTGCCGGCCCTGGAATGGGCGGAGCGAGCCAACGAAGCGGCCAAACGGCACCTGGAGAGCATGGACGACATCGGTTTGTTCGGCCGGACGACCCTGGCCAAGCCGGACCTGGGCCTGGCCGTCCGAAGCCTGCTGTACCTCTGGAATGGCTGGCTGCAGGAAGCCGTGGACGCTGCCCGTCCGGTGCCGAACCCGGAGCGCCACTATCTCATCGGATTGTGTCACCGTCAGGCCGGACAGGCCGCCGAGGCGAAGACCGTGTTTCAGACGATGGGCTCCCATCCCATCTACGCGCCCCTCGCGGAATACGCGGTGGAAACGATCCGCTTGATGGGCCGGGTGAAAGACAAGACGCTCATCCGCTTCCGGCAGATCATGGAGTTTGACCCGGTTTGGGAACCGTTCGCTTTCATCGACCTGTACGAACTGGCCCGGGCCCAGAAGCTCGACCGTATCAGCGTGGAGGTGGTTCGCACGTTGCAGTGCCGTGAATGGGAAATGCTCTTCACGCAATGCTACGAGGCCGCCGTGGGTGAGTCTCTTCTCAAAATACGCACCGCCCAGTCCCCGGAACTGGACCGGAAACGGAGGCTCGAGAGACGGGCGCAGGACGCCAAGAGACGATCACGCCAATACGCTCTCGATGAAATGCAGAAGCAGAAGCTCGAGGCGGCGATCGCAGCGAAGGCGGAAAAGGCCGGCCAGAGTCGCCCTTCTCCCGTCAAGCCTCGGCCGTCCGCCTCCGGCAAGCCCGAGGCGCCCCCGGTTCCGAGCCTGAGCGTTGTGTGCCCGGTCTGCGCACACTGTCAACGAGTGCCCGAATCGTTGCGTGGCCAGCCCACCCGATGTGGCCGATGCGGCGCCAGCTACCGCGTGCCGGCCGGCAAGCCGGTCGCTCCCGGCGCGGGCAACCCCTGATCAACTCGACGGTTCCGTGAAACCATCGGCGATTCCGCATAGCATCCGCAGGGCCGCACCCCATTCCACGTACGTGTAGGGCACGCCGAACTGAGCTCCAAGCTGCCGCAACCGGTCCAGAATCCGCTCGGTCAGCGGCCCCTGCCAGGCGTGTGCGTCGGGATCGCAGTGGAAAATCCGACATCCGGCCGGCCGGACACTCCGGGCGACGCAGCCCCCGGCCTGGTGGTACGGGCAGTTGCCCGTCGGGTCGCCGGCCTGAGGACGCCAGTCGGCACTCGCCACGAAGTACGCCAGTTCCACCGTCGTCACGTACAACCGATGACCGTACCGCTCGAAATCGCAGCAGAGGCCCCGGTTGAGGCAGACCGGCTGTCGCGCGGCGATCTCCGCGTCCAGCTCGACGTACAGCCGCTCCATGGCGGCACGGAACGCCGGATCGCTGCCCACGCGCCGAATGCTCTCAATTGGAAGCTCAATGGCGGGCATCTTCGAAAGTCTTGGCCGTGCGGATCCGCTCGATGTCCGCCGGCATGAATCGGCGACCCTTGTTCATTCCCGGGCACACCGTTCGATGGATTTCGTTCCAGACGTCGTTGGATCGGAGATTCTCGGTCCAGAACGGCCAGGTGCGGCATTGCATGGGCCGGACGGGATAGATGGAGCATCGCGCCAGCTTGCCCTCGCGGACGAGGAAAACACAGTCGCCGTCCTGTTTCTCCGTCAGGCTGTGCCGCAGTCCCACCCGCCGCACCTCGGACGGGCCCAGCCTGCCATCCGGACGACCCAGAAATTCGGCGATCCGCTGGATGTCCGCCTTGGTCACCCAGACATACCCGGGCGGGCCGCTGCAGCAGTTCCCGCACTGCGTACATGAAAAACACAGCCCGTCCCGATACCACTTGTTCGAACCGTTCACCAGGCTTACCTCCGGGCCGCTCCGGCCGCATCGCGCCAACGTACCGGCGCCCGCGCGACCCCGCAAGGAAAGCCCCGCCGGATGCCGCGACCACTGCCGGCGGCGGCGCCTCGAATTCGATCATCCGTTTTGCAATCGTGCGGAATGTGGGCTAGGATGATGTTGCAGGGTCGACTGCACGGGACGGTGTTGGCGTGGCGTCCAGCTCGTTTCCGTGGGCGGGCTCTGTCGCATCCGTCCGTCGGATGCCCGGGGGCGATTGGACTTGACCGGGTAAGAAGACGGGATGGCAGCGCGCCGAGGTTGTCAGGTGGCCTCGCTAAAAACCTGGCACAACCTTTACATGCCAACTCTCAGTTGCGCATGGCTGCCTGAAACCAGGTAGCCCGTTCGGCCGGTGACGCCCACTGGCCGGTCGAACGACGCTAGTGGGCTGGCCCCCGACCGACGCCTGACCGGTTGGAGGCGAGAAAACAGTCGGGCTGGAGGAAGCGGCAGCCTGTCGACCGGCGTCCGCCGACTCGAGAACCAAAAGATCGACTATGCGCGTAGACACCATCCCCGAACTGCCGCGGGACGGGGGTTCGATTCCCCCCGCCTCCATTGGATCGATGTGGGCACGGCGACAGTTGCCTACGAAGAGAGCCCCGCGGTTTCACCTGGCCGCGGAGCCGAGACGGCGTTCGAGTCGGTCCAGCCCTTCGTTTCCATTACCCGGTTGCACCGCAGCGGTTCGGCGCCCCGCAACTGGTTTTCACGTCGCGAGTCGTGGTGGAGCTTTCCAGCCCCGTTACGCCCAGCACCATCAGGGACGCGGCATCGCCGGTGGACCGCAGTATCAGGGATCTGATCGTCCGGTCCGGGTGCGGGTGTGTCCAGATCAGCGCGCGCAGGGCCGCGGTCTGGCCGCCGGGTGAGTGCCCGATCCAGACGATGGGGGCCTCGGCGGCCGGGGCCAGATCGGTGTACGCCAGAACATTCTGGCCGTACGCGATATCCAGCGCGGCTCGCGAGCCGTCTTCATACTCGATTTCGTAGACGCCGACCCGGGCACGCATGGGGCACGGCAGGTGCGTGGCGTGGAGGATGGCCAGTTGATCGGCTTTGGCGCCCACGGGCAACTCCACCGCGAAGGGCAGGTCCATGCCGCGGGTCAGTCGGCTTCGAAGCACGATGGCTGACGGCTTCGTGGCGTGGGTCGATTCGCCCATCTGGAATGCCAGACCGTTGCACCGCGCGGCGCCGCTGGGTGCCGTCGAGAGATCGAACGGATGTCCAAGGCCGAACCAGCCCTTGGCATCGGCGGCGGCCAACGGGTAGTTGTATGCGTCGGTCAGATCCAGCGTCCATCCGGCGTGGTATCCGGGCTTCAACGTGCTCAGGCCCATCAGATCCAGGAAACACGGGCCGTAGGGGTAGGTGTCCGGATCGGGCGGGTTGTCCGCGTTCCAGGCGGCCTCGGCGGCGATCACGTACATGGCATACTGCTGCATTTCCTTGTGAAACCGATCGGGGTCCAGCGAATAACCGGCCCAGGTCGTCTGGAGCAGGCCGCGTGATTTCCCCGCGTGGGCGGCCTGGGCGAAACGGACCACGCCGCCCGGACGCCACCACGTGGACGCCACGGTCTCAAAACCGCTTTCGTGGAACGCCTTCAGGTTGACGTATTGTTCCGGCGGCGTGTCCACGTAGTGCCAGTCGGCGATGAGGATGTCTTTGGGGAGCTGGTCACGCAGTTTTCGCGCGCTCTCGACGGAGGCGGCGTGGCAGGCGTCCGGACCCTCGCCCGGACCGAGCAGCATGTCACCCCACATCATGACCCGGATGCCACGCTCCTTGAACCACGCATGGTGCCGCAGCGTGTCCATGAGGAACAGCTCTTCCACCGTGTACGGCCTGCTGGATTCGCGGTACGGCACGCGCCCGCGGTGATGGAACTCGTCGTGGCCGATATGGAAGACGGTCGGTTTGAAAAGCTCGATCGCCTCCGTGTAAATCTCGAAAATGAAGTCGTAGGTCCGGGGATTCGTGACGCAATAGGCCCACATCGCGTCCGGATCTTCGGCCAGCTCGAGATGGTGGCCGGTCTCGAACATCCATTGACAGTGTCCCAGCGACATGACCAGCGGAACGACCTCGATGCCCAGGGCCCGGGCGGCGTCCAGAATCGCGCGGACCTCGCTCTTGGGCATGCCGTACTGCGGGTGGTGTATCTCCGGATGCGAGTCCCACTGGATGTACTCGGCCTCCATTACCAGCGTGTTCATTTTCAGCGGGGCGAGTACGTTCCGCAGGAGTTGCAGGTGCAGGTCCGGGCCCCGACCGCCGGTGAACAGGTGGACGCCGCGGAACGGCAGGGCGGGCCAGTCCCGGATTTCGGCGGACCGGATCAGGGTCTTGCCGTCGGGCAATCGCGTGGTGAGCTGCTTGATCGTCTGAATCGCATGGCGAAGCCCAGCCTGCGTCGCGGCCTGTACGGTGATGCCGTCCGGGCTGACCCGCAGGGCGTAACCTTCTTCAGGCAGATCGGGCGAGTGGTTCAAAGTGATAAGAGCCGCATCCCCAGGTTGATCCGCGCCGAATTCAATCTGGAAGCGGTCGTGGAGGAAAGCCTTCAGATCGTCGGCAGGGGCGTCGGTGACTTTCAGGTCATCCAACGGGGCGCGGACGATCCGGCCGCCAAACGGCGACGTCACGAAGAACCCGCCATCGGCAAAGGTGGCGACCCTGGGTCTCGGGATGAGAGTTGGAGAGTCTTCCTGAGGCCAGGTCTGGACGTCTTGGCGGTGGGTCAGGCGGGTTCGGCATTTCCTGGGCGTTTCGTCGGCTTTCGCGGCCTCGGGCTTGGGCAGATGAAAGACGATGCGGTAGCGGACGGGTTCGCCCTTGCGGAACCGCGTGCCCAGGTCGCCCAGCCAGAACAGCGGCCGGGCCGGGTCGGCCCAGCGGTTTCTACGGTGATCGTAGCAGACGACCGGATGCGAACTGTCCACATCGATCCGGAGGGGGCCGATGCGGGATTCGAACTCCAGTGTGCGGAAACCCCTGGCCAGCATGCAGGGCTCCATTTCGCCCGAAACCGGCGCCACGGGCACCGTGCCTTCCTTCACGCTGCCGTCGGCCAGCGTAGCCTTAAACGGTCGGCCGTTGATCAGCGTGGGGTTCAATCCGGCGATCATCCACTGGATAAGTGCGTCGCCCTCCTCCTTATTGAACCGGCCCTCGAACACGCGCTCCACCCGGCCGTCTTTCGTAACGGTGATCACGTCATTACCGGTGAAGTCGCCATGCGCGTCGCCATGGCGGATCGTCAGCATGGTTCCGCCCTCGACGGGTTCCTGCTTCGCCGTGCTGACGGCCTTATCGTCGGGTCCGAGATAGTAGTGGGGCGCCCACGGCGGCTCGGTGATCACCATGTTGCTGCCCCGGCTGACGACGATTCCACCGATGGCGATCTCGACGCCACGCTCCCAGGCCTCGACGGTGACGGACGTGTCACCGGCCGTGAGCACCCGAGAGGCATCCGCGGCACGCGCGGCGGACAGGCAGATCAGGATCAGCCCGGCGCCGATCAGGCCCGGGCCGTGGGAGCGACCGTTGCCACCTGGACGGCCGCGTCCAGGGATGAACCGCTTGGCACGAATCTGCATTCGATCATTCCTCCGGTATGCGAAAGATGCCTGACGACGACAAGGCGGCCAGACGCCGGCCCCAAGCCCATCGCGGCAGACTCCGCCAGCCGGGCCGCCACCGGACCGCGAAGCCCCTTATATTGCGATGCCTGCGAACACACAACCGCCCCGTCACGCCGCGGCGCCGGATCGAGGTGGGAAACGGGCGACCGGGACGGTATACTCTCGGGGGACTGCAAAACAGGAGGTGGGGTCATGGGGTGTCGGGGGTTTTTCCGTGGTGCGCGGCGAGCGTTCGCTGCATTGTGCGTGGCAGGCGTGGCGCATGGACCTCTGGTCGGAGCGGACGAGCCGACCGAGCAGGTCCGACCGGCCGATTGTGCCGGGATGTGGTATCCGGGCGAGGCGGACGCCCTGTCCAAGTTTGTCGATGATCTGATCGAGCGGGCGGCGCCGAATGAGCTGCCCTCCGGTCGGCCGCAGGCGATCATCGCGCCCCACGCGGGTTACCAGTACAGTGCGCCCGTCGCCTCCATGGCGTACAAGGCGGTCAAGGGCCTGTCGTACAAACGGGTGATTCTGCTGGGGTTCAGCCACCGGTATTCCGCGTTCCAGCACGGCATCGACGTGCCGATGGAGTACACGGCCTACCAGACGCCGCTGGGGAAAGTGCCCCTGGATGCGGAAGCGTGCGCGGCACTCCTGAAATGCCCGTTGTTCACCTCCACCCCCGGCCTGCATCGCCAGGAGCACTCGCTGGAACTCCAACTGCCCTTCCTTCAGCGTACGATCGGGGAGTTCCGACTGGTGCCGCTGATGGTGGGTGAGCTCAGCAGCGAGGAATGCACGCAGGTCGCAAGCGCCCTGCTGCCGTGGGTGGGCGACGACACGTTGATCGTGGTCAGCAGCGACTTCACGCATTACGGCCGCAGTTTCAACTACGTGCCGTTTACGGAGAACGTGGCGGAGCAGTTGCGGATTCAGGCTCGCGAAGCGGCCAAGCCGCTGCTGAACGCGGACTACGACGGGTTCGTCGACTACCTCGCCCGGACGAAGGATACCATCTGTGGTCGCCGGCCCATTCTTCTGCTGATGCGAGTGCTGGCCATGCAGGGCGGAGCGTCGGCCGTCCGCACCGGGTTCGATACGTCCGGTCGGATGACCGGCGATTACGCCGGCAGCGTCACGTACCAGTCGTTTGTCTTTGCGGCAAGGGAACTCACGTTGCCCGCCGATGCCCGTGGCGCCCTGCTGAAGCTGGCCCGTCGGACGGCGATTGCGCATCTGAACAAGGAACGGCTCGAGAAGATATCGCCGGCCGATCTTCCGGAAGCGGCGCGGGCGGACGGGGCGTGTTTTGTCACGCTGGAGAACCGCGGCGTGCTGCGCGGCTGCATCGGCAACATGGAGGCGACGGGACCGTTGTATGAGGCGGTCATTCGCAACGCGATCTACGCCTGCCAGGACCAGCGGTTTGTGGACAACCCGGTCACCCCGGCGGAACTGAAGGACATTCGGATCGAGATCAGCTACCTGACGCCCATGCTGCTCATCTCGAACCCGGACGAGGTGGTCGTGGGCCGAGACGGCCTGCTCGTGGAGTTGGGCCCGCGGCGCGGAGTGTTGTTGCCGCAGGTGGCCTACAGTCACGGTTGGACTCGTCGGGAGTTCCTCGCGCAGGTCTGTCATAAGGCCGGGCTGCCCGCCGACGCATGGAAAGACCCGCGCGCGCACATTTATTCATTTGCCGCCGAAGTGTTCGGCGAACCCTGAGATAGGGTGCGGGCGTCCGGCCAGCACGATAGGCGGTTCTGCGTCGCCCAGGGGTGCAACATGCCGTACAGAACCAATCGTCGCGAGTTCCTGATGCAGATGAGTGCGGCCGCGGTGGGGGCCGCGCTGGGCGGCCCGACCCTGGCGGCGGCGGCGGAACCGCCGGGCGAGCGTCCGCGGCCACGAGTGGTGATCGGTCGTGACGACGCCCTTGCCAAAGGCGAGCCGTCGGAGCACGCCGAGCCGATTCGCCTCCTGCTCGATGCCGCCATGCAGCGGCTGACCGGAGCGTCGGACGCGGCGGCTGCCTGGCGGACGTTTTTCCAGCCCGCCCATCGCATCGGCATCAAGGTGAACACGCTGGGCTATTCCACGCATCCGGTGGTCGTGGACGCCATCGTGGCCGGTCTGCGCGCGGCAGACGTGCCGGCTGAAAACATCCTGATCTGGGATCGTTTCGATTCGGAACTGCTCCGGGCGAAGTTCCGGCTGAACAAGTCGACTACCGGCGTGCGTTGCTTCGGCACGGACGCGGACCGCGCCGGCCGGGGATACCAGGAACAGGTCGAGACAAGCGGCCGGATCGGGTCGTGCTACTCCCGGATCGTGGCGGAACAGGTGGACCGGCTGATCTGTGTGCCGATTCTGAAGGATCACAACCTGGCCGGCGTGTCGCTGGGGATGAAAAACTTCTATGGGGCGATCCACAACCCCAACAAATACCACGATCACAACTGCGACCCGTACGTGGCGGACGTGGTGTCGCACCGGTTCATCGCGCCGAAGTGGCGGTTGACGGTCGTGGATGCCATCCGAGGCCAGTATCAGGCCGGTCCCGGGCGCAGTCCGGAGCATTTCTGGCCGTTCGGCGGACTGGTGGTGGGGAGTGATTTCGTGGCCGTCGATTCGGTGGCGGCGGATATGCTGGAGTCCAAGCGCCGCGATGCAGGCCTGCGCCCTCTGGCGGACGAGAATCGGCCGTGCCGGCACATCGCCACCGCGGGCGAACGCGGCCTGGGCGAGGCGGATTTGAAGCGGATCGAATGCATCGAGGTTTGATCATGGATTCGCTCGACAACATCTTCCTGCATCCAACCCGTCGCGATGTGTTGCGGCTGGGGCTGGCCTGCGGCGCGGCCGGCGTGCTGTGCGGGCGGGGCAAGAGTGCGGCCCAGGACACGGCGGGCACCGGCGCGTTGGAAGGGCCGAAGCTTCCCGGCGTGGTCCGACACGAGGCGAGGCATTGGGATGCCCTGCCCGATCGCCGCGTCAGGTGCCGGCTCTGTCCGCGCGAGTGCGAGGTGGCCGACGTGGAACGCGGCTACTGCGGCGTGCGTGAGAACGTGGACGGGCGATACCAGACGCTGGTGTACGGCGCCCTGTGTTCGGCCAACATCGACCCCATCGAGAAGAAACCGCTGTTTCACTACCGGCCGGGAACCACCGCGTTCTCCATCGCCACCGCCGGCTGCAATGTCGAGTGCAAGTTCTGCCAGAACTGGCAGATCAGCCAGTTTCGGCCGGAACAGGTGCCCAGCGTGGAAGTCCCCCCACAGAAGCTGGTCGATTCCTGCAAGGCGGCGGGCAGCCCGACGATCGCCTACACGTACTCCGAGCCGACCATCTTTTACGAGTACATGCACGATACCGCCACGCTGGCCCGGCAGCAGGGCGTGGGCAGCGTGATGATCTCCAACGGGTACATTCGCGAAAAGCCGCTGCGCGAGCTCTGTCGGGCGCTGACCGGGGTAAAAATCGACCTCAAGGCCTTCACCGAGACCTTCTACGTCGAACAATGCGCGGGTGAGCTCAAACCCGTGCTGCACACGCTGGAGGTGCTCAAAGACGTGGGCATCTGGTTCGAGCTGGTGGTTCTGATCATCCCGACACTCAACGACTCCGCGGACGAAATCCGGCGGATGAGCGAATGGGTGGTCAAGCACCTCGGGCCCGACGTCCCCATGCACTTCACCCGCTATCACCCGACGTATCGGCTGACGAACCTGCCCCGCACGCCGGTCTCCACGCTGGAGCGGTGCCGGCAGACGGCCCTGGACGCCGGCGTACGCTACGTCTACCTGGGCAACGTCCCCATGCACAAGGGCGAGAACACCTACTGCCATTCCTGCGGCGCCGAACTGATCCACCGTGTCGGCATGCAGACCACGGACAACCGCATCCGCGACGGCCGGTGCCCCAAGTGTGACACGGCCATCCCCGGCGTGTGGTCGCAGGACCGAGCTCTGGCGGTCACGAGTCGCCCTGCGGACGTTTGACGCGAGCGCCGCCGCGGCCGGGGCTCGCTCTTCGGACCTGGCGCTGCAACCGCAGCTTGATTGTCCAAACCGGTCATCCGGCGGTGACGGTGTAGCATGCAGCAGATTCCAGGGCCCTGCTGTTTGGCCTTTGACTAACGAGCGAGCCCCTCAGGACCGCGCTGCGCGGGTTCGTGTATGGCGAGGGATTCCCCGAGCCGCTGGCGATGCTTGGCCGGTTCGCGCCGCATGACAACCCCGCGCCCGGCGTGGCGGAGTATGGCGGGCAGCCGATCAGGTGGGACGGCCATTGCTTCCGGGCACGATTTTTCCGTTCCGGCCGCTTGCCTCCCCTGGATCATTCTCGCTACACTGTTGGCACAAAATGGCCAATGCCCCATCGGACGGGTTTCGGCGGGGCAGATCGCCATTTGCATTTCCTTTTGCAGGAGCAGGTTCTTCCATGGCGGATCCAAAGGGTGATCGGATCAAGGTTCCCTGCCCGAACTGCGACGCCAAGCTGGGGTTTCCCGCAAGCGCGGTCGGTCGCCGAGCCAAGTGTCCCAAATGTGAGCACAAGTTCACGATTGAGGTGCCTGCCTCGACGGAAAAGCCGAGGCAAGCGGACTGGCCCGCGGTCGATGCGCATGACGATACCTCCTCGCTCCTGGAGTCGCTTGCGGACGAGGCGCGGACCACGGTTGCGGCGGCTCCTCCAACTCCGCCCCGCCATCAGAATCCGTGCCCGCAATGCGGCACAATGATGCCGGCGGACGCCCGGCTCTGCGTGGCGTGCGGCTATGACGTCAAGGTCGGTCGCAGCGTGAAGCCGGCGTCGGCCGATTCCGGGAGGGGTGCGGCCGTGGCCCGATCCGCGGTGTTGTCGGCCGGCGGCTTTCTGCTGGGCACGGCGTTCAGTGCCGTGGGCGCGATAATTGGCGCGGTTGTCTGGTGCGTGGTGGCGGTCGTCACGAAGTGGGAGATCGGTTGGCTTGCTGTCGGCCTGGGCGCGCTCGCGGGCCTGGGGATGCGGCTGGGATACCGCAAGGAAGATTTCAAGGCCGGGGCGGTGGCGGCCATCCTGGCCGTGGGCGGTATTGCCCTGGGCAAGATTCTGATCGTGACGTTTGTTCTCTGGCCGGTCGTCAGTCAGGTGATCGACTTCAAGAGCCCGGCCCGGAATCTCATGCACTCGTTTCTGCTGATCTATATGACGGGGGACCTGGTCGGGGAATCCCTTGTGGACTCTGAGTCCGGCGAAACGGCCGCGAACCGTGCGGTGCTCCGGGAGGCGCGCGCCAAGGTCGCGGATATCTACGGGAAGCTCAGCGACGAACAACTCCGCGATCGGTATGTCCGGTACCATCGTTACCGAGCCGATTTCCCCATTGCGACGGCGGACGAGCGGGAGTTCCAGAAGGCCTGGATCGCCGCGGCCATCGCCGATCGGCATGGAGACCAGCAAGGTCTGCCTGGCGACGACGACGAGCGGCAATCGTTCTACGAAGAGGAAATGGAACGATTCGACGCGATGTCCGACGCCGAGCTTGATGCGTGCATCCGCGATCACCTTGCCTGGGAAGAGGAGGGTCGGTGGCGGGACGAGGAATACGCCATCGCGGCCCTCGTCGCCGTTCGCATGCGCGAGGTCGAGGAAACGAAGGAGGGTTGGACGCTGGCCCAGAAAATCGAGGACGTCCGCACGCTGTCTCCTCAGGAGCTGCTTGACAAACTGAACTCTCCCCCGGAAGGCCGGTCGCTGCTGCCGGCGGAATGGAAGGAAATCCGGCAGACGATTCTGGAGGAGGTTCAGGCCCTTTCGAGCACGGAACGGATTGCCCAGGCCCGGACGACCATTCTCGACCGGGAGCGAAACGAACAGGATTGGGCAATCGCTCTGGAGGGTCTTCCTTCTCTCCAAAGCCTGGTCGTCAGCACGGGGGTTCCCAGTTTCGCCGTGTTCGCGCTGAAGAACACGGTCAGTTTTTTTGATCTCTTGTTCGTGCTCTTCGCAGTTGCCGCCGCGTACAGGATTGCCGCCGGGACGGCGGCGGAGGCCTGACGCCGGCGTCGATGGGAAGGTCGGCGCGAGCAATCGTGTGCGCGCCCGGGGGCTCATTGTCCGGCGACCGGGCCTGCTTCTGTGATGCCGTTTGTGAGGGGCAGTCTGGAAAGGCGCTCAAAGCTCCTCGACGTTTCTGCGTTTGCGCGTTCCATTGTCATCGCGCCGGCGTTTCGGCGCTTCCGCGTTTTCCCCGTCGGCGTCCGTTACGTGCGCCCGTTCACTTTCCGGGCCGGTCCCGCTATAGTGTGCGGCTTGTCTGGTGTGGAGCGCGTGTCGGGCGCGGGGGTTGCGCCGGCCGACGGATGATCGGAGCGGGTTTGATCCGTTCTCCGGCGGGCCGCCCGGCGACCGGCGCCGAGGAGTCGCTATGGCGTTTGAGAGTGTCAGTCCGAAGGTCGACTTTCCGGCTTTGGAACGGTCCGTGCTGAAGTTCTGGGAGGAGTCCCAGGCGTTCGAGAAGCTGCGGGCGAAGAACCGTGGCGGCAAGAAATGGTCGTTCCTGGACGGGCCCATCACGGCCAACAACCCGATGGGCGTGCATCACGCCTGGGGCCGGACGTATAAGGACGCGTTCCAGCGGTACTTCGCCGCGACCGGGCACGAGCTGCGGTACCAGAACGGGTTCGACTGCCAGGGGCTCTGGGTGGAGGTGGAGGTCGAGCGCGATCAGGGTTTCCAGACGAAGAAGGACATCGAGACGTTCGGCCTGGACCGCTTCACGGAGGCGTGCAAGGAGCGGGTCCGCAAGTATTCCGCGATCCAGACGCAGCAGTCCATCCGCCTGGGCTATTGGATGGACTGGTCCGACTCGTACTTCACGTTGACGGACGACAACAACTACACGATCTGGTCGTTTCTGAAAAAATGCCACGAGCTGGGCCACCTCTACAAGGGCACCGACGTCATGCCGTGGTCCGGCAAGGCGGGCTGCGCGTACTCGCACATGGAGATCGCCGAAGGCCGGCGCCTGGTGACCCACACCTCGGTGTTTGTCCGGTTTCCGATCCGCGGCCGGCAGAATGAGTATCTGTTGGTCTGGACCACGACGCCCTGGACGCTTACGTCGAACACGGGAGTGGCCGTCAGCTCCGAGCTGGAATACGTTCGGCTGCGGGCGAAGAAGGACGGCGCGGTCTACTATTTCGCGAAGGACAACCTGAATTACCCGCGTCTGGAATCGCAGTTCAAGGAAGGGTTCGGCAGCCAGCCGTGGCCGAAAGGCGTGCCGAAGCTCAGGACCATTCACCAGGTTTTCCAGGAGCACGGCGGATACACGATCGAAGGCGTCATTTCCGGCGGCGAGATGATCGGGTGGACATACGACGGTCCGTTCGACGAACTGCCGGCCCAGCAGCACAAGGGCGGATACGCGCAGCCGATGGACCTGATTCCCGCGGATCAGCGTGCCTGGCCCAGCGGCCGGGACGGGCACGTGGTGTTCGACCCCGGTCGGGATTCGAAGGGCGAGCCGTACGTGGTCGCGGGGGAGGGCACGGGCATCGTGCATTCCGCGCCGGGCTGCGGCGACGTGGACCACGCCTGGGGTCTGCACTTCCGGATTGCGGCCATCGCTCCCCTGGACGAGGAGGGGCGGTTTGTCGACGGGTTCGGCCGGTTCACCGGCATGAGGGCCGCCGACGACGAAACCGCTCAGGCGGTGGTGACGGACCTGAAGGCCAAGGGCCTGCTGGTGGCGGTCGAGGAGTATCCGCACGTTTACCCGCACTGCTGGCGAACGGGCGATCCGCTGGTCTTCCGGCTGGTGGACGAGTGGTACATTTCGATGGCCTGGCGCGATGAGATCAAGGAGGTTGCCCGGCAGGTCAGGTGGCTGCCGCCGGCCATGCGTGGCCTCGAGCGCGAGCTCGACTGGCTGAGCACGATGAAGGACTGGATGATCTCGAAGAAGCGTTACTGGGGCCTGGCCCTGCCAATCTGGGAATGCCCCGCGTGCGGGAGCTTTGACGTCATCGGCGGACGCGACGAGCTGAAGGAGCGGGCGGTGGAGGGCTGGGATCGGTTTGACGGCCACAGCCCGCATCGGCCCTACGTGGACTGGATCAAAATCCGCTGCGGCACGTGTGGCGGAACGGCCTCGCGCGTTCCGGATGTGGGCAACCCGTGGCTGGACGCGGGGATCGTGGCCTACTCCACCACGCGTTACAACACGGACCGCGACTACTGGTCGCAGTGGATTCCGGCCGACCTGGTTACCGAGTGCTTCCCCGGCCAGTTCCGCAACTGGTTCTATTCCATCCTGGCGATGAGCACCATGATGGAACTGGGCAAGCCGGACCGCCGGCCGCCGTTCCGCACGCTTCTGGGTCACGCGCTGGTGCTCGACGAGAATCGCCAGGTGATGCACAAGTCCGACGGGACGGCCATCTGGTTCGAGGAGGCGGCGGAGCAGATCGGCGTGGACACGATGCGCTGGATGTACTGTTCACAGCCTCCGACGGTGGACCTGCCGTTCGGCCTGCGCCACCCGGATGAGCCTGTGACCGTGCGGCTCGACGACGGCACGGAAATGACGCACACGGTGGGCGGCGAGCGGCTGTGCCGGGTGACCTCCACGCCGGCCGACGAGGTGCGGCGGCGCGTGCTCCTGACGCTGTGGAATTCCTATGCGTTTTTCTGCAATTACGCCCGACTGGACGGGTTCGACCCGCACACGCCGTCGGTGGCGCTGGACCGGCGCCAGGACATCGACCGCTGGATTCTGTCGGACCTCCAGCGGGTGATTCGCACGGCGCGGGAGAATTTCCAGCAGTACAACCTGCCGCCCATCTGCCAGCGGATCGAGCGGTTCCTGGACGATCTGAGCGCGTGGTATATCCGTCGCAACCGGCGGCGGTTCTGGCGGGGCGCGGCCGAGGGTGACACGGACAAACTGGCGGCGTATCAGACCCTGTACGAGGTGCTGGTGACCTTGTGCAAAGTGATGGCGCCGATCGTCCCGTTCGTCACGGAGCACATCTACCGTCACCTTGTCAGCGGGCAGGCGGACGGGCAGCCGGAAAGCGTGCATCTGTGCGATTATCCGGAGGCAGACGCCGCCCGGATCGACGACGAGCTGTCCGACCGTATGGACGCCGTGTTGCGGGTGGTGTCGCTGGCCCGGTCGGCCCGGACGATCTCCAAGCTGAAGGTTCGGCAGCCGCTGGCCGAGCTGGTTGTGGCCACGCCGGTCGAGCGGGAGCGGCAGGCCGTCGAGCAGTTCCAGGCCCACATTGCTGAGGAACTGAACGTCAAGCGTGTCAGCGTGCGGGAGGATTCGGCCGGTCTGTGCCGGGTTCGACTGGACGTGGACAAGCGGGCGATCGGCGCCAAGTACGGGTCACTTGTGCCGCATATTCTCAAGGGCCTGGCGGCCGTTGATGCCGTTCAGGCGGCGGCGCGGGTGGCGGCCGGCGGGACGGTTTCGGTGGATGCCGGGACGGAAACCGTGCTGTTGGAGCCGTCGGAAGTGATCGTGCAGAAGGATTTCGGCAAGGACTGGGTGGGTGTCGAGGATCAGCAGACGACGGTGCTTCTGGACAAGCGGATCACGACGGAGTTGCGGCAGGAGGGGATCGCCCGCGACGTGGTCCGCAACGTGCAGAACCTGCGCAAGGACGCGAGCCTCAACATCGAGGACCGCATTGTCCTGTCGCTGCGTTCGGACGCCAGGGAGATGACGGCAGCCGTCGCGGCGTTTCGCGACTATATCGCCCGCGAAACGCTGGCCGTTGAGATCACCGCCGACCCGCTTTCCGACGCCGCGGGCCGGGCGGATGTATCCATCGACGGCGCCACATGTCACATCGCCTTGCGGAAGGCGTGAGGCGCCCGGCCCGGCACGTTGCGGGATGCGGGGGCCCGCGCGGTTTGATTGCCGTCGGGGCGCGACGGCGCGATGATGGCCGGAGCCCGGGCGGTTGGTAGCGGTCGGCCGGGTTGGTCGGCGGCGTCGCCGGCCGAACGGCGGGCGGAACCGCGAGTGGCACTTCGATGAGGTGGAACATGCCTGGAGGAAACGTGGTGCGTGCGTGGGCTCTTGGGTGTGGGGTTGTGTTGGCCGCCGTTTGCGGCTGCGGAGGCGGGGGGTATGGCGAGAAGATCAGCCTGCCTCCGTCCGAGAAGCGAGTGCCGATCGAGTCGCGTTTTGCCGACGGAAAGCCGCTGTACTTTCCCAAGGATCAACTCTTCAACGTGTTCGACGCTCAGCGCGCCTCGAGCGGCGAGGCTGCGGCAGAAGCGTGGGCCCGGCCGGCCGGTACGGCGATGGCGAAAGCGGCCGCCACGGCCGTGGGCACGGCCAAGGCGGAGTTCCAGGTCGGGCAGGTGATCGAGACGCGGGTGGACGCCCCGATCGATGTGACCGCCGTGTTCGATCTGAAGTATGAGTACATGGTGGAAGCCGACGCGTCCGACCTGACCAAACCCGCCGATACGCTGGGCCTGAAGGTGTACATCCGCGACTCGAACCGCAACGTGCTCAAACGGGCGGTGTTGGTCGATCTGGGCACGTCCGAGGGCCCGCAGCATTTTGTCGGGAGGGAGAAGCCGTCGTTTGACGTGACCCTGGAGCCGGGGTTGGCGTATCAGTTTGTGTTGGCGGGGCTGGTGCGGGTTCAGGGCACGGACTCATCCGCGGCGAGCGGCCAGATTGAGGTGCAGACCTTCGAGCTCGAACTGCTCCCGCGGAACACGCATCGGTAGATCGGTCCAGGAGAGATCATTCGTGATCGAGCTGACTCCGGACGAGACGGGCGTGCGGCTGCCGGTGAAGGTCGTGCCCGGGGCGTCGCGGACGCGGCTTCAGGGGGAACTGGACGGCCGGGCGAAGATTGCGGTGGCCGCCCCGCCGGAGAAGGGGAAAGCCAACGCCGCCCTGGTGGCGTATCTGGCCGGGGAGTTGGGCATTCGCCGGCAGTGTGTGACGGTGGTTCAGGGGCAGACGTCGCCCGTCAAGACGGTTCATCTGGCGGGCGTTACGGCGGAGGCCGTTCGGGCATGGCTGGCCAGACGCGCGGGCGGAGGCGGCGCGTAGTCCGGCCGGTTTCGGATGGACACGGCTGGAGAAGTCGCTGGTTCGGGTCGGCTGCGTGAATGCTGTCGCCAGGCCAGAGCGGCGACGATCAACGACACGATGATGGCGATGATTCCGATCCACACCTGGTAGTATGTCAGACGGGCGCTTCTCTCGGATGCCCGGGCGGACCGTTCCGCGGCGCGAAGCGAGCGGTCTGCCGAGTCCGATTCCGTTTCCGCCGCCGGTGCCGTCGCGGTTTGGGCCTTGAGACGGGCCTTCTCCGCTTTGCGTGCGGCCTTGGCGCGTTTCTTTGCGGTCTTCGCCGCGTTTTTCGTATCGAGCTTGTTCGGTTCGTGCATGTCAGGATCCTGGTGTGTGGTCGTGCAGACCGGCTGAATCGATCGCCGCCACCAGCGCGGCCGTGACGATCGCGGCCGTCTCGATCCGTAGAATCGTGGGCCCCAGGCTTGCGATCTGCGCACCGGCTTGTCGGGCCGAGGCCAGTTCTTCCTCCGTCAGGCCGCCTTCCGGGCCGATCCACACCATCAGCCGCTGGCCGGCGCGATTGGCCGCCAGAAGCCGGACCAGCGGCGCGGCCTCCGGCAGGGGCGTAAGCACGACGACTCGGTCAAACGATTCGGCCCGGCCCAGCGCCGTCGCGAAAGACTGAGGCGCTTCGACGCTCGGCACCCATGCCCGGCGGGCTTGCCTGGCGGCTTCCAGAGCCGTCCGTTGTCCCCTGGTCTGGATTCCGTGTCCGGGGCGGGCGACGCTCCGCTCGAACTCCACCGGCCAGACGGCATCCACGCCGATTTCGCTGCACTTCTCGAAGAGGATGTGTTGTCGCGGGGCGCGGGGCATGGCGACCGCCAGAGTCAGACGGGTGTGGAACTCATAGGGTACGTGGACCCGCTCATGTAGTGTCAAAGAGACCTGCTGGCGCGAGACACGGTTCAATCGTCCGCGGGCCTCCGTGCCCTGGCCGTCGAAGACGATGGCCTCGTCGCCGACGCGAAGGCGCAGGACGGTTCGGGCGTGGTGGGCTTCCTCCGACGAGAGGTCAACGTGATCGTCGGTGAGGATGGGGCAGAAAAACCGAGGCGGCTGGGCCATGATGGGCATTATCGGGCGAAGGGAAACCTGGTACAACCGAAAGCCGCCGCGGGGCGCATCCGATAATGAGCAGAGAGTCCGTACTTGCGGCAGTACTCAAGCAGGGGGCCCTGCGCAGCATGACGCCTCCCCCGGGCGATAGCAATCCGTTCAGCAGCAGCCAGGATGCGGGCGCCAACCCCATTGACGCGGCGTTGGACAAGGCCGCGCGCATCGCGGAGACGCTGCTGAAGAACATCGGACCCGCCGAGAGCAAGATCGAATCCGCGCAGGCACCCGCGACGCCAGCAACTGAGTCAACACCGCCACCGGCGGCGGAAACCGCGCCGCTGACGGATGCTCCGGTTCCGGCGGATGCTTCGGTGCCGGCGGACGCTCCGGTATCGGCGGATGCTCCGGTGCCAGCGGATGCCCCAGCGCCGGCGGACGGCCCAGCGCCAGCGGATGCCCCAGCGCCGGTCGAGGCTGACGCTCCGGATGAGTCCGAATCTGTTGCGGATGTGTCCTTCGAGGGGACACCACTTCTTCGAGGGGAAGGTGCGGGTAGTCCGCTTGAGGTCGTTTCCCCAGCCGTACCGGTGGAGCCGCCGCCCACGGAGCCGCCGCCGACGGAACCGCCACCCACGGAGCCGCCGCCGGCCGTTGTGCCGACGACCGAGGACATCGGCGCGCTGCTGGGCGATGCCCCGATTGAGGATCAACTGGAGAGAATCGAAGGTCTGCTCGACGAAGCGCAGGCCCAGATCGGGGGCGAGGCTCCGGCCAAAGACAAGCCAGCCGCAGCCGCCGGAATCCCTTTCGATCTGCCTCCGGAAATGAGTTTCGGAGACGGCGACGTTCCGAGTCTCGACGACTCTCCCACGGAGGCGGATATCCGGTTCGATGACGAATCGGGCCCGGGAACGCAGGTGGCGGCCCGGGGGTCGAGCGTCCGCCCGCGGTGGTTGTCCCCGGATACGGCGTTCGGCCAGTTTGTCATCCTTTTGGAAGACGTGTTCTGTGGCCTGCTGGACCGCGTGGATCGGCCGTTTGTGAGGGTGTCGTACGCCGCTCGGCAGATGCTGGGGGTTTGCGCGGTCATCACGCTGTTGGCCGGCATCGTCACGTTAATTCTCGCATATCTCTGATCCCGTCCCAGAACTCGGCAGACCGCCCATCTTCGCGCGCGGGGTTTTTCGGCGGACGTCCGGAAACGCCGTTTCCGAGCCTCGGTCGCGTTTTTCCCGGGACATTTGCGGACCCGGTGGTCGGCCGATCGGGGGAGGTTGATTCACCGGCGGCTCTGCCCTTGAATTGGTTGACTTGAGAGCCGGATCGAATGAGCGGCGACCTTGGAGTCATGGGGAAGGGAGAGAGGGATGATGATGAAACGAATCGCCAGGCAGGCTTCCGCGGTTCTGTGCGTTGCCCCTCCGGTTTGCGTGCTGATCGGGATCGGGATTGTGGGATACGCCCTGCTGCGGGTCGGTCCGGCGGCAATGTTGCTCATCACCAGTTCCGTGCTCACCCTGGCGGGTGAGCGTCGGCCGGCACAGGTGCCTGTGCGGCGGCGATCCTTCTGAGGAGGAGTGGTCGAAACGGATTCAGTGGACAAAGCAATCTGTCAGACCCGACACGAGGTGCCCGCGGAGCCGCGGGCACTTTTTTGCGCGAGGCGCGAGGTCCGACTCGAAGGAGCAAGCCTCCCGGCGGATACCCTTCGAAGCCTGTCGGGGGTCCGGTGCCCGTGTTCGGGCGATGGCGTCGGGCCGATGGATCAGAAGCGCAACAGCTTGAGCAGGTCTTTGGACACGGTGTATTCGCTGCCGTCCAGGGTGATGGTAATGCCCGCCGATTCCAAGTGGTTCAGGTAGCGAAAGAGCGTGCGACGGGAGCAACGGAGTTGCTTGCCCATCTGTTGGATCGTGGCGCCCTTCTGCATCAACTGGATCATGCGGAGCTGCCGGCCATAAGTGGATCGCTCTCCCTCGAGAATCTTGACGAGCTTGCGGGCCGCCGCGAGCACCTTCGGGTCGCGCTTGTACAGATTTGCCCGAAGTGCCTGCTGCAACGCCGCATGCACTGCCAGGGTCTCGGTGAAGTCGGACTTGTATCGCAGGTTGGCCGCCATAGTTGCATTCCGAAAGAGAGCTTTGCGTTCTGGTCCAGCGCGTGCCCGCTTGAGGCCGGCGATCGACCTCCACGGCGCTGACCTCACCAGAGGGGTCGCCGCACGGCACCGCGCACGAATCGGATAGGCTACACTCAGTCGCCCGTTCAGACAAGCAATGGCACCCCATCTGGCCACCGGGCGCAGAAGAGCGAAGGCCGATCGATCCGGCTGTCCGTTCGTCGGGTATGCGGGCACGGGAGGCGACCGGAGGGGGGATCCCCTGGCGGCCGCGGGCCTGGGCGGCCGCGGTGCCGTCAGGCCAATCCGTGGCCGGTGGTGGAGGTCACCAGGCGACCGTGCTTCACGCCGCGCGTGGCGATCAAGCGGTCGGCCAGCTCCTGCAGTTTTCTGGGCTTGCCCTTGAGGATGATGACTTCCAGGCAGTCTCGGTGGCTCAGGTGCACGTGCAGCGTGGAGACGATGCAGTCTGAATGATCGTGCTGGATCCGGGTCAGCCGGCCGCTAAGCTCCGGAGTATGGTGATCATACACCAGGCAGAGGGCGGCGGCAGCCGGTCCCTCTCCGTCATCCCAGTCTGACTGAATGAGTCGATCGCGGACAAGATCGCGGATGGCTTCGGAGCGGTTAGCGTACCCTTTGCGTCCGATCAGCCTGTCAAACGCCGCGAGCAGCTCGGCGTCCATGGACACCCCGAATCGCACCAGTTCCGGCATTTCGACTCCCTTGCGGCGGGCCGGGCGTCCGGGGGGGTACCCCGCCTGCCCGTGAAAGCGTACAGACGATACGGGGCGGGCGTCAACACCCCGGCGGGGTGGATGGGCGTTTTTCGGACCGGCATCGGGGACTTGACCGGCCACGTCCATCGTCGATACTAACAGCAGAATAGGCCGGGGCTTGCCAGCGCTTCGGGGTCGTACGGAGGGCAGGCCGCGGAGAGCACTGAACGACGAGAGGTCAAACGTGTCAGAGAAGTCAGATTTGCCGCGACTGCCCTGGCTTGGCTGGGGGTGGTTTCGTGCTGGCATTCGATCGGTCGCTCTCGTGGGGCTGGGCCTTGTTCTGGCCGGTTGTGACGCCCTGAATCCGTCGTTTGTAGAAGTCATGCTTCCGGCCGAGCGGATTCCGCCTCAGGTTCAGGTGACGGACAATCCGCGGGGTCACGTGCCGGTTTTCTTCGTGAGCAACGCGCGTTATGACGGGGCGTTGCTGCAGTACATGGCGAATCAGGGGCTGGATGTCTCGGATGCGAATCTACGTCCGCGCGTCCGTGTGCAGGTTCAGGTGTCTTTCTCGGACGGCACCTCGCGTGTGCTGGAGTTTCTGGATGGGGCTCAGATCAGCCAGTCGGCCACGCTGATCGAGGACGAGACGGAGGTGGCGGTGATTCCGCCGGATCTGGCGCGCCCGCCCCTGAACAACCAGGTTCTGCAGTGCGACGTGGCCGGTGTGGTTGTGGCGCCTACTGCGATCGAAGTCTACATTCCGGTTTTCTGGGGTGAGTTTGAGCGGGTGGACATTCAGCAGTTTGGAAGCGACATCCAGTTGGTAGAGCTGTATCCTCCGCAGTTTTACGTGCTGCAGGTGGACGACGTGGATTCCCGTGGGGACACGGTTGTTCTGCGGAACATCGGCGTTCGCGATGTGGCCGGACCGATTCTGAATCTGACCTGCGGTTCGGTCGTTATGTACTCGCTGGAGGGCACGCTGCAGATGCCTTTTGTGCCTTTCGAAGGTGGTTTTCCGGGATACCTTCGAGAGAATCAGGCCACCATTGACGCGTTTCCCGGTCGGTTTGCGGTGAAGACCCAGGTTCGCTGACCGCAGCGACGATCCAGACAGACCACGGTCCAGGAGGACCTGACGATGTTGCGACTGCGTGCATGTTGGATGGTTGTCGTGCTGGGGGCCTGTGCGGCCTGGACCGGCGGTTGCGGCGAGAACGCTCGCCTCCTGAACCCATCGTTCATCAACTACACGCAGGGGGGCGTCATTCCGCTGGCTCCGAGACAGGCGTCCGGTTTCAACCTCATTCGCCTCGTGAATCTGACAGACAACCCCATCCAGTTCATCGTGACGGTGGAGCGGAATGTCGTTGTGGAGGAGGGCGGCGAAACGACGATGCAGTTGCAGACGCAGACCTATCAGTTGGATACGTTTCCCAACGGATTGACCAACGAGGTGGGGCTGCTCGTCGACTGCGGCTCCGTCCGGGTCGGCCTGGGGGAGAACCTGAACTTCCCGGCGGACGAGCCCGGGCTTTTTATCGGCATCGGGGCGGGGACCGACGAGATCATCACCGGGTTCGGCGTACCGGCCCGGGTGAATCCCCTGGACGCAAGGGCGGGGAATTACCGCTGCGGAGACACGTTGATTTTCCAGGCTACGACCCAGGTCGGGGTGCCGGGCAATGTCGTCGTGAAATCGTACGTTCTTCCGGGTGACAGTCAGCCGACGGAGTACTCCGGCCCGGACACTTTTGTCAACGCTCGGTCGCTGCTGAATCGGATCACGGACGGGGGTTCATGACTTCTTTGCAGCTTCGGCGCGGAGCGGGGGTGACGGATTCCTTCTGCATCTGTGAGGTCTGGCATGAAGGCATATCAGCCGAGACTGAGGCGATGGACGGTGCTCCTGACCGCTCTTCTGTCCGGCGGGACCCTTTTTGGCACGTGCGAGATGCGCGTTCGTGACGCGCTGGTGGACGGCTCCAAGTCGTTCCTGCTGACTGGGTTGTTCAGCGGGCTTGACTTCCTGCCCGACGGGACGGCGAAGTAGGCGCCCGATCGGCGGGCGCCGAGCGTGGTTTCTTTCGGGAGCCGTCTTCCGCACGCCGCCGGTCGTCGGGACCGGCATTCACCTCATTTGCCGCAACGGCGGAAATCCATCTGTGAACCATGAAGACCTCCAAGCCCAATGTCGTTCTGGTTACCGGCTGCAGCACGGGGATCGGCCGGGCGGCCGCGGAGGATCTGGCGCGTCGTGGCCACGTCGTGTATGCCACCGCGCGCCGGCCCGAGTCCGTCGAGGAGCTCCAGCGGTGGGCGGCGGGCCTGGGGTCGGAAGCACGAGTGGCCCGACTGGACGTGCAGCACCCCGCGACCATCGAGGAGACCGTCACCCGTGTTCTGGACGAGCAGGGTCGGATTGACGTGCTGGTCAACAACGCGGGCTTCGGCCAGGCCGGGGCGTTCGAGGATATTCCGCTGGAGCACTGGCGGCGTCAGTTCGAGGTGAACCTGTTCGGGCTGATCGAGGTGACCCGGCGGGTGCTGCCGGGCATGCGCGAACGCGGGTCGGGTCGGATCATCAATGTCTCGAGCGTGGTGGCCCACGTGGTTGTGCCCTTCATGGGCGCCTACGCCGCCTCGAAGCACGCGCTGGATGCGGCCTCTGCGGCCTTGCGGATGGAGGTGAAACGGTGGGGGATCCGGGTCGTGCTGATTGAACCGGGTCCCATCCAGACGGAGTTCCGTCGCAACGTGCTCGACAACGCCCAGCAAAGCATGGGCGAGGACAGCCGGATCGAGGATTCTCCGTATGCCGAGGCCTACCGGCTGATGACCCGGCGTCGCCCCGGACCGGAGCCCGGAGGCGGCACAGCGCTGGATGTTGCCGTGGCGATCCGGCGGGCCGTCGAGTCCCATCGGCCGCGGACCCGGTACACGGTCACGCCCATCGCCCGCTGGGTGCCGCTGATGGCCCGTCTGCTGCCCGATCGCGTGTTCGATGCTGTTATGATCCGTTCTTCCGGTCTGTCACGCTTCAGCAGGCGGATCGGGCACCCTTCAGACTGACGTCCGGGCCGCCGGCGTGGTGGACGCGCTGCGATATGCGGCGTTGGGCGTCTTCATGGTTCGGCGGGTTCCACCGGGCGAACTTCGCTGCCAAGGGAAGCGTGGCGCCCGCTCGACTGGCATTTGCCGCTACGGTCGGGTTGAAGAAAGAGCCGGTGTCTGGCGCTGTCGTTACGAGCGGAGGCCGCGTCGCGGGTTCAGCGGGGAAGCGACGGCTGTCGGTCGGAAATGCGCAAACGGAAAGGGGCAGTGTTCGTGCTCTCTCAGGCCGGACACTGCCCCTTCTCCCAGGCTTGGTGACTGCTCTGGTGCGCTGCAATTGTAGGGTGGCGTCTGACGCCGTGTTGCTCTCTCTCTCGTACGCTCTCTCTCTTGTTGGCCGGTGCTCTCTCACCTTCACCGGCCGGGGTACTGGCTCTCTCTGCTCTTGGAGGACGGAAAGTGATTGGCACTTTCTCGAAGGAAAGAGCAGCGCACCGTCACCAGCAATGCAAACGCGCAAGTGCGCGATTACACGCAAACCAGCAAAACTATCGAACGTCTCTGGGGCACTCTCTCTCGAAGGCGGGTGCTCTCTCTCCGCCTTGCAAAATACCCCGCTCTGTCGAAAACCAGTATAGGACGAAACAAAAATCGAATCAAGCCCCCTGCGCGCGAATTTTTTCGGTCTTGCCCGCCCGGTGGACCGCATCGCCGGCTTCCGCGGGCGCTGTTCCGCGGTTTGCGGGTGCGTGCAAGGATTCGATTCCGACGTGCCGTGAACGAACCTGCCGGGAGCAAAGGAGTTATGTCAGGCGCCAGAGCAGGATGGACGCATGGCGGCCGACGCACGAGCGAGTTGCGGTCATTACGGACGATCACCTTGATCTGGTCGGCGTCACACTAGCGGGCTCGTGTCGGGCCGCAGTGGTGGCGTGGTGGATGCCGGTTTTTCCAGGAGTGTTCGCATCGCTTCCAGCGGCAGCACCGCCTCCCCCGGGTCCTTCCGCGCCTCCAGCGCCTCCAGCGTCCACGCCGAGTCCGCTGGGAAGGGGCCCACACGCGTGCGAACCAATTCCGTGAGGCATCCACCGGTGGACAGTGCCACCCCGATGTCACGCACGATCGCCCGCACGTATGTGCCGCGACCGCACACCATCTCGAACGCGAGTTGAGGCCATGCGAAGTCCAGCATGTGCAGCCAGTGGACCAGGGCCGGTCGCGGCGGCATGGGAACGGCCTGGCCTTCCCGGGCTCTTCGATATGCGGGCTGCCCCGCCACTTTCAGCGCGCTGAATTTCGGCGGCACCTGCAGGATCTGGCCTTCGAACGTGGCCAGCAGGGATTGAATCTGCTCACGAGTGGGGACAACCGGCACGTTAATCGGCGTGACGGGGCCTTCGCTGTCGTGGGATTCGCTGGTGATATCCAGTCGCGCGACGGCCCGGTATGTCTTCGGCAGGTCCATGAGCCGCTCGACCAGCCGGGTGGCGCCACCCAGGCAGATGAGCAGCACGCCTTCGGCGGCCGGATCCAGCGTTCCGGCGTGCCCGCTCTTGCGGACGCGCGTGATCCGCCGCACCTGGTAGAGCGCCTTGGTCGAGGAGATTCCCCGCGGCTTGTAGAGATTGATCAGTCCGTCCACGCCGGCCCTCGTGTCTGTCCACGCCGCGTACGGCCCGGGGTCACGGTGCGGGTCTGGCCGGTGTTCTCTGACGCACCAGCACCGCCCGAAGCTTCGGTCCTTTGCCAGTTCGAGTCACGACGAACTTGCGATCCATCCGGATGTATCCCCGGTAGAACCGGGTGGTCGATCCTCTGGGTGTCAGGTGAAGGGTGAAGAAGGCCGGGTTCCAACTGTACTGGCCGACGGTCGGCTCGCCCTCCTGGTCCGGCAGCGGCTGGTCCGAATAGGTGCCTTCGTCGTCGAACGTGACGCGGTGCAGGGGGAACTCTTCTCGTGCGGACGGCGGGTCGATCGACTGCACCTGCCATGTCCCCGCGATGCTGCAGCCGCCGACGGTCAACAGCAGAATCGTGATGATCGGCAAGCCTCCGTGCCCGGACATCGGGTTCTCTCCGACCGAAGGGTCCGCCCGCCCGGCCTCGATCGCCGATGGACCGCCGTGCGGCGGGCGTGTCTGGCGGCGTCAGTATCGTCCTGGTCCCGAATCTGTCAACGCCGACCGCATCCCGCGGTCGCTTGCGAGGGTGTCGGACGCCGCCTATACTTCCGGACCGGCTCTCCGGAGGAGGTGAGTTCGTGCCTTTGTACGAATACGCGTGTGGCGCGTGTGGGACGCGCTTCGAGTACCTGGCCCGTTCGATGCAGAGTCGCCAGAAGCCGCACTGTCCGCAGTGCGATTCCACGCGGGTCGAACGGCAGCACTCCACGTTTGTCGCCCGGCAGACGGCGCCCTCGCCCGGCGGCGCTGGCACAAGCCCGTGCTGCGGTTGTGTCGATGACCAGTGTCCGCGGAGAATGATGGACTGACCCGGCGTTCCAGGCCCATGGCTGCCCCTCGTATCTTCGAACAACCCCTTGCCCGCGTCTGCCTGGCGGGCCTTCTGTCCTGGCTGCTTCCGGGCGCCGGCCATGTGGCGATCGGGTGCCGCGTGCGAGGTCTCGTCCTGATGGTGACGGTGGCCGTCACGTTCTGGTCCGGCGTGGCCATCGGCGGAGTGCAGGACACCATCCAGCCCAAGAAACGTTTCACCTGGTTTCTTGCCCAGACTTGTACCGGCGTGCATGGGCTGACGGCCTATTGCTGGAGCGATCGTGCGCGGGCCGCCCCGGACGCCCTGGAGAACGCCAATCCGTCGTACGCTTCGGTGGAGACCGGTGTCGTGTATTCCGGGATTGCCGGGTTGCTGAGCCTGTTGATCATCCTGGATGTGATCGGCCGGGCCGACGCGCCGATCGCCGAAGCCGCCTGTTCCGGCGGCGGGCCGGCGCGGGGGCGGGCACCATGACTACTCCGCTGACGGCAATCCTGGGATACGTTGTCATCGGCGGCATCTGGCGGGTGACCATGCTGATTCCGCTCTCGCTGTCTGTGGCGATCGTGTACAAAACGACGCGTTGCCGGCAGATCCGCGAGATTCCGACAGCCGTGCTGGGCCTCTGGATCACCATCGTGCTGGGGATGTACGCCGTCGGTGCGGCGGCCTGGCTGGTGTTCGTGATCTGTGTGGAATGGGCCCCCTGGCGGTAAGTCTGGACAGCCGTTCCGATCTTCTTCCCGGGCCGGATACGCCGCCCGCCTGGCGGCCGTCTGTGGCGTGTCTGAAGGTGTGACCGACGGAGCGCCGGCACAGGCGCAGTTGCCGACGCCCCGTCGGTGAGGGAGGGAGAATGACCTCGTTCGTCATGCGGCCATCGCGCGGCGATCCCACAGGTAGTACACCGGGCGTGAACCGATCAGGGCCTGGAAAGTCCTGGCCAGACAGGCCGGTGAGAGTCCGGCCACTCGCCGGCGACCGCAGCCCGTGGACGCTTCGTACCAGCGCAGCACGCAGCGCCAGACGATCCGGCGGACTTGCGGTCGGCGACAGATTTGGGTCACGAAGTCCCGCGCGAGCGGGTCGGCGTCCAGGTCGTCCAGCGATTGCAGCGCGCGCTGCACGTGCGCGGGCAGCGGGCAAACTCCGATGGGTGTCATGCCGGCCCGCTCAAACACCGGATTGACCGAGCCCATCGAGGCCAGGCACTCCACGTATCGCGTGCCTACTTGTGGAAGAGTCTGGCGGACCAGCCATTGGCCCAGGCCACAGCCGCGCACATCGGGATGGATCACCAGTCGGCGCAGAATGCGGACCTCGCGATTCAGCCGGCCGGGTTGGCCGCGGAACCGGCCCTCCGTGGCCTGGTTCCGCAGGGCCAAGCCCAACGGCGCGAAGGCATACACCACCACTCCCAGCGCGGTGCCCGCGGAAGCGTCGCGAAGGAGAAAGACCTTGTCGACGAACCCGAGCCCGCCGGTGCCGCGATAGTGCATGTCTGCGAAGATTTCGAAATCCGCTTTCACGCCGCGCTCGATCCGCAGGCGGCGTGCAAAGCTGGGTTGCCGGCGGTGAGAGTGGTTTTCGCTTGTCTGGTGCCGCCCACGCCCGAGCAGACGCACGATTGTGTCTGGCTGGAGGTCCGGCAGGATGTCTTCGTTGGCAGAAGCGACGACCGCGCACAGGCCGTGGAGCGTCACCAGTTTGCGGAAGTTCCAGGCGACCGCCTTGGCGGCCCGGCGGTGCAGGCTGGTGCAGAACTCGTCGCAGAGCAGGGGAGCCGGCGACCGCCCGCGGGAGTGCAAATCGAGGGCCCGGGCGAGCCGGGCCCGGAACCGTTCCCCTTCGGAAAGCGTGTTGAAATGCCGCAGCCAAAGCGGTGCCTCCGACAGGCCGCAGGCGCTGAGGGTGGCCAGCGCGTCGGCCAGTCCGGCGTGTGAGGCCACCACGTCCACCACCGGCCGATCCGTGGGGAATCCGACCCGATCCACCGCGCATCCGCCGGGGACGATCGTCTCGATCGCATTCAAGGCACTGGACTTCCCGCTGCCCGACGGCCCCACAAAGGCCACGATCCGGCCTGGTCCGAGCCGAATGGTCACGGGCTCGAGAATCCGAACCGGCCCGGCGAACCCGTCGGCGGCACCCGCCGCGGCGATTGATGGCAGGCCGAACCGAAGTCGGACCTCCACCGCTCGCCGCGAAACGGGCGCCTCCGCGAGTCCGCGAACGCATTCCAGCCGGATCGTCCGCTGACCATCCCCCATCATGGTGTCCCCTCCGACGCCCCGTGTGCCACGTGTACCCGAACATATACCTAACTATAGCCCAGGGCGGCCGCCCGGTCAAGCGAACGGCCATATTTTTGTAATAATTATTGCAAGTCTTGGGGTGACGGGATCATAGCGTCCGGCTGACCAGGCAGAGTACGACGCCCTGGACGCAGAAGCGTGTCGTTTCGTCGATGACGGAGGGGGGGATCCGGGGGTTGTCGCCGCGGAGGATGACGAGCCGTTGGTCCGCCTGGTATTCGACGCTGACCCGTTTGAGGGTGGGGCTGTTTTCCACCAGGCATGCGCAGATTCTTCCTTGAACGTGTTCGGGCTCCACGTGGGGGCGGTACTGGACCAGCACAATATCATCCGGCTTGAGCGTGGGCTCCATGCTGTCAAAGGAAAGCCGCAGGCAGTACCGATCTGGTGCCCACAGGTGTCGTAGCACAGGAAAAAGCTCAAGCTGCTCCTGGGATTCTGAGGGCGGACCGGCCGGGATCGACCCCAGCAGAGGGAGTTCGTGGGCCTCGAACGGCTGTGGCGCGTCGTGCTCGCTGCCGGCTCCCAGCAACACGGCCTCCGGGACCGACAGGGCGATCGCCAAGGCCCCCAGCGTGTGAACAGACGGATGCCTTCGGTCCCGCTCGATCTCGGACAGGAACCCTTGATTGATGCCCGCAGCGCAAGCCAGCTCCGCCTGGGTCCGGCGGCTTTCCCTGCGAAGCCGGCGGAGCCGCTGGCCGAAGGTCTCGCCCGCCCGAAGCGCGATCATGTTGGTCGATTTGCGAGGCATAATATTACAATACATCGAGAATTCATCCCGGGCAAGCGCAATATATGGCAATTATCAAGCCGGCCCAGCCGCCGACTTTCGCGCCGGCGCGATATGGTTGACCGCCGGTGCCACCGGTTGGACACTGCTGTGACGATCATGACAGGCGGGCAGGAACCCATGTCGGCCTCCAGTGGCTCCCCGGGCATCGGCGGTGTCCATCGCCGCCAGCGCGGCTTCGTCGTGTGGCTCGTGTTGATCGGGGTGGTCGCGTTTGGCGTGCGGGTCGTGCATTTCGTGCAGATACGGGAGATTCCGTTCTTCACGGTGCCGGTGGGCGATGCCGCCGCCTATCTCCATTGGGCGGCCGACCTCGCCGCCGGCAAAGGGGGAGAGAGCCGCAGCTTCTACCAAGCACCGGCGTATTCCTATTTCCTGGCGGTCATCCTCAAGGGGGTAGGTCCGAACGCATGGATGATCCGGCTGGTTCAGGGGTTGATGGGGTCGCTGGCGTGCGTCGGCCTGGGGGTGGCCGGCGGGCGATTCTTCGGACGTGGGGTCGGCCTGGCGGCCGGAGCCCTGTTGGCGCTGTACGCGCCGGCCGTTTTCTTTGACGGCATCGTGCAGAAAGCGTCGCTGGGGCTGGCGCTGACGTGCCTGCTGTTGCTGATCGTTTCGGGCATTCATGCCCGCGCGATGGAGGGGCGTCGCCCGCCTGTGCGCACGGGCGTGGCCTGGCTGGCGACGGGGCTGGTGCTGGCGGTCCTGGCCCTGACGCGTGAGAACGCGCTGCTGTGGTTCGTGCCCGTGCTCGCGTGGCTGTGGCTGCATGACCGGGGCGCGTCCGTCGGCCTGCGCACGGTCTGGAGCCTCGCCTTCGTCGCCGGCCTAGCGGCGTTGCTGGTGCCGGTGGGGTTGCGGAACTACCGCGTTGACGGCTCGTTTGCGGTCACCACGGTGCAGGCCGGTCCGAATTTCTATATCGGCAACAGCGAAATCGCCACGGGTCGATACGTTCCGCTGGTGCGCGGGCACGAGTCGCCACCGTTCGAGCGTGCCGATGCCGAAGTGCTCGCGTCTCAGGCAGCGGGGCGCCCGCTCTCGCCGGGGGAGGTCTCGCGGTTCTGGTGGGGCCGGTCGTGGGAGTTCATCCGCGGGCACACCGGGCAATGGCTTGCGCTGCTGGGCTACAAGGCGCTGCTGACCTGGAATGCTTTCGAGGTTCCCGACACGGAGAGCTACTACCTCTACGCGGAGTGGTCCGTGTTGCTCCGCATGCTGGGGTCGGTGATGCACTTTGGCGTGCTGTGTCCGGTGGCCGTCATGGGTATGGTGCTGACCTGGTCGCGGCGGCGCGGACTCTGGTTGCTGTACCTGCTGATTCTGACGGTGACGGTCAGCGTGGCGGCGTTCTATGTCCTGGCGCGGTACCGGTATCCGCTGGTTCCGTTTCTAGCGCTGTTCGCCGGGGCGGGGTTGGAGCGGGCGCACGCGGCCTTTCGCACGTTTCAGCGACGATCGGTCGTGCGTCCGCTGGTGGCGGGGTTCGTCGCGGCCGTCGTGGTGAACTGGCCGATCAACCCGGAACGCACCCTGTACGCCATGGCCTGCCAGAACCTCGGCGCGGTGTTGGCCCAGGAGGGTCGGTTGTCGGAAGCGACGGCCTGGTTCGAGCGGGCGGCGGCGATGGAGCCGGACTCCGCCGAGGTTCACCTGAACCTCGGCATGGCGTATGCCGTGCAAAATCGCTTTGTGGAGGCGGAGAAGCACTACCGCGCGGCGTTGCGTCTGGAACCGGCTCTGATCCACGCCCACTACAACTTGGCCGTGGCCCTGGAGGCTCTGGGCTTGCCCGCTGAAGCCGCCGAGCAATACCGCCGGGCCCTGGAGGTGGACCCGGGGGATGCCGACGCGCGTGCGGCGCTGAATCGGTTGGGAGGATGACGCCGGCGGCGGCGAATTGGAGGAAGGGCAGGCGAATCCGCGGGGGAAAATGCGCGAGGCCGGTCTTGGAGAGGGCCGGAAGGCAGGGATGGTCGAGACCGACTTGACGGAAGAACAGATCGCCGCGGTCAGCCGGCGGTTTCGGATGGCCGGTCGGTTCGTGGGCGCTCGGCCGTTCGGCCGGGGCCACATTCACGAGTCGTACCAGGTCGACTGCGCGCGAGAAGGAGGCCTCGAGCGTTACCTGCTCCAGCGCATCAATCGTCGGGTATTCTCCGATCCCGCGGCCCTCATGGGGAACATCGTGCGCGTGACGGAGCATCTGCAACAGCGATATCGCGCATCCGGCGCGCCGGACGCGGCGCGTCGCACTCTGGAGGTTGTGCGGACGGTGGACGGCGCTCCGTTGTTCACGAGCGCGTTGGGCGAATGCTGGCGGACGTATCGGCTCGTGGAAGGCGCGCAAAGCCATGTCGTCGCGACGGATCTCGAGCAGATTCGCCGGGCCGGTCGGGCGTTCGGAGAATTCCAGGCGATGCTGGCGGACCTTCCGGGTCCGCGGCTGGCGGAGACGATTCCGGGGTTTCACGACACACGCGCGCGTCTGGCGGCGTTTGACCGGGCGGTTCGGCAGGATGTCGTCGGTCGGGCGTTTGAAGCTCGTCGTGAGATTGAGTATGCGCGTCGATATGCCTGGCTGGCCGGCGTCCTGCCGGATCTGGTGGCATCGGGCGCGATTCCGGAGCGGATCGCTCACCATGACGCCAAACTGGACAATCTGTTGTTTGACTCGCGCACGGGAGCGGCACTCTGCGTGGTTGATCTGGACACGGTGATGCCGGGATTGTCTCTCTTCGATTTCGGCGACATGGCGCGTTCGATGGTATGTCCTGCCGCGGAGGACGAGGAGGATCTCTCGCGCGTGCGGGTGGACGCCGATCGGTTCGAGGCGCTCGTGCGGGGCTACCGCCAGGGCGTCGCGGGGCTGCTGACGCCGGCGGAGATCGCCCACCTGGTGACCGCCGCGGAAGTGATCACCTACGAGCAGGGACTGCGTTTCCTGACGGATCATCTGATGGGCGACGTGTACTATCGCATCCGGGAGCCCGGACACAATCTTCTCCGCTGTCGCAACCAGTTTCACCTGCTCGGCGGGTTGTGTGATCGCCAGGATGATTTGACCGCGCTGGCCCTGCGGACGGCGTGATGGCCGAGGGCGCGGCTCAGGGGCCCGCCGCGGGTTCGAACGCGACGGTCTCCACGCGGATTCGCTCTCCCTGTCGGTTGTTGTCCGGGAAGCTCAGCATCACCCAATACACCGTGCCCGACCAGCGGCCGTCCGACGCCTGCCGCAGATCAAACGAGTACTCATGCACCCGGCCGTCGGGCCGGATGGCGAACTTCATGGCCGGTCGATCTGAAAGCGTTGGCTCCTGGCGGGTCGCGAACCGCACGCCCAGCGAGGTGGCGTGCTCGGTCGCCAGCCGCACTTTCAGCACGGGCAACGCCTCGGCCGACAGCCGCATTCGCGGCAGCAGCAACTGCGGATTTCCCGCTCGGCGCACGGCCACCTCGACACCGCCTTGCGAATACACCGGCGGCAGCACGCCGCGATGGTACGGAATTGGCCGTTTCTCCTCGTCGAATCGCAGCCTGACTGCCTCGCGATTCGCATTCTCGTCGGGGCCCAGTCTCACCCGCACCGTCTGCTGGTGATCCCGCGGCGCCGCCCGGATCAGCCACACGCCGGAGGCCGGATCGAAGCGGAACGCTCCCGGCGACGAAAGGATCCCATCCTCCGCCGGCGACGAGGGCTGCCCGGTGATCTCGGACGAGTCGCGCCTCACCTTCACCGAGTTCACCGGTCGGCCCAGTCCGTGAAGCCGGATCAGCGGCGCGCCCTGGCCGGCGGTCTGCGTGCAGGCCGGCAGGGCAAGGGTCATCTCATCCTCCGCGGCCTCGCAGGTGAATTGGCTTCGGCAGAACCGGCCCTGACGATAGGCCAGAGACTCCCCGTCGTCTTCGTAGAGCGACCCTTCCGCGTGTCCGAACGGCCAGACGTCCAGAACCAGCGGTTCGGCCGGGGTTTCCATCGTTGATTCGACAGCGCTTTGCATGGGGACAATGGAACCCGCCCGTACGAACAGCGGCAGGTGGTCCAGTCCGGCCGGCACGAGCACCGGCTGGCCGCCGGCGTGAATCTCGCCGGTGTGCCAGTCAAACCAGACGCCCGGAGGCAGTGAGATGTGTTGTTCCTGTTCGCCGGCCCGGACGATCGGCCAGACGAGGATGGCGGACCCGAGCATGAACGCCGTGTCCTCGAACCACGGGTGTTCACCGGGGAATTCCATCCAGATCGGCCGAACGATCGGCACGCCCGTCCGCGAGCATTCCTCAAACAACGTGTAGAGATACGGCATCAGCTCGTAGCGCCGCCGCAGCGAATCGCGGGCAATGGCCTCCACGTCCGGGCCGTAGGACCAGGGCTCCTGGTCCGGCGTGCCGGACGCCGTGTGCGTCCGTGCATATGGGAGCAGGCTTCCAGCCTGGATCCACCGCGCGTACAACTCCGGTGTGGCGCTGCCGCCGAACCCGCCGATGTCCGGGCCCACGAACGGCATTCCCGAGACGCCCAACTGCATGGTCATCGTCAGGCTGAGTTGCAGGTGCTCCCAACTGCTGATGTTGTCTCCCGTCCAGGCGGCGCCATAGCGTTGTCCGCCGGCGTAGGTGGCGCGGGTCATCGTGAACGGCCGGTGGTCCGGACGGGCGCGGCGAATGCCCTCCAGGGTGGCCCGCGCCATCTGCTGTCCGTACACGTTGTGGCACGCCCGGTGGGACTTCGACTCCCCCTCGTTGTCGAACCGGATATCCAGCGGCAGGGTCTTGTTGGGTCCGGCGAAATTGGCCGGCTCATTCATGTCGTTCCAGATGCCGTCCACCCCGCAGGCTTCGAGGAAGGGGGGGAACAGGGCCGACCACCAGTCGCGCACCGCCGGGTTGGTGAAATCCGGAAAGACGCACTCGCCCGGCCAGACCCGGCCCACGTAGGGCCTGCCGTCGGGTCGGCGGAGCCAGGCGTTGATGGCCGTTCCGGAGTCGTACACGGGGTCGCCGGGCTCCCGCTTGATGCCCGGATCGATGATGGCGACGGTGTGGAAGCGCATCGCCTTGAGGTCGTCCGTGAGCTTGCGCGGGTTCGGGAACCAGTGCGGGTTCCACGTGAAACTGCGATACCCGTCCATGTAATCGATGTCGAAGTAGAGCACGTCGCAGGGGATGCTTTTCGCCCGGAAGGTCTCGGCGATTTCCCGCACGCGGGCTTCCGGGTAGTAGCTGTAGCGGCATTGATGGTAGCCCAGGGCCCATTTCGGCGGCAGCTCGAGTCGGCCGGTCAGGTCGGTATAGCGCCGCAGCACATCTTTCGGGCCCGGCCCGGCAATGACGTAGTAGTCCAGCTCTCCACCTTCCGCTCCGAAGCTCATCACGTTGCGGTCTTGCCCGCCGAAGTCAAACGACGTGCGCCACGGGTTGTCGAAGAAGACACCGTGATACCGCCCGTTGTGTTCCATGATGAAGAACGGAATGGACTTGTAGAGCGGATCGGTGGTGGGACCGTAGCCCCAGGCGTCCGTGTTCCACATGCTCAGCGCTCGTCCGGCGTGGTTCAGCGGTCCGGCTTTCTCTCCCAATCCGTAAATCCGCACGCCGTCCGGCATTTCCTGCCAGACCCGCACGGCGATGCATTCGTCGTTGACGCGTCGCCAGCCCATGCCGCGCTCCGGCTCGTCGTGGAGCAGCGTGCGTCCGTCCGCGTCGAGGATGTCGATCCGCAGCGGCCGGGTGTGGACCCGTGCCGTCAGTGCGCCGGTTGACAAGGTCTCCCCGTCTTCCTGTGCGTGGCCTTCCAGCCGTTTGAGCGTTCCTCGCGGCGTGTCGCCGGTCAGCGCCCACGAAAAGTCGCGTCCGAAAGCGTTGCCCGGCGTCATGCGAACGCGGAGCACGTGCTCGCCGATCGCTTCAAGGCGCACGATGGCATCGGGACACCGGAAGGTCGAGGCCGCGGGCGTATGTTCGACCTGCGTTGCGGGGCCGAGGTGCGTCCAGGCGGCCATCGCCGGCGCCGCCGCCAGCCACAACGAAATGCCGATGAACGAGCGTATCCGATTGCCTTTCGCCATCTTTCAGTCCTCGCCGACGGATTGACCGGTTTGCGTTCCGCGGCGGCAGTGTAAGAACGGCTTCCGATCCGGTCAAAAGCTGTCAGCGGGCAGGTTGGACTTCTCGTTCGGTGGTCGTCTGAATCGACTGTGCCGCGTCGTTCCCGCGCGTGGGGTTCTCGGACGCGGAATGACGCTCGCGGCGGCCCGGCCGACGGGTATCCGGACCGGGCGACGACAGGAGAACGTCCGAAATGTGCCGCCGCATCCGTTCATCGGGCGCCCCCGGTCGGTGCCAAGACAACCGGATCGAGAAAAACGCCGATACATGTCGTGGTCGCCCTTCTCTTTCCAACGCAGCCTCGCTGCGGCGCCGCTGCCAGGAGGCCGGCACATGCGGATCGGCCGGAATGAGCTCTGTCCCTGCGGCAGCGGCAAGAAGTTCAAGCACTGCCACGGAGTGCCTGTGCCTGAGGACGCGTTTGCGTCCGCGCGCGCCGGCCCCAGAGGCGCGGCGGTGGCGCCGCTGCTGCCGCGCGCACGATCGGCCAAGCGTCGCAACTGCGACGGCTGCCAGGCCTGTTGCGGCCCGGCGGTGCAGATCAACAAGCCGGATATCGTTGTGCCGCGGGGCGAAATCTGCCCACACGTCAGCGCGGACGGGTGCTCGCGATGGAATGTGGACCTGCCGGAGGTTTGCAAGGCTTTCCTGTGCAATTATCTCGTCGAGCCCGGTCGGATCCGCCCGGAGGAGCGGCCGGATCGTGTGGGGACCATCGTCCAGCGCACGAACGACCGGCTGACCCGGCTTTCCGAATGTCTGCCGGACGGGTTGATACGAACGATGCGCAACCCGGTATGGGGTCCCATCGTTCGGCGCGACCTGCGCGCGGGGCGGCGGTTGCTGGTGTCATTCTTCGACGACGCGCTGGACGCGGAGGCCATGTTGATCTGTCGAGCCAACGGCCGCCTGCGCTGCGCACTGGCGTTGTGCCATCCAGACGGTACGCCGGTGCGCGTGCTGGAAGAGCCGGTATATGATCGCAAGCTGTATCGCGTGGCCCTCCTGACCGATCGCCGTCATACCGTTGATGCGGCGTTCCTGATCGAGCGTCTGGGCGATCGGGACTCGGTCATCTATTCCCACCCCGATACGGCGGACGCGCCGTCCCGCACGACGCACTGCTTCCGGCGCCGACAGGCGGACCTGCTGCACGTTCTGGATCCCTCGCTGGAGAACACGGTCCTTACCGCCTGCTCGACCGGCGAGGCGGGCTTCCCCCTCTGCCGGCCAACCACAGGCTGACCTGGTCCATGCATTTTCCGTTGGCGGCGGGAAACGCGAAACGCCGCAGGGAGCCGGGCGCCACCCACTTTGCGGCTGTGTGAAACTGCCGCCGCACGCGGCCACGGCGGATGCGACAGCCGTACAGACGCAGCGTGATCGTGAAATGCGAGTATGCATGTTGGACGGTGGCGATCGGAGCTTCGACCGCGACCTTCAGCCCCAGCTCCTCATGAATCTCCCGGGTGAGGGCCGCCTCGTCCGTCTCGCCCGGTTCCCGTTTTCCACCGGGAAACTCCCACAGCCCGCCGAGCAAGCCGCGCCCGGGCCGCCGACCGATCAGCACTCGACCGTTTCGTTCAATCACACCGGCCACAATGTCGTGGTGCGGCACCGGCCGTCGCGATCGCCGGCGGGGCAGCGCGTGCTCCAACTCCAGGTGGCAGGCAAGACAGACGCTTCGCGCCGGGCAGGACGCACACTGCGGCCGGCGAGGTGTACAGATGGCCGCGCCCAGTTCCATCAGGGCCTGGTTCCAGTCGCCCGGATGACGCGCGGGCACCAGGGCCTCGGCCAGACTCCACAGCCGTTCCACAACGGCCGGTTCGTCCACCGGCGCGTCTATGGCGCACAGCCGCGCCAGCACGCGCTTGATGTTGCCATCCAGGACGGCTTTTTGCTGACCGAACGCGATGCTCGCCAGGGCCCCGGCCGTGTATCGGCCGACGCCCGGCAATCGCAGGATCGCCTCGTACGAACGCGGGAATCGGCCCGCGTGTTCCGCGACAATCGTCTTCGCCGCCGCATGGAGGTTGCGGGCCCGGCTGTAATACCCCAAGCCTTCCCACAGTTTCAGCACCGCGTCTGGAGAAGCGACGGCCAATCGGCGCACCGTGGGGAAGGCCTTCAGAAAGCGTCGGTAGTATGGCAGAACCGTCTCAACCCGCGTCTGTTGGAGCATGATCTCCGAGACCCAGATGCGGTATGGATCATGCGTATTCCGCCAGGGCAGTGGCCGGGCGTTCGCGCGGTACCAAGTCAGCAGGGCGCGGGTGAGGGATTTCTGCGCGCGCCGCAACGTCACGAAGTGGGCCGGCAGGGGCGGCTCTGGGCGTGGATCGCAGGCGTGTAGTTCCATGAAATCACCGGAGTCGCTCGGTGCGCCAGCCGGGCTGCCGCGTCAACCGGGCGATGCCGCGCCATCAGCCGCTCGGACGGTCATCTCCGCTTCGGTGGGTCCGCGGCCGGCTCGGTTTGATCTTAGGAAGGTTGGCAACCTCCGACAAGACGCATGGGCGGGAAGGTCGTCTCCACTCCGACGCGAATTGCCCCTATAATCCCACGTCCGCCGGAAAGGCGAGCCCCACGCGGGCAGGAGAACGCGATGCCAGAAGCTCCTGAGGATATCAAGGTTCGACGGTCTGAGCGAACGATTGCCATCTGCTGGACGGCGGATGATACGCGTGTGTACAAGGCGCGGGATTTGCGCTGTGCCTGCCCCTGCGCCGGTTGCGTGGACGAACATACGGGCAAGCGCACGCTCGATCCGGCTACGGTCCGCGATGACGTGACCGCCGAGAGCGCGGAGCTGGTCGGACGCTACGGGCTGCGCATCCACTGGTCCGACGGGCACGCCACGGGCATCTACACCTGGCGCTTCCTTTCAGCGTTTCCGTCGTACGAGCGGGCCTGAGTTGCCGGTGCTGGCCTGAGCCTGCTGCGATTGGCCGCAATCCCCTCATTCCATCGCCAGAAGGCTTCGCCAGCGGAGGAGGGCCACGATCAGTCCGGTCAACAGGAACACGACGACCGGCATATCGGGCAGCCATGCAACATTCGTGCTCCCCGGGTCGCCGTATTCCTCAGCATCGCCCGGGGACGCTGGAAATGCGGATCGCGAAGCCGCGTCCGAACGCTCATTCGAGGGGACGGCCAGGTGGACCGCCGGATTCCACGGCGCGGGGGGCGCCGGGGCGAAATCGGGATCGGGCGGGGGTGGAAGCATCAGGGCGCAAGCCGGACCGGCCGAGATGGTGGCAAACGCGCCGACGGGCGATCCGTCGTGGCGGACCTCGTCGGCAAGACAGGCCGGGCACGCGAAAAGAGCTTTCGTGGCGTGTTTCGGCGGGGAAGCATTTGCGGTGAAAGGATCGTGAAGCGGAGGGTGGAGGGTGCGAGCGGGCGGTGTGGCATGGGCGGCCGATGTGCCCAGAATCGCCCACGCTGTGGCTGTGGCAACCCAGCGGGCGGTCCGGACGAACCGTGTTGTGAAGGCGCATACCATGCCGTCTACCTCATGTCGTCGGGCTGCCTCTCGGCAGGCCGTGTGGGGCGACACGCAACCCGCACAGGGAATGTACGATATCGCAGCGTGATCGCGGCCAGCGGACCATAATGCACGGGCTGCTGGGGCCTCAGGTCTCCGCCGGGCATCGGGAGTCCGCATTGGCTCCGGCGGGGGGCTCGGTGGGGTCGGCGGGGGCACACCCGGATCCGAGGAGGCGGGGTCGGCCGTCTTTTTCGGACCCGCCCGCGCGCGTCGTTGACACCGGTATGGGGGACGCTTAGGATGCAACATCTGCTGCGGCCCTTCGACGCACGGAGGCTTCCGCGGCACAAGCGGGGCGTGGCTCAGCCTGGCTAGAGCGCTGCGTTCGGGACGCAGAGGTCGCTGGTTCGAATCCAGTCGCCCCGATTTCATTGGACCACGATCGTTCATTGGAGCGGCCGTGGTTTTTCTATAGGGGCTTCGCGGCGGCGTTCAGCAGGCGTTTGTCCACGTACGTCGGACCGTCGACGTAGTACCGACGCAGCGAGCCCGCCACGTCCGCGCGGTTGACGATGGCGGGCTGTCTGAAGAATCAGGCCGTAACGATGTGACGGCGGGCTTGCGGGTGGCGATCGGCCGGCGGCGGATCGAGAAGGTTCACTTCGGAATGTGGAGGCCGTAGAGCTTGTGATCCGCGGCTTGGGACTTCTCGTCGGTGAGCTGTAAGCGCTCGGTGAATTGCATCTGGTGGCGGAGGGCGGCGGTCTGGCATGATGCGTGTACTGGAGGTGTATCATGTCGGATCGCGTGGGGTACTGGCAGGGGGTGGTGCCATGGCACGGGAGGCGAGCGGTTTGAGCCCTCCGGCCGGGGTCTGATTGTCCAAGCCGACCGCTCCGGCCGGGATTCAGTTGTCCTGGCCAGCCAATGCAGCCGGGGGTTGATGGTTCGGACCGGCCGCTGTGGTCGGGGTTCTGTTCTTCGGCCCCGGCGCTG
>JBPOIK010000173.1:0-24733 GCA_052034525.1 Planctomycetota bacterium
CGGGCTGACTTTCGGCGGCTTGCGCCCGTCCCGGGCCGCCGCTTCCTTCAGGACATGGTCGACCAGCCGGCGGATGTCGGCGCCGCGGTTGCGCAGCGGCGGCAGATGCACCGGCAGGACGTTGATCCGGTAGAACAGGTCGTTCCGGAAACGGCGGCGGGCCACCCAGTCGTTCAGATCCCGGTTCGTGGTGGCGATCACGCGCACGTTCGCCCGGCGGGTCACGCTGCTGCCCACACGCTCAAACTCCCCCTCCTGGAGCACACGCAGCAGCTTGGCCTGCAGAGGCAGGGCCATTTCCGAAATCTCGTCCAGCAGAAGCGTGCCGCCGTCGGCCAGCTCGAAGCGGCCCTTGCGAAGCCGGTCCGCGCCGGTGAAGGCGCCGCGCTCGTGCCCGAACAGTTCGCTCTCCAGCAGGTTGCCGGACAGGGCCGCGCAGTTCAGGCACAGCATCGGCCGATCCGACCGCGCCGATTGCGCGTGAATGGCCGTCGCGACCAGTTCCTTGCCCGTGCCCGACTCGCCCACGACGAGCACGGTCGCGTCGCTGCGGGCCACGCGGGCGATCTGACAGCGGATGGCAAGCATCTCCTCGCAGTCGCCCACCATCTCCCGCCGGCGGCGCATGTCGTCCAGCGAAGCCCGCAGGGCCTCGTTCTCGCTGCGCAGGCGACCATGCTGCAGGGCCCGTTCCACCTGCACCACGATGGCGTCCGCCTCGAACGGTTTCTGAATGTAGTCAAACGCCCCGAGCTTCATCGCCTCCACCGCGCTGGAGATGCTGCCGAACGCCGTCATGAGAATGACCGGCGTCTCGCAACCCCGCTCCCGCAGGGTGCGCAGGAACGTCACACCGTCCATCCGGGGCATCTTCAGGTCGCTCAGCACTAAGTCGAAGTCGCCGCGAACGACCGCGTCCAGGGCGTCCGTCGGGTTCTCGAACGTCTCCACCGCGTGGTCTTCCCGGCTCAACGTCTCTCTCAAAGAGTCCCGCAGCAACGGCTTGTCATCCACCACACAGATGCGACTCATGCCTGTTCCTCTTGTTTCTCGGTCCACATCGGCGCCGCCGCCGGCAGCACCAGCGTAAACGACGCACCGCCGCCGGGTCGGTCGCCGACCTCGATCCGACCCCCGTGCGCCTCCGCAATCCGGTGCACGATGGACAGGCCCAGACCGGTGCCCGTGTCCTTCGTGGTGAAAAACGGATTGAAGACGCGTTGGCGCAGCTCGGCCGGAATGCCCGGCCCGTCGTCCGACACCACAATGCCGATCTGCCCTTCGCCCATCTCCACCGCGTCCAGCCAGACCTGCCCGCCCGGTCCCGCCGCGTCCAGCGCGTTGAAAACCAGGTTCACCAGGGCCTGCGTGATCTCCCGCTCGTCGGCGCGGACGAACGCATCTTCCGCCGCCGCGCTCACGTGCATCGTCCCGTGCAGCGCGCCCCGCAGCGGAGCGGTCAAGCCCGTCACCTCCTCGATCACCCGGGCAAGGGCCAGCGGCTGAATCGCCAGCCGCTCATGCCCGGCGAAGGCCAGGATGTCGCTGACGATCCCGTCGAGAGACGTGACGGCCGACGCGATCTTCTGCACGAGCCGGCGGGCCTCCGGCAGACTCCGCAGATCCTGGTCCAGCATGGATGCATAAAGCTGAATGGCCCCCAGGGGGTTGCGGACCTCATGCGCCACCCCCGCCGCCATCTCTCCGAGGGCGGCCAGTCGCTCCTTCCGCGCCAGCTCCCGGTTCTTCTCGTCCAACTGGCGGTGCAGACGCGCCACCTCCTCCGTCAGGCGGACGTGTGACCGCTCCAGTCGCTCCGTCACCAGGTTGTACGCTTCCATGATCTCGCCGAGCTCACGCTGGTGGGGCTCGGTGATCGGATCCGCGGTCCGGGTCATTCCTGATCCATCCTGTTGAGGTGCTGTCCCGCGTCGGCCGATGGCCGGCCGTAGGCGTTCAGCATCTGTCGCCCGCATCGAACCCCCTCCAACGCGGAGGCGGTCTGCGCCTTTCGAACCGCCAGGAGCTGGGCATCCTGACGATCGACCGCAAGAACGCGGCCCAGGCGCTCGCCCGCTTCCGTCAGCAGAGCGTCCGCCGCCTGTCGTTGTTCGCTGGAGAATCGGGCACGCACGTCCGACCAGTGGGCGCGGTACGGCTCCAGCACGCCGGAGTTCGCGGACAATTCGTCCGTGAGCTTCTGCCGGTCCGCCAGCAGTTGCAGCAGCGGCTGCGGGTCCGCCTCGCCGATGAGGTCCCGCTGGCGACCGGCCAGAGCCTCCAGCCGGCGGTACAGATCCACCTGCCGACGTAGAAGGGCCATCACCGTGCCGACGGGATCAGGGTCCGTTCCAAAAGGGGCGCTCGTCTTGAGGGTCATACCGTCACCTGCCTGCCACCTGCGGCGGTTTGAGAAGACCGGACGTCTCCACCCAGTCGAAATACTGCTGCCACTCCTCGCGCGACTCCGGCAGAACGGCCTCGTCGAACGCCTTCTGCGGTATGGTCCGCACCAGGTACTGTGCCCGGCGCAGGGCCGCTTCGGCCTCCTCCAACTCGCCCAGGAAAACATGGCAGTTGATGATCTGCACGTACGCGGCCAGGGCCGACGGGGTGTCCTTGTAGATCCAGGCCGTCCGCTCGAACGTTTTCAGCGCTTCACCGTACCGATGCAGCTCGTAGAGGCAGTCGCCCTGCCCCAGCCGGGCGTGCCGAAGATACATGGCGTTCTTCTCATCCAGCCGGTCTTCTCCCCGGGCCTCGTAACGGGTGATCAGCTCGCCGAACAGATCCGCCGCCCGCTCGAGGCGGCGCCGCATCTCTTTGCGCATCCGCTCGCGTTCGCCGATCAGCCGGTTGTCCTTCAGGTCTTCTTTGAGGGCCAACGCGCTGAACTGATAGCTGTCGGCCAGCAGGTACACGCCGCGCACTGCCCGTTCGTTCCGCGGATACCGGGCCAGCGCCTCCTCCAGCGACGTGATGGCCTCCTCGTAGCGGCCCTCGCGGTTCAAGAGGTCGCCCAGCATGAACAACGCCGTGCGGAACTCCGGCGCCTCCGGCGTGAACAGCTCGTCGTCCTCCAGGATGCCGCGAAGCGTTTTTTCCGCGTGCTCCACATGCTCCGGGCCCATCCGCATGTAGCAGTCCGCCAGCGGAATCCGCGACTGCGCGGCGTCCGGCGACCGGGGAAATCGGCGATTGCACGCCTGGTAGGCCTCCACCGCCTCCGAGAACTCGCCCAGCGAATGCAGCGACTGGCCCAGCCGCACCCAGGCCCTGGGCGTCAGCGGATCCTCCGGCCGCTCGCGCACGAACTCGCGAAGTAGCTCGATCGTCCGGGTGCGATCGCCGCCCTCGTCGAACAGGTCCGCCGCCCGCCAGGCCGCCCACGACGAGAGCCCCTCGTTCAGGGTGTTGATCTTGGCCATCCGCACATACGCCTCTCCCGCCAGCCGAAACAGACGACGGGCCTCTTCATGCAGGGCGTCGCGCCGACGAACGTTTTCCTCCGATGCGTCCAGCCCGCGCGCCTCCAGCGCGTGCGAGCGGGCGAGATTCGCGCGCGTATCGCCCAGCCATCGCAGATACAAGGAGGACTGTTCGATCTTCTGCGGATCCACCAGCGAATAGGCCAGTTCAAAAAAGCCCAGGGCCAGCGCGAATTGCTTCTCCTGGCTGAGACGCTCGCCGACCACCGTGATCGAGGAGCGAAGCTGCTCCGGATCGAACATCGGCGAAGGCTCCACCTCGGGCAGGATGGCCACCGCGCTGCGATAGTGCTCCAGCGATTCCTCCCAGCGATGCAGTTCGGCCAGGGCCTCGGCCATGCCCAGATGGCTGGCCGCCGTGCAACGCGGCGACACCTTGGAGAGGATCACGTCGCGAAAGAAGGAAAGCGCCTCTTGCGGGCGCTGGGCCGATCCGTCGTTGAGCACCACCCGGCCCAGCAACCAGCCCGACAAGGCGTACGTCTCATCCCGGACGAGCAATCGGTTGCGCAGCGCCCGCAACTTGGTTTCCGCATCGTCAAACCGGCCGGATTCGTAGTCAATCAGGCACAGAAAGTACTCGAACGCCTCCCGCTCGCCCGACGGCTCAAACACCGCGCGCAGACCCTCGACCAGCGAGCGAGCCTCGTCACACCGATCGTCCTCCAGCAGCAGGTACAGCTTGTGCTCGACAGCCCAGCGCAGAAACGACGGATCGATTCGGGCATCCGCGACGAAGCTGTCCAGAATCTCATACAGATCGGAGCGCGGCGTAGGCACACGCCCCCAGCGCAATTCAATCACCCGCTTGCGAAGATCCAGCGCCGGCGGTTCCGCCAGATCGATCGCGGAGGCGTAATAGCGAACCGCCGCCTCAAAATCCTGCATCCACTCACACGCCCGGGCCACCGCCGCGTAATCGTCGGCGGCCAGCGCAACGCCTTCGCGGGCCGCCTGGTCCAGATCCTGGATGATCTGCTTGCCTACGGCCGCCGTCCGACGGCCCTCTTGCTCGGCCTGAAGGTAGCGGGCCCGACCGACCTGCAGATGCACCGGCCCGGTGTCCTGCCAGCCGCGCGCTTCCTTCCGGGCACGCTCCAGCAGTCGATCGCCCAGGGACAGGGCCGAGACGTACAGGCCGCCGTCCACCAGTGTCTCCAGCTCGCGCACCAGGTGGCCGTACGGCATGCGGTCCCGCGGCGGCTTGAATTGAGACAGACTCCCGATCAACAGAGCCAGAGCCAGGACGAATGCGGGAATCTGCCATTTGCCGGCGATGCGCTCGCGCAGGGGAGCCGGGGGAACGGAACCGCTCATCCTGAGCCTCCGACGGGCTGCGGGACGTCCTGTCCCGCGCAAAAACGACCTTGCTTTGTCGGCAGGAATCGCGCACGGTCTTGACCGCGATTGGGCGGACGCGCAACGCGCCGTCAATCCGCGGTCGCCGCGCGCACTCTCCGTTCATCACGCAGGCGAACGCGCGCCGGAACGGAAGCTCGCGTCCGTTGCATCCGGAACGTGTCGGATCACGGCGAGGATGCACTTGGATCGTCGCGTGTCACAGTCGGAGATCATGCCCGGTGGCGATGCGCGAAGGATGCGAAAGCAGACCGGCAGGTTCCGATAATCTCACCGACATCTGGACGATCCGCGCTGCACACGGGCGCGACACCGGTTATGGGACTGGTCGCCTTCCGGATCGTCCCGCCGGCCGCAAGGTGTTCCGGCACGCTGAGACTCTCGGCGACTGTCCGTCGTCACCGCGAAACGATCAACCGCCGGCCCGGGAAGATTATCGGTCGTCACGCATCGAACAAGGTGGGAGGAAGTCCCATATCCTTCGGCACGATGGTCATGCCGGACAATGCCGCGAAATGCTCGCGGAGCGTGGCCGGCGCCGGCACCGGGCCTCCCTCCAGCAGCGCCCGGAGTTCGATCGCGTTGGCCGGCCCCTGCCCGGCGTGGTGGTTGTTCGCAAACACGAACACCCGGGCCGCTCGCTCGCCCAGTTCCCGGACTCGGTCCGCCCACTCCCGCAGGGCCTCCGGCGCGTACAGATAATTGTATCGCTCGGAGGCCGGCACGCCGTCGGCGAACCACGTGTCGCGGCGCCGGCCGTGCAGCCGGACATACGCGATGTCGCCCGTCACGTGGGACGTCGGGCCCAGGCAATGGGCCAGCCGCGGCTGATCAATGTTGCACCAGCCCAGCCGCATCTGACGGAATTGCTCGCGAACTTCGTCGTGATCCCACGAGTCGTGCCGCACTTCCACAATCAACGGGAACTCGGCAAAATCTTCGGCCAGCCGCGCCAGCCAGTCAAACCCTTCTGCGCCGCGCCGGAACGACCAGGGAAACTGCGCCAGCACGCAACCCAGTCGCCCGGCCTCTGCCACCGGCCGCAACCCCTCGCGAAACGCCTGCACCTCGGGCGGGCCGTACGGCTCGCGGTGGTGCGTGAACCGCTGAAACAGCTTGAACGCAAACAGGAACCGCTCGATGTGCTCGACTCGCCGCACCCAGGCGGCCGTCATGCGCGGGGTCGGCGGACGATAGAAGCTGGTGTTCACTTCCACGGCGCAGAAGAATCTCGCCAGATATGCCAGCGGGTGAAACCCCCGCGGAGCCGGCTTGGGATACACGATCCCCTCCCAGTCCGAATAGCTCCACCCGGACGGCCCCACGAACAGCTTCGCCGCATCGACCGGCTTCGATCCGCCCACGGTCACAGCGTACCGCGCGGGGGGATGGGGCGGAATTGCGAATTGCGAAGGTGCCCCCGCGGCTCCCTCGTCCGATAAAACATCCGCCGCCGTAGACTCCCCGCAGGCAGTCGTCAATTCACACCCCGTGATCTCCGATAAACACAGGGAGGTGGAGTCACTCCGCGCGTCCGGCGGCCCGTGGGACAGGCGGCCGAACGCCCGGAATCCACCCGGAGAGTGCATCATGCAGGTCATCGGGAACCGCCTGCCGACTAGCGTGGGGCGCCACGCAGCACGACAGAAGAACCGGAGCATCTGGCCGGTGTTGCTCGCCGGCGTCGCCATCCTGCTGACCGGCTCCTTCTTCGTCCGCCCGCGGACCGGCGTCGCCATCCCCTACTCCATCGAAGAGTTCTACGCTCAGCCCGGCTCCGTTGTGGCCGGTCCGAACATCCTCATCCTCTGCATCGACGCCATGCGCCCGGACCACACCAGCCTTTACGGCTACGCCCGCGACACCACCCCCCAGCTTCAGAGTTTCTTCGGCGAAGGCGCCGTCTTTGACCGTGCGTACGCTCCCGCCGCCATCACCACTCCCAGCGTGGTGGCCATGCTCAGCGGTAAGTATCCGCAGAACAGCGGCGTTCGCCTGCTCTGCCAGAAACTGCCGAACACCACGATCCTGATTTCCGATCACCTGCGCCGTGCCGGCTACCAGACCGCCGCCGTCGTCTCCAACGCCGTCCTCTCCGACAGCGCCGCCGGCCTGCCCGCCCGGTTCGATCACTACGACGCCCGGCTCGACGAGGTCGAATTCAACCGCAAGCACATCTACGAACGCACCGCCGCCAAGACGACCGATGCCGCCATCAACTGGCTGCACTATAAGTGCGCCCCCGGCCGCCCACACCTGCTCTACGTCCATTATATTGACCCCCACGGCCCGTATGATCCGCCCGCCGACCGACCGGCCGATTTCACCCATGACAAGCCGCTCATGATCGACATGACTGGCAAGGGCGGAGGCATCCACCCCAAAGGCGAGGTCGACGGACTGGAACTGGTGGACCGATACGATGAGGAGATCGCGTATGCCGATCAGGAGGCCGGCCGCCTGCTCAGGGAGTACCGGGATCTGGGCTTCCTCGACGACGCCCTGGTCATCCTCTGCGCCGACCACGGCGAGGCCATGATGGAGCACGACCACTGGTTTGCGCACGGAGTCTACGTCTACGAAGAGATCATCCGTATTCCATTGGCCATCCGCTACAAAAACATGCCGTCCGGACGAGTGGCCGCCCCGGTTTCACTCGTGGACCTGACGCCGACCATCCTGGAAATCGTCGGCCTGCCCGCACCCGGCGACTTCGACGGCCACTCCCTGCTCGATCTGCCGGACGAACGCATCATCTTCGCAGAGGCGCGCGGCAACTCCGGAATCCAGCGCGACGACTCCCACAACGGCAACCTCTGGCGATGCGCGATCCGCAACCACAACAAGGTGAGCGCACGCATCGGTCGCAGCGGCCCCGTCCGCGAAGCGCATGCCTACGACCTGCTGGCCGACCCGGGCGAACTTGCGCCGCAACCCGTGGATGAAACCAACCCGCTCTTTCAGACCCTGCTGACCTTCATCCAGGCCGACCCGGACCCGGCGGGCATCCCGCGCAACCTGGACTGGGGCGACCTGCCCGGCCCCAACGTCGCCCCCACCACCGATCCACGCATCCTGCACTCTCTGCGCTCGCTGGGCTACGTGCGCTGATCCGGCCGCTCAAACCCGGTCGCCGCCGTACGGTCCGGCAGGGTGGAGGCGGCGTCAGGACGTGCCCAGCGCCGCCAGAGCGTCGCGGGCCCATTCGCAGGTCGGGTCGGACCGGAGGGCGTCCTGAAAATGGCGTTCGGCGTTGGGAAGGTCGTCGCCCCGTCGATAGAGGTCGCCGAGAATGCAGTGCGCCATGGCGTCGGACGGGTTGGAGACCAGCACGGACCGCAGGGCGGCCTTGGCCCGCTGGGGATCATTGAGCTTCCAGCAGACGTAACCCATGAGAAACTGGGTGTCCGGATCGTCCGGAGTCAGGCGGACGAGGGTTTCCGCGCAATGCCGCGCGGCGGCCCAATCGTTGCAGATCATGGCGGCGCGGGCGAGGATGGTCCAATCGTGCGGATCGTTGGGATGCTTCTCCACCAGGCGGGACAACAGGCTCTTCGCCTGCTGCGGCCGACCGAGAGAAAGATAAGCGCTGGCCAGGGTCCGGACGCTCAGGCGCGACATCTGCTCCGGCGAGCGGGCATACATCGGCTCCAGAATCCTGACGGCCTGTTCGTACTGCCCGGTACGCACCAGGAGCAGCCCGTATTCCTCTGTGAGGCGGGGGTCGCTTCCCACGGTGCGTAACGCGGCTTGCAGGCCCTGGAGGGCGGCGTGTTCATCGCCCAGCAGCAGGCCGACCTCCGCCTGCAAGGCTTTGAGCGTGGCGTCCTGGGGGAAGTCCGCGCTGCGGGCCTGGAGGATCTCCTGCGCCAGCCAGGGTCGGCCGATGGCCACAAGACATTCCACTTCCGAAACGACGTAATCCACCTGGGTCGGGTCGCCTTCGCTCGCGCGCTGGTAGTACGACAGCGCGCGTTCCAGATCCTGCCGGCGTTCGGCGACGACGCCCTGCATGTAGAGCACTTCGGGATGCTCCGGCTCGATGGCGGCGGCGGCCTCGATCGCCTGGGCGGCCGTGAGAGTCTGTCCGGTCTCCAGCAGCGCCTGCGTAAGCAGAACGCGCGGCACCACGGACTGCGGATCCAAGGCGACGGCCTGGCTCGCTTCCTGGAGGCACTCCGTCACGCGGCCGGCGCGGAGGTATTGTTCGGCAAGCTGAAGTTTGACGCCCGCGCGAATTCGATTCCAGCGCTGCTGGGCCTGGGCCTTCGCCTCGTCGTGCGTGGTTTGCGAACAGCCGGCCAGGCCGGCGGCCACCAGCGCCAGCAGCACGGGCCCGACAACGGGCCCGATTCGCCGGGCCCAAGGCAGAACAGTGAAAGACGCGGTCATGGCTGATGCTCCGTGGGCAGGTCGTTCACCAGATCGGGCGAGGACGGGTCCGCGTCGGGTTCAAACGGCGGGGCGGGCCGGCCATATTCCGGCCAGGGCGTATTCCGTTCTTCGGCGATAAGGCGATGAATGAACGAGCGGGTGCGGCTGCCTTCGTCGTTCCAGTCACGCCGGTTGAGAAGCTCCTCCTGGAGAAGAACGGCGTCGTAGAAGCGAGGACTGTTGTGCAGGGCCATGCGGACGTTCCAGAGAGCGTCCTTGTTCCGCCCCGCGGCATACTGCTCCAGGGCCTTGTGGTAATGGTACTGGGCGATCCTTTCGCGACCGGTCCACTGAATACCGTGTCGCGAGCCGACGCGGATGCGCTCGATCGCATCCAGCTCCTGCGCCCCGGCCTCCGCATACGCGTCATCCTGGACAATATGCACGGTCAGCAGGATGATCACCTCCTCGCGCTGCGTGCTGTCGTTCCGGGATCGGAAGAGCGCGCCGAGGAACGGAATATTGCCGAGTCCGGGAATCTGGCCGCGTGAATCGACGGTCGCCTCGCGGAACAGGCCGCCGATGAGAATGGTCTGCCCGTCGCGGATCATCACGTTTGTGGTGACCTCGGCGGTCTCTTTCTGAGGCTGCGAACCCACCACCCTGCCGCGGCTGTCCTCCGGATGAAGCTCCATGCGGACCCAGCCGTCGTCGCCGATGAAGGGCCGGAAGATCAGCCGGGTGCCTGTTTCCAGCATCTCCGTGGTCTGCTGCGATGTGGTTTCCGTCGTGATGACGACGGGGTAGCCGTCCTGCCGACCGACGATCACCTCGCCGCGCTGTTTGTTGAGCGCGAGCACCTTGGGGTTGGCAATGACGGTGGTGTCGGCGATGCCCTCCAGGGCCCGGACGAAGACGCCCACATGGTCCTTGATGATGCCCAGCGTCATGCCGCCCGGCGGAACGACACCGGTGAAATCGGTGACGATGCGGCTGTTGAAGTGCTCGAATCGGTCCTGGGGCAGTTCGCCGACGGTCAGGTCCGTAATGCCGGTGGATCGGGAGCCGAGCAGCTCGAGATCCACGCCGCCGGTAACCGTGAAATCGATGCCCAGGGCGTTGTCCTCACTGAGCTGAGCCCGCAGCATGGTGGCCTCGATGAGCACCTGCTTGGGGCGTACATCGATCTGGCGGAGCACTTCCGCGATACGGCGAATCCGGTCGGGGTGGTCGAACACGATCAGCACGTCGTGCGCGGCGTGCGAATCGCCGCCGGCCTTCTGCGCCGAAGCGGCGATCCCCGTCTCCGCCCCCGGCGAAACCGTGACAGCGCCTTCCGGACTCAGAAGCGGCGCCAGCAGTTTCTGGGCGTCGCCCGCCCGGATGTAATTCAGCGTGAACACGCGCGTTTCCACGGGCGCTTCCGCCGCGCTGAGCTGCGCGAGCTGTTCGTTGGTATACACATACACGAAATTGCCCGCCACGCGGTACCCGGCGTTGTTGGCCAGAAGAACGGCGTCCAGCGCTTCTTCCAGGCTGACGTTGAACAGGCTGGCCGTAACGGAGCCCTGCACGGCCGACGTCGCCACGATGTTGCGACGGCTCTGCACGGAGAGCATCCGCAGCACGGTGGTCAGCGGGGCATTGTTCACGTGCATCTGGACCGTGCCCTGTTCGCTCACCTGCACGACGTCTCCGTTGAGCGGCGATTCCGCCGGCGCCGTCGTCGGCGCCCGGGCGATTGCCGCGCTGGCAACGGTGCCCACGAGGAATCCCACCAGTATCGGATGCGATCGGCGCTTCACGAACCCGTCATCCCTTCGCCTGATGACGCCGCGTCCGCGGTCACAACGCGCGGGCGCGGCCGTCGAATGCCTCGACTGTCAACTCGCCTGCGGTGCTCCCTCCCGCACCGAATCCCGGGGTACGCCCGGTAACGGCGCACCGGTCTTATCGGAACCTTCGAGAGAGACCTTAATTGTCTGCGTCCGCAGGATTCCAATGAGCTCGGCCAGCAGTTCGTTCGTACGGCGGGTTTCGGCCAGTTGGTCGTTTCGCTGCCTGGCCGTGTCCGGGAGCTGGGCCCGGGCCTCGGGCACCCATGGCGCGGGCCCCAGCCAGACGCGGGCGCAAGTGGCCAGCACCAGCGCCAGGAGCAGTGGCCGCAGCAGACCCGATGCCGATCGTTCCAGAGACATCGAACACCTCCTCGAAAAAACGGAGCGTTATCGGGCGTACGGACCGCCGGCGCCGGGGGGGCGGGCGTGTACGTCCTGTAATCACACGGCGAGGAGAGTATCGGAAAGATGATGCGACGAGTTGATTGGGCCTTGCGGGAGCAGCGCTGTGCGGCGCTGACCGGCCCGGTCCGGCCCGAACGAGCGATCAGTCCGATCGGTCAATTGTCCGTAACGAGTCGCCAGGATCCGGGTTTGACATGCATGGAAGAAGTGGCGGGGGCGGTCATGGAACCGAGCGTGTACAGAGTGGCCACCTCCTCGGGAGACAACGCGCGATTGAAGAAAGCCACCTCATCGATACAGCCGCGGAACGGATAAGTCCAGCCGGAGATCGAATGGTATTCGGACGCACCCAGGGTCACGCCCAGGGCGATCGGCTCCGTGTTACCGACACCTCCGGAGGTCCGGCCCAGGCCGCCCGTGTAGGTGTATGACGCAACCTCGCCTCCGTTGACAAACAGGTGTATCCCGCCGGACCCGAAAGTGAAAACAGTCTGATACCATTGGTTCAAGGACACGGATCCGCCGTACAGATGAAACAGGTCGGAGGTGCTTTCTATTCCCACGTGGACCACGTTGCCTTCAAGCCAGATCGTCACATCGCCGCCGGTGTTGTTCTGCTTCCAGGCTTTGCTGAACAGGCCCTGAATGCCCGAAAGGCGGCCCACGGGACAGAACCACAGTAGAATGGAGCCGTTGTCGACCAGGAAAGCGTTGTTGTGGGGGATTTCCACCAGGTCATCCACTCCGTCGAAATACACGGCGGTATCGCTGCGGAACGGCACCTGCTGGCCGGTCAGGGGGCCGTTGCGGTAGGTGCCGTCGTGGACTCCCATGGCGTCGGTCGCCATGGTGCTCGAGTCCCCCAATCGCCACCAGGCGACGGGACCAAGCGCGCTGATTGCATCGGCGAACGGATCCGCATTGTCCCGATCCGGAGCCAGCGTGACCTGCAAGACCTGCCGTGCGCCGCGCTGGTAGCCGCACGCGGTGAACACGACGGAATCACTGGGGACCGGAGAGAACGGCTCTTTGTCCGTCTGGGGGATGGCGCAAACGTCCGCCTCATTCAGATCCCCGTCGGATTCCGTGACGACCAGCGTGTATGCTCCGGTGCCGATCGGTTCTTTGTCGGCCCAGACGCCGCAGGTGCGCGCGGTGCGCCAGTCCGCGTTCTGCGCCATAATCAGCAGGCCCAGTTCGATGGCGGATCGGGCGTGAAGCCGGGCCTGGGCGGGCGCCAGCGAATTTTCAGCCGTACGCCGGGTCTGAAGCATCTGAACGGCCGCGGACGTGCCCAGCAACAGCAGAAACAGCGTGCAGCCGAGCACCATGACATACGCACTGCCTCGTCGCGGAGTTCGCACGGCACGCCACATCCAATCAGCCTCCCACCTCGGTCCGGTACTCCGCCGTGCCACCCTGACCGTCGTAGACTTTCAGCCTGATCTCAAACGACTCTCCAAATGCGGGTGGTGACAATACGGTTTCACCCGTTGCAATGCGGGTGTTGACCGGATTCGTGTTCCCGTTTCGAAACACCCAGAGACAGGTCGGCCGCTCTTCACTGTCGGGATCGAAATAATCGATCACCCGACACATCCATCGGCCCCCCTGTCTGGCCTCCACGGCGATCCCCGCCTGCGGTGGCAGATTCTCGCGGGTCCGCACGGCCATCAAAGAGGACGTCTGCCGACCGGCGACAGACGTGCTCACCGTAATCCGCTTGGCGCCCGTTTCCGTGTTGGCCGGGTCGACGAGATTGTCCGATTCAACCCAGACCACTTCTACAGTCCGCTGCAATTGATCGAACCCGGGAATCATCTCCCCGTCGATCCGCATCGGTGGCTCATCCCGCAGGCCGTTGTAGTCGTCGACGTCGTCAAGTGTGTACCGGTCGTCCTCGGCCGATTCGCCTTCATCCGGGCCAAACCCGCTCGGCGGGCCTTCCGGCTCCAGATAGGCCTGAGAGAGGATTTCCGTCATCAGGGCTTCGCCCAGAAGCTGGTGGCGAAGACGATCCGGGTGTGTTCGAAGAGTACCGTCCATCCCGATCACGAACGACAGTGTCACGCCGGTCATCGTGGCGACCGCGACCACGGTAATGGCCGCTTCCACCAGCGTCAGGCCACGCCGGCGGCCAGAGACGTTTCGGACGGTCATCGGCAGGCGGGTGGCGGTCAATAGAGCATCTCCGGATCGTTCAGCAGGGTCACCGCGGTTTCGATGCGCGTGGATTCGGACTGCGTCCGCTGCAATGTGATGCCGATTTCCCGGGGGTTCTGGATTGCGGAGGCCGGGAGCGGCCCCTCCGTTCTGTAACGTCCCTTGACGACATAGACGAGGTCCGCGTTCGTCCGGGCGGTCCACGAGCGACCGCTGTTGGTCGTGGTCAGAAACCAGTCGCCGGCGGCCGGCCTTCCGTGATTCTCGTACATCACATTGCAGGAAATCGGGAAGGACTCACATTCCAGGACGATGCAGTAGCGGGCCCCCGTATCCAGCTCGGTGATTTCCGAAAACGTCAGGGTTTGCCAGAGCATCCTGTACGAAAGCGAGTGTTCATACATCCGGGCCGTACCAACGACGGCGCCCGTGGGCCTGCCATTCGCGTCCGCCTTGCGGATTTTCACGCGCGTCACGCCCAGTGGCAGAGCATTGGTCTGGGCGGGAATGAACACACGGGTGATCGACCAGGAAATCGTGCCTTCCGGCAGGGAAGGTTGGAAATACTGCGCTGCCCATCGGGCCCCTTCGATCGGATAGGCATATAGAGTTCCACCGATGGGGAGATGCGAGGCCAGAGTCGCTTCCCCGCTCTCGACCTGGATGGCGCCTCCGCCCTTCGCGGTACCCGACCGGAACTCCAGCGCAAAATACTCGACGGACTCGACAAGAATGCCGGGGTCCGGTTCGTTGTCACACGTACGGATGAGGGGCTCTCCCGGACCGTCCCAGGCGTAGCGAATGATATGCGAATGGTTCGTGTTTTCCCGGTCCGGCATGAGAAACCCGATGCTCGTCTCGGTTTTTTCCGTGAACCCCTGAACGCACGAAAGCTCGATCGCCAGGTTGGCGACCGCCGCCTCCGCGTCTTCCCGACCGCACAACTCGTCCCCGTCATCGCAATCCGCCGGAATGGACCGGGTGCCCACAAACAGGACGGCCGCCGTGCCGGCGGCCAGAAACGCCATGAGCGTCATGCTGGTGACCAGCTCGATGAGGGTCAGGCCTCGGGCCGGCGCGATACGTCGCGTCAGGATCATTTCAGCGTCACTTTTCCGTTTTCCGAGACGATCACCGCTCGTCTCTCCGCGCCGACGGCCAGGATCACCTGTCCGGGATGCTTCGGCCTCCCGTATGGGTTGAACGTAACTGACGTCTCGCTTCCAAACTCCACGCTCTGCAGCGTCGCGCGATATGGCCCGACCGCCAGCCGAACCTCGTAATCCTGTCGGGAACGAGCGAGATCCGGGATGCCGGGCAACGTATACCGGTGCTGAGTCAGATCGAATTCGACGCGCTGATCGCACCGGTGGCCGCGCGCGTGCTGACGGGCCATGCGAAGATCCCGCACCAGCCGGAGGGCCGCGTCGTTCGCGTATTGACGGGCCAGAAAGCATCCATACCGGGGGACGGCGACCGCCCCGATCAGGCCCAGGATGAGCAGGACAAGCGAGAGCTCGAGCAGGGAGAAGCCCGGCGTCCGCCGGATCCGGAAGCGATTCTGTCGAACAGCCCAGACCATGTGTCGTATCCCCGGTAAGCGGTCCCGGATCGCCGTCCGGTTATGGACGCCCCGGGAACCCCTCGCCCTCATTCCCCTCTAACGTCGTCTCGGGGGCGCCCGGTTCGAAGTCCCCCGTGGAAAGCACGGCAATCCACCCGACGCCCTGCGGCAGCGCAGGGGCGCTGGGCGTGGGTTTGACGAACACGCTGTTGAGTCCATTGATCGGATTCATCGGAAACGGCGCGCGCAGGTACGGGCCGTAGAGAAACGGCGCCCCGAACGTCGTTTGGGTATTCCCGTTTCCGTCGCTATACAGCGTCAACTGCAAGGAAAAATTGGTGTGATTCGCTGCCCCGCTGGCGGGATCGTAGCCGGGATACTTGCCGTGATCGACCTTGTACAGTTCCATCGCCTGCTGGATCGTGGCCGTCGTGGCCTCCAGTGTGTTTTCCCTGGCCCGTCGAGAGGCCGTCGTCACCCGTGGCACGGCAATCGCCGCGATCACCGCAATGATCACGATCACGATCACCAGTTCCACCAGGCTGAATGCGCCGGCGCGCATCCGCGGAGTCCGCAAGCAGGATCTGTTACGTGTCATGGTCGTCGACCCCACCGGTCGCTGACGCAGTCCGGGCCGCCCGGGAGTCTGTCTCACTCAACCGCGCGGCCCGGTGGTGTTCATGGGATGTCGGGAGAACATCAGTATGTGTTGTAAGCGACTCCCGAATCGTCCTCATCGTCCGTATTGGCGATGATGTCCCCCGTAGCGCTGTTGTACGCCCACCCGGCCGTCGTGTTTGCCTCATTGACGGTCGGACCCGTGGCCTGTACCAGGACGCCGCTTGCGCCCTTGTTCGGGCCCACCGGCACCGGAGGCAGTTGCCGCAGGTACGGGCCGTAGATATGCGCTTCGGTCGTCCCCGTCTCCCCCGCCGCGTTGGTTTTCTTGGTCAACTGGTTGGAGAACGTATCCCCATCGTCTCCGGTGGCGGAGGCCGGATACTTGCCACCGTGTTCGACGGCGTACAGGTCGATGGCGTTGCGCAGGGCCGCCAGGTTCGCCAGCAGAGCCGAGTCCGAGGCGCCTTTGGCCCCCCGGCCGATCCGTGGCACGGCGATCGCCGCGATAATGCCGATGATCACGATCACAATCACCAGCTCAACCAGACTGAACGCTGTTTTCCTGTTCTGCAACCGCATCGAATTTGCTCCCCGGCTGCACGCAGCCATCACGAGTTCCCTCAGGCGGCTCCCGGTGTCCTCGGGACCGCTGTTCCTGCTATCGGTCCGCCTCCGCGGCGCCTTGAGTTATGGCGTGATTCCGGATGGCGCATCCACATGCAGCGTTATCGGCCCGTCAAAGCACACAAACGTGGCTTCCGCGCCTTCGACGCGGGTCAGCGTGCACTCCTGGATGCTCTGGCCGACGCGCAGCAACTGGTCGTCCACGATGACCAGCCCTCCCTCTCCGGTCGAGAGAACGGCCGCCAGCCGGTGCGATTGCTCGAAAGTGGCCGAGGCCTCGGACGGATCGTCGACGTCGAACTCGCCGAACGAAGAGGAGTGTTGCGAGGGCGGCGCAAACGGATCGCGGGTCGGCTCAACGCGAAACGGCGCCGGCACGTGGCGTGGAAACGGCGCCGCCTCAACGCACAATGCCTCGGGCACCGCCTCCTTCGCCGTGCCGGCCCGCGGTGCGACGCCGTCGGCCCGGGCCGCGCCGGGCGCGTCCGTGACGCCCGGCCCGATCAACCGGTCCACCACGACGGCCACCAGGCCGAGCAAAACCAGCGCGGCGTACAGTTTTTTTCGCCGGGGTTTCATTTCTTCGTCGTATCCTCCTCCGATTCTCCGACGGGCTCCGTCGCGGCGTAAAAGCTGACCGTCAGGGTAGCCTCCCGCGTGGTGCCGATCGTCGTGCGCGACGCGTGCGGGACGCCCATCTCCAGATTCGTGATGTCCGCCCAGAACGGGCTGTCCTCGAACGCCCGCAGAAAGGCCATCCAGTCCGCGAATCGGCCCGTCCCGCGGATGGTGTAGCGGGCTTCCCGGATTCCCGGGTAGTCGGTCGTGGACATCGGTGCGACGTGGCTGAGGTTCACATCGTTGGCCCGAGCCAGTTCCGCAATGATGCTCAGCTCCTGCTCCAGTTGCACCTGGCGCGGCAGCGTACCCAGCGACTCCACCCGGTCCCGCGCCGCCTGCCGTCGCGATTGCGCGGCCAGAAGCTCCGCGCGCATCCGGGAGACCTCGTCGTTGAGCTGAAGCAACTGGTTCCGCTTGACGCACACGGTGGCTGCCGCCTGACGGGGGGGCCCAAACGCGAACCACGCGCCGACGGCCAGGCACGCGCAGACCAGCGCGGCTCCTATCGCGTCAACGGCCAATCGTGGTGTGGACGAACGCATCGAGGTCTCACCAACTGCACTGCAACTCGAATCGAACGGCCTGTCCCGTCGCCGCCGGTTCCACCCCCGCCCCGAGCAACTCCACCTCGCTGAACACCTCGTCCCGTTTGAGGTGCGTCATGAACGTGTACAGGCTCCCGTGATCCCGGGCATAGCCCGAAAGCTTCACGCTCGTGGGGGCCTCGAGTACGGTTCGGCCCTCCTCCGGCTTTCCCGCCCGCCCCTTCCCGCCAGATGCCCGCGACCCGGAGCCCCGCAATGGAGCGGACGTGGACAACGAGATCAACCAGACCTCCTCCGGCAGGTTCGCGGTGATGAACCCCACCAGAGCCGACCAGGGCCGCTTCGCCCGCAACGCCTCCGATCGAGCCATGTGGCGGTCGAGCGCTTCGCATTCGCCAATCGTCGCGTTGAGATCGCGCTGGAGCGCGGTGCGACTCGGCAACACGCTTTCGCACCGTCGGGACAGCCCGGCCGCCTGCGCACGCCGAGTGACATTCATCGTCACGGGCACGGATGCCGCCCCCACCGCCACCAGGACCGCCAGGGTCCACCAGCGGGCCCGGCTAGCCGTCGCCTGCTTCTGCACGATCTCCATCGGCAGGAGATTCACGCTAACCATGTGCCACCTCCGCGGGTATCGCCAGACCGATCGCCACCGCCAGTTCCGCCAGAGAGGCCTTCTGCAGTTCCGCCGGTCGTGCGTCCTGCAAAATGGCCGACTCGCCGTCCGGCGGAAACGACGCCGTCCGGACGCGGATCCCGAGCTTTCCGGCAAGGTACCGATCCAGGTTCGGCAACGCGGCACCACTGCCCGTCAGGAGCAGCCCGCCGGCGGTACTCTGGGGGTAGTATTGCAGAACGTACGCGTAGGAACGCTCAATCTGCGAGGCGAGCGCTTCCAGCTCCGTTCGGAGCACCCCGTACAACATGCCGTCAAGACTTCCAGACGACCGACCGCCGTCGCGGTCGGCCTGGATGCCCTGCTCGCACTTATGCACCTCCGCGCTCTGGGTGGAAATCCCGAACCACTCCGCGATAAGGTCGGTCCAGCGTCCTCCGCCCGCGTCGAACACCCGCGTCAGAACGGGCGTCTCTCCCAAACACAGGATCAGTCGCGCGCTGCTGTGACCGAGATCCAGGATGCCGCGCACCTCGCGGGCCGTATCCGGCCGGACGCTCTCCAGTACCGTGGCGAGCCGCGACAGCGCACACGCACTGGCGTCGATCTGCCGACAATCCAATCCAGCCTGACCGCAGAGCTCCCAGAGACGAACAATGTCTTCACGCCGGACCGCCACGCCCACTGCGCCCAGCAGATCGGCGCGTTTCTTCGGAAGCAGCCAGTATGCCAGCTCCACGTCTTCCGCGGCGGTGTGAACCAGTCGCCGCAGCTCCGCGAGCACGGCCGTATCCGGACTGCTGCCTTCCGCGGACTCGGCCGGCAATTCCAGCACGTGCAACTCGGCCAGCGGAGGCCCCACCGCGGCGCAGGCGGACCGACCGGCGAAGCGGTGTCGCCGGATGAGGCTCCGTACGCAATCCGCGGCGGCCTGGAGGTCCAGTTCGCCCCCATCCCGGTAACGAGTCGGCGTCTGCACGGATCGGACCAGCTCCCAGCCGGTGTCGGCCTGACGGAGCTGAACGGCCCGGATGGAGACGGCCCCCACATCGACGCCGATGGGCGAGATTCGCGGTCGCACGGATGTCAGCAGAGTGTTCACGTTCTGCGCCTGTCTCTCAACGGACCGCCGTGGCAATGTCAAACAACGGCATGAACAGAGACACCGCCACCCCTCCGACCACCGTTCCCATCACGATGATGATCAACGGCTCCAGAAGGCGGGTAACGGTTCCCAGCAATTGCTCGTTTTCCTCGTCCAGCACATCCGCCGCAAAAGTGACGGCGCTTCCCAGGGCGCCGCTCTGTTCGCCGGTATGAATGGCCTGGCAGATCGTCGGCGAGACAAGCCCCGATTCCAGCATCGTCGCGCTCATGGAGCCGCCCGCGGAAACCGCCTCGATAATCGCATCGAACAGATCCTGGAAACGGCGGCTCCGCGTAACCTGTCGCGCCAGCGCGAACGATTCCAGGACACTCACATGGGATCGGATCAGCAATCCCAGAATCCGGAACGCGCGAGCCTGAATAAGCCTCGACGCCAGGTGCCCCAGCAGCGGCGGGGCCAATTGGGCGTCCGCCAGCCATTGGCGGCCCGCATCGGTTCGCACCACGGCCACGCCGCCGGCCACCAGCGCCACCAGCCCGGTGACAGGCAGATACCAGTGAGCATGGAGGAAGTCCGCCAGCGCCAGCAGGACGGCGGTCGTCGCCGGCGTCGGCACCCCCAGCGATGTGAACAGACTGCCGAACCGCGGGATGACGAAGAACAGGAGTACGCAGACGATCCCCACAGTAAGCATCGAAAGCAGCGCCGGATAGGCCAACGCGCCAACAATTCGGTTCATGATGGTGCGACGTTTGGCGATCATGTCCGAAAGCTGAACGAACGCGTCGGCGAGCGTGGCGCTGGCCTCCCCGGCCGCTACCACGGCGCAGTACACCGGATCGAATACGCCGGGCCGCCGGGCGACAGCCTCGGCCAGCGGGAGGCCGCCTTCAATGTCCTCCCGGATCTGCCCGATCAACGCGCGGTGGGCCGGTTGGGTCTTCTGGCGACCGATCGCCGCCAGCGCCGGAACCACGCCGCTCCCGGAGGTCAGCAGCATGGCCATCTCACGCGTGAACAGCAGGAGGCTGCGCAGGGGAAGCCGGGTGGCGGGTTGCACATCTCCGGTGTCGGCAACGCTCGATAGTTCTCCCTTCGGCGCCGCGGCATCCGGCCGCACGGCCTCGCTGGCCGGCTCCGTCGTCCGGTCGGCGAAATCCGCCTGGATGGACCGGCTGTACCTGTCGGCCGGATGCATGGTTTTCGGAGCAACAATCATGCCATTCCTTCCTCAACGACATTCTGAACCGGACTCACTCGCCGGCCAGAACCTCTGCCAGCGGCGCCGGTGCCGGCCGGCGGTGTCTCGTATCGATCGCGGCGGCGGCGCCCGGTCGCGCATCAGGCATTTCCCCCCCTTCCGAGCGGGTGACGCGCAGCACCTCTTCCAGCATGGAATCGCCTCGTTCAACCACATCGAGAGCCTTGTCACGCAGGGATCGCCAGCCCTTGCGACGCAGATAATCCCGCAGATCCCCCTCCTTGGCTCCCTGGTTGATGAGCCGGCGGATGCCGGTATCGAAGGGCATCACTTCGTAGATGCCCACGCGACCGCGGAAGCCGGTGTTGTGGCACTGGCGGCACCCTTCACCTTTGGAAAACAGCTCGTTGGTGCGCGATCCCCATCCGACAGACTCCAGCAGCACGGGAGCGGGATAATACGACGTCTTGCAGCCCGGGCAGATCGTGCGGGCCAGGCGCTGGGCCACGAAACCCAGCACGGAGGAGGTGATGAGGTACGGTTCAATGCTCATGTCCAACAGACGGGCGACGCCGCCCGGACAATCGTTCGTGTGAAGCGTGGACAGCACCAGGTGGCCGGTCAGTGCCGCCTGCACCGCCACACGGGCCGTCTCCTCATCGCGAATCTCCCCCACCATGATGATGTCGGGATCCTGACGGAGGGTGGACCGCAACGTGCGGGCGAACGTCAGGCCCACGCCGTCATTGACCTGCACCTGGTTGATCTGCGGCAACTGGTACTCCACCGGGTCTTCGACCGTGACGATGTTGACCTCCTCGCTGCGAAGCAGGTCCAGGGCGGAATACAGCGTGGTCGTCTTGCCGCTGCCCGTGGGACCGGTGACCAGCACCAGACCGTGCGGCGACCGCAGCATGGCCTCAACGTCCTTCTGGTCCTGCGGAGCCATACCCAACACGCCCAGGTCGAGGTTGAGGTTGCTCTGATCAAGAAGCCGGATGACGATCTTTTCGCCGAGGATGGTGGGCATACTCGAGACGCGCAGATCAATCTCTCGACCGTCCGCCACCAGATGCACGCGACCTTCCTGGGGCAGCCGCCGCTCCGAGATGTCCATGCGTCCGATGACCTTGACGCGGGAGACGATGGCGGCGTGCATTCCGCGCGGCGGCGACAGCAGTTCGCGCAACCGCCCGTCAATCCGATACCGGATGTGCGTTGCGTTACGCTCCGGCTCAATGTGGATGTCGCTGGCGCCGTCCCGCAGCGCGCTGAGAATGGCCAGGTTGACCAGGTTCACCACCGGACTGCCGTCCACCATCTTGTCCAGATCGGTGACCGGTCCCTCGTCGATGGCCGTGGTTTCGGTAATGCGGACGTCGCTCTCCTCGATCGAAGCGAGGAAGGCATCCACCGTCACCTCGGAGGTCAGGTATTTGCGCTGGAATTCGCTGAGATTCTCCTCCAGGGCAAGCACCGGACGAATCCGGCATCCGGTCAGGCTGGCCAACCGGTCGAGCGCGGGCACCGACTGCGGTTCCGTCATCGCAACCGTCAGCTCCCCGCGAACCTTGAACAGGGGCAGGACCGCAAGCCGCTCGGCCTCTTCCCGCGGAATGCACCGGGCGACCTTCGGGTCGATCAATCCGTGTCGCAGAACGCAGCCCTGGACGCCGAGCCGCTTGCCCAGCGCGTGCACCAGGGCGCTGGTGGAGACCGCCCCCATGTCCAGCAGGCTGGTCCCCAGACGTTGCCCGGTGGTCTTCTGCTTGCTCAGAGCCTCGGTGAGCTGGTCCGGCGTGATGATGCCGTCCGCCACAAGCTGTTCACCAAGACGGTTGGGCTGTCCGATCATGGCAATTCCTACATGAAGCTCCGCACGGCGTCCTGAGCGTTCTCGAAGACCTGGAACCGCCCGCTCAGGCCGGTCAACTCCAGGATCTCTCGACAGGTCGGGCTGAGCGACACAAGCTTAAGCTGCTGGTTCTGCTCATTCATCGCGTCCGCCGCGTCGAGCAGGGCCTCCAGCGCAGTGCTGTCCATGTAGGGCACGTCCTGAAGGGCGATCGCAAAACGGGGCTGGGGAGCCTCCAGTTGAGCCATCAGCATGCTCCGGAACACGCCCGCATCCTCGTCCACCAGCGGCCCCGTGGGGGTATGAACGTCGATGCTGCCCACTTTCTGGGATTCGATCTTCATACCGCGACCTCCGACGAAGCATCCGTCGCCAGCAGAAGCACGCCCTGACGCCGAGCCTGATGACACTGTTCCACGGCCTGGGTAATCAGCCCGTCCAGATCCGGCCCGGCGCCGGCCCCTGTTGCGATGCCGCCGCGGAACCGGACCGAGCGGCTGTTGGGAACATCGGCCGTCGTGGCGGCGAGCTTCTGCAGAAGCTCCTTGGCAATCAGAACGGCGAGGTCCCGGTCGACGCGGCGCAACAGCATGAGGAATCGTGATTCGTCGAATCGGGCGAGCAGATCGCTGGATCGACATCGCTGCGCCAGCAGGTTGCCCGCGCGGGAAATGACCAACCCCGCCTGCGTCCATCGACCGCCTTCCTCAAGCGTGCGCAGGCCCTCCGCGGCGATGATCAGCACGGCCAGCCGCTCACCCCGGCGGCGCGCTGCACCCCAGACGCGCTCCGCCGCGTTCACGAACGCGTCGAAGGTGAGCAGACCGGATGCCGGGTCCGTTGTGGCGGTTGCCCGGCTGCGGCAGACCTCCATCAGCATGACCCAGCATTGCGATATGAGCCGCTCGAGCGTGTCAAGCAGATCGTCGGACAGCGGCCCGACGTCGGAAACCCTCGGCAACTCTCCGACGGTCACCACCCCGATCGTGCGGCCTCCCTGCTGCACGGGGAAAGCCCAGGCGATCGGACCGTGTCCGGTGACGGCCGCGTCCGGCACCTCCGCCCGGCAGGCCGGATCGCTCGCCCGCCAGGATTGGCCGGTGCGAATCACGTAGCTCATGACTCCGGCGGGCGTCGTGATGATTTCGTTGGTATGGGCGGTCTCCGCCGCTCGAAGCGGCACGGGAGCGTCTTCCTCCGACAGAATCCGGTAGGGTTTCGTGCGGGCCGCGCGACAGGCTCCGTGCAGCAGACTCCGCAGCAGCTCCTCGAACTCCGGCCAGGGGTCGGCGTCATGTCGGTACCGCTCCAGCCAGTCGTCGAACTGCCGCAATACTTCGCCCAGGCGACGAACGTCAGACATGGGGAGGACCGGCGCCGCGGCCTCGCGACGTCGCGAACGGGCCGCCGCAACGGCTTCCGACCGTTCCGGACGACGACTGGACCAGGCGGCGACAATCAGGATCGCCATCGTGCCGGCCGTCAGGATTCCGACTGTTCCCGCGTCGAGATCGCCGGCATCGCTCTGGAGAATCAGACTGAGTCCAAGCCAGAAGCCCGCGCAGCACGCGGCCACGACGCACCCGGACAAACGACCCCGCCATCGACCGGCCACTCCGGCAATGATCATCATGAGCGCCCATTCGAATGCGAGAACCCCACTCACGTGTCGGCTCCCCGTAACGTAGCTTCCCCGGATGATTCGAGCGGCAGCTCTCTTTGCTGAGAGCCGTTCTGTTCGCTGGTCTGTCTCTGCATCTCGTGCAGGGCGCCCGGATGCTTGCTGATCCAGGCACGAATAATCTGATCGAAGACGGTAACCAGATTCGGATCGAAAGTAGTGCCGGACTCCGCCCGCAAGATGCCCAGCGCCTTGTCCCACGCGAACGCCTTTCGATACGACCGCGTCGAGGTCAAGGCATCGAAAACGTCCGCGATCTGAATCACGCGGGCCAGCCGGGGAATCCCCTCACCCCGCAGACCGTCCGGATAGCCGGTTCCGTCAAAATGCTCGTGGTGGTGGCGCACGCCGGCCACAACGTTGCTGAATTGCGGCACGCGGCCGATGATCTCCGCACTGCGATCCGGATGGGACTGGATGTGGCAGAATTCCTCCGGTGTAAGTTTGCCCGGCTTCTTGAGCACGTCGTCGCGAATACCGATTTTGCCCACGTCGTGCAGCAGGGCAGCCCATTCCAGCGTCTGCAGTTCGTCTTCCGGAAGCCCCAGCGCGCGCCCCAGCATCAGGGCATAGAACCCCACGCGATTGGAATGGCCCGCCGTGTATTCATCTTTCTGGTCGATGGCGCTCACCAGAACGCGCACCACGTCGATCGACATGCTCTGCA
>JBPOIK010000034.1:0-2816 GCA_052034525.1 Planctomycetota bacterium
AGGAGGTCGAGGAGGGGGTCAAGATCGCCCACGTCGCCGGCGAGGCTCTGAACCGCATCAAGACCGCGGTGGACAGCTCCGTCCACGACGTGCGCAGGATCATCCAGACCACCGACGAGGAGGTGGCGACGTCCGAGAAGGTGATCGAGCTTATCGACGCGACGTCGAGCGTGATGGAGAACACGGACGACCACGTTCAGAACCTGGCGGCATCTATGGAGGAGACCGCGGCGGCGATGGAGAACGTGGCCACCGGGTCCCAGGAGGTCAGCGAGACAGCCGAGGAGCTGAAGCAGATGACCGACAGGTTCAGGGTGGACGAGGAGGAGGATCTGCGCGCCGACGCGCGCGCCCTGCCCGCGCCGAGGGCGTGAGACCTGTGGACCGCGGGGCGCGGCTTTACTCCCGCGCCCCCCTGACTGTATAATATTTATGGTTCGTAAGCATTCCGACAGGGAGGGGTTTGCATGAGGAGATTTCTGCTTGCAGTAGCGTTCCTGGCCGTCATGGCCGGGGCGGCCCGCGCGGACGGGGTCGTCAAGATGGCGATGATCGTCGAGAGCACGGTCGACGACAAGGGGTGGTGCCAGTCGATGCACGACGGCATCACGGCGGCGCAGAAGGAGCTCCCGGGGCGCATCGAGTACAGCTACAGCGAGAAGATGAAGCCCGTGGACGCGGGGTCGGCGGTCCTGCAGTACGTGTCGCAGGGGTACGGCGTCATCATCGGGCACGGGGCCCAGTACAAGAACCTGATGCTGGAGATGGCGGAGGAGTACCCGGAGGTGACCTTCGTGTTCGGCACCAGCGCCGAGGTCGGGCCGGCGAACGTGTTCACCTACATGCCGGAGAGCGAGGAGACCGGCTACCTGTCCGGGGTCATAGCCGGGATGACGACCAAGTCCAACATCGTCGGAGTCGTGGGGCCGGTCGACGGCGGGGACGCCGCGCGCTACAACCGGGGGTACGTGCTCGGCGCGCAGGCGGTCAACCCCGACGTCAAGGTAATGGTGGCGCACTCCGGCTCGTTCGGCGACTTCGTGAAGGCCGGCGAGGTGGCGGAGACCCAGATCAAGGCCGGGGCCGACGTGCTGACCGGCTCCTCCCAGCAGGCGCTCGGCGCGCTGCGGGCGGTGGCCGACCACAGGGACGAGCCGATCTGGTGGGTCGGGCAGGAGACCGCGCAGCTCGGCATCCCCGAGGGGTACAAGTGCATCGGCGCCTCCGAGTACAACTACGCCGCGGTCATAGTCGACCTGGTCAAGAAGCTGGACGCGGGCGTGAAGGGCGGGGAGTGCATCGCGCTGAACTTCGCCAACGGCGGGTTCAACTTCAGGTTCAACGACGACCTCAAGGCGATGTGGGAGGGGCCGATCGAGCGGAAGATCGCCGAGACCCTCGAGAAGTTCCGCTCCACGCCCGGCTCCATCGACTGGAGCAAGGTGGACTACTCGAAACTTTAGTCTTTTGTCCGGGCTCCGCGGGCTCTGTCCCGCGGGACCCGCTTTTCAATCTAGACACCGCCGCACGGAGGTCCGCCTCATGCCACGAGACATCGTAAACAGAATTTCAAGCCTCCGTATGGAGGGCATAACCAAGCGCTTCCCGGGCACTTTGGCCTGCGACGACATCTCCCTGTCCGTCGGGGAGGGGGAGATACTCGCTCTGGTCGGGGAGAACGGGGCCGGCAAGACCACCCTGATGAACATCCTTATGGGGCTCTATCGCCCGGACGAGGGGCGCATACTCATCAACGGCTCGGAGGCGGTGTTCCGCTCCCCCAACGACGCCTTCGCCGCCGGGCTGGGGATGGTCCACCAGCAGTACATGCTGGTGGCGAACATGACTGTGCTGGAGAACATAGCCCTGGGATACAAGCGGGCCTGGTCGCCGCTCAGGGTGGACCTGGAGAGGGTCCGGGCCCGCATACGCGAGGTGGCGGACAGGTACGGGCTGTCGGTCGACCCGGACGCGTTCGTATGGCAGCTCTCCGTCGGGGAGCAGCAGAGGGTGGAGCTGGTGAAGACCCTGTGCCTAGGAGCGCGCTTCCTGATCCTTGACGAGCCGACCAGCGCCCTCACCCCCCAGGAGACCGACGAGCTGATCGACCTGCTCAAGAGGATGCGCAGCGAGCTGTCGATAATCTTCATCAGCCACAAGCTGCACGAGGTGAAGAACCTGTCCGACAGGGTGGTTATCCTGCGGCGCGGCGCGGTGGCGTTCGAGGGGAGCACCTCCGAGCACTCGCCCGCCGAGATCGCGGCCCTGATGACCGGGCGCGAGGTCGTCCTGCCGAAGAACGAGGCGCCCTGCTGCGAGGGGTGCGAGGCGCTTGCGGTCAGGGGGCTGAAGGTCAGGAGCGACAGGGGGTTCCTGGCGGTGGACGGGCTGGACCTGTCGATCTGCTCGGGAGAGATAGTCGGCCTGGCAGGCGTGTCCGGCAACGGGCAGAGGGAGCTGGCCGAGGCGATCAACGGCCTGAGGCGCGCCGAGGAGGGGGAGATCCTGTTCTTCGGCCGCGACATAGCCAACCTCAAGCCGGGGGAGGTCATAGCGGAGGGGATGGGCTACATACCGGAGGAGCGCAACACCGAGGGGATCGTGCCCCCCTTCTCGATGAAGGAGAACTTCATACTGAAGGACTCGGGCGACCCGCACTACGCCTCGCGCTCCTTCCTCAAACTGAAGGAGATCGACCGCAACGCGGACAGGCTCCGCGAGGAGTTCGACATCCGCAGCCCGGACACCAGGGTGGCGGCCGGGTCGCTGTCGGGGGGGAACATCCAGAAGGTGATCCTGGCGCGCGAGCTGTCGCG
>JBPOIK010000006.1:0-7176 GCA_052034525.1 Planctomycetota bacterium
ATTTCCTCGTCAAACGCCGTACCGCGGCCGCAGATCGTCACGGCCTTCCGGCAGCGCCGACATTGCCGGTAAATGTACACGGTATCCGTGTCGGGGTCAATCAGGTTCTTGAGCACAGCGGTCAGGCGCTCGATGTGCTCGGGCTTCAGAAACGCCTGGAACACGCTGTATTGAACGCGGTCGCCGTAATCGTCAATCGCCCGGGCCACGCGCAATCGTCGCCGATCATCACGGACGTCGTAACAAATGACATACCACATGAGAATCATCCTCCGGCCTCGAACCATCTGGGGGCCGCCCGGTCGGTCAGCACGCGGGCAAATCGCTCCGCCGCCAGTTGGAGATGACGTCGAAGCGTCTCTTTCCGGCCCGACTCCGCGTCGAGCCGCTTGCGCAGCAGAAAGCGCTGGTACTGACGGATGAAGGCCTGCAGGCCGGGACGGGTCAGGCGGTAGCCGCCGTCGCGCTGCTCGAAGTCCGACGGGGCGAACACGCGGTTGTTCACGAGGTAGAGCACAAATCGGTCCATCAGCCCGGTCCGCAGGGGCTCCGCCAAGTCGAGGGCCAGGGCGCTGCGCCCGGAGGCCACTTCGTGATAGAAGCCGATTCCCGGGTCGAACCCCACGGCGCCCGTGATGGATGTGAGCTCGTTCACCAGGAAGGTGTATGCCAGCGAAAGCAGCGCGTTGACCGGATCGCGCGGCGGACGGGTCGATCGTCCGGCGAAACGGAACGGCGGCCGACACATCCGGCCGAAAAGCCCGAAGTACACGCGGGCGGCGTTCCCTTCCGTGCCCCGGAGGGAGGGGATCGAGTCGGCCATTTGAGCCCGGCGGATGGCTTGCTCCAGCTCGGCGGGCGCAGAGCCCAGGTCCGCCTTGGGATGGTTCCGCGCGAAGCGAAGGAGCAGAACTCGGGCGTTGCGAATCTTGGCCTGCACGAGGCTTCTGGCCAGCTCCAGGCGGCGACCGGGGTCTTCGTGTACACGATACTGCGCCAGCCGCAATGCCGCGTTCCGCGCGTTCAGCGGGGAAAGGCGTCCCAACATGCGTCCGTCCGCGGTCAGTAGGGCCAGCTCGATTCCGGCCCGGACCACGGCCCGCATGGCGGGTTGCGTGATGTGAACGCCCCCCAGCAGACACAAGGCATCCAGATGGACCAGTTCCCAGTTGGCGAGCGGTTCGCCGTCCTTGCGCACCCGGAGCGAGCCTCCCTCGACGTGGATCGTGACTCCGGGTTCCACGACATAAGCGACCGGCATGATTCGTCGTGCATCGCGCGGCGATTCTCCATGCGGTTTATCGGCCGGAGTCTTCGCCCGCTTTCGCCGGGACTGTCGGGCGCGGGCTCTGCGACACCGCCCGGCCGCATATTCACTTGTCAAAGAGCCGGGGCCGGTTCGGTTCAGACGCGTTCCAGCGTCAGCGCGGCCCAGCCCAGGGGAAGCGCGCCGGCAACCAGCGATCGCGTGGCGCTGAGTTTCGACGGCCCGCCGCCATCCGGAGCCACGGTCACACACTCACGGTGGCTGAACCGACCCAGACGGATCAGGGCCTCCTTTCCTTTGTCGAGCGCATCCGCCTTGGCACGCAGCTTCCCGGCGACGTCCTTCAATACGGGGAATCGCTCGAGCTCCGATTCCAGCCGTGGCCGGTAGAAGGAGTTGCAGGCGTCCAGCAGCGGTTCCGCCGAAATGGCGTCCGCGACGCAGTTAGGGAAGGCGGCGCCGCGGGCGCCCTGTGTCGGAGTGCGGGCAAGGCGTTCATTGATGAGAAGGCGACCTTCGGCGATGATCGGTTCGTCGTCCAGAAGGCTGAGCGTCGCGTCGTAGAACATCTGGATGCTGGACGGGTCTGCGACGCCGCGGGTCTTGCCGGGATGGTAGATTCTCACCCGATCGATATAGTTGCTGTCGTCGCACAGAAGTGCATCGCCCACGGACACCGCGCGAAACGGATCGGCCCGAATGTCCGCGCGCGCCCCATCCCGATCCCGCGTACGATAGCCCAGTATCTCCGGCTCGAAATCGCGATCGCGCAGGCGTTCCCGGTTCTCTGATTCGGTGTATACGGAGGCCTTGTGGCTGACCCAGGCCGTACGAAGGGCGCCCTTGAGGCTTGAGCCCGGAATGTACGGTCGGCCGGTGGCCGGATCACGGGTCATGACGTTGACGGCCAGCAGGCTCGCTTCCTTCTGCAGGCCCTTCTGGTAGAGCTCGTACAGGTCCGGGTCGCACGGGGCCGTCCAGCGGGCGTCCCGCTCGGGGTCGGCCAGACGATCCATGAATTTCCGCAGGAACAACGACCCGCCGCGATCGGCGGCGTCGTTGAACTCCCGCCGCTGCGCGTCCGTGAGCCTGGCCAGCAGGCGGGGCAGATCCAGGGCGTGCAGGAGACAGTCGGGCTCTTTCGGGTTCGGGCGACGAACCACGTAGTCGATGGGTTCGATCTCTTCTCCGGTGCCGATGTGGACCGGGCTGAGCATGGTCAGGGTCATACGGTACGCAGGCATCGGAGGCACTCCTCTGTCAATTGGACCGGCAACGCCAGGGTCCGCCCGCAGGTGATGACCTCGCGGCGCGTCGGGTGCACGTCGGACACGACACGACCGACGGTGAGGCGGTACTCGTCGGTGAGCAGAAGGGTTCCGCGTGCCAGAAACACCACCGGGTACTTGAACGCCGCGCTGGTCTCTTCGTCGTGGCCGACGGCCCAGGCACCGCCCAGACGGCCGTGCCGAACATCCACAGTCCACAGGCCCTCCGTGGGGTCGCTGATGTCGGGAACGCACGCGCCCAGGGTCACCAGGGCGTTGGGCCGGTCCACGGCTTTGGGCGGCAGCGTGGCAGGTTCAACGTCCTGGACGGTGATCTGCCCCAGCCCGGTGCTGGCATCGCGGCCGTATCCGCCGACGAGTCCCCACTCGAACACGCTGCGAAGCCGGTCAGGGTCCCATGTGGTGCGGGCCCAGACTTCGTAGACGGCGTCTGGGGGCATGTACCACTGGCGGGCATGGAACAGGCCGTGTTCATCGAGGGTGTGGCCACTGAAGCGGTTGATCGCGTTGTGGGCGACGGCGGCGGCGAGCGGTTCGGGCGGCGGCGGCGAGGCACACTCCGCCAGGGCACGCAGCAGGGTTGGACCGTCCAGCCGGCCGGCGACCCGTTCCCAGACGGTCGCCGGGACCCAGGCCCGACGCTGTATGGCACGGTTGCGATCGTGGTCGGCGAGGCGCGAGGGGGGATCGGCGCGGGCGTCGGCCGCGCGTTCCGCCTCAGCCGCCGGCGGCAGGACCGGCATGGGCCAGTGGTCGGCGGGCAGCGGGTCGCTGATCACCAGCGGAGGACGGTCGCCGCATGTCTCCTTGATGAACGCCTGGACGGCGTCTGGACCCTCATGGTAGGCGATCCCCCAGCAGAGATGGCCGAACAGCGTGTCCGCCACGAGCGGTGTGCCGAGTGGCGACCGGATCCGCAAACGCACGCGGTAGGTGGATTCGTTCATGCCGCGCCTGCCTCGGTTGCGAAGACGTCACGGATGGTCGGAAGCGATACGTCCTGGCCGTTCTCGTCTTTCAGGTCCACAAACCTGATCTGCCCGCACCCCCGGCTGCCGGCAGAGCCCAGGCAGTCGGCCTGAAGCAGAGCGAGGGCGAGTCTTACGACCTTGTCGAAGTTTTCCTGGTCTTCGGTTTCGCCGTCGCCGGTGTCGAGCACGCGGTAGACCAGCTCGAAATCGAACCGCACGCCGGGCACGACACGCTCCATGGGACGCGGGGTGGCATCGGCGGTCAGGCGGTTGATGCTGTTTTCGTGCTTGATCTCCGTGATGGGCAGCCCCGTCCTGAAACTCTGCCGCGACTGCTCGCTGAGAAAGGCATCCCGGACGATCAGTCGGGTCGGACCGATTTGACTGTCGCGAGAGGCGGAGACGCCGAACACCCGTCCCGTTCGCGTGTCGGGATTTCCCCTGGTCGGGTCGCCTCCGGGCGGGACCTCGTTGAGATACCACTCGGCCAGGGATCGCATCTTGCCCTTGAGTGACGAGCCCGGAATGTAGGGTTCTTCCGTCACGGGGTTGCGGATGATGGGGTTGTCCAGGCCGCTGATTTCCATGGTGTCCTGGCTGGCCCCGACGCGCAGGCCGGTGACAACCTCGATCTGACCGGTGAGTTTCCGCATGCGGACCAGTCGCCAGTTCTGCTTGCTCATTATTTGCCTACCTTTCCGGACCCATAGAGGAAGCCCACGACCGCCTCGAAGTGCTGGACGAAAGCCTTGAACTGCTCTTCGTTTGTGACTTTGCTCACGCCGTTGTCGAGGAACTCGTGGAACTCACGGGGGATACTGGTTTGGCTTCCCGGGCGGCTTGCGTAACTGGCCTTGCTGCGGATCATCTTGAAGCGCGGCTCGATCTGCTCGCGATAGTCTGCCCCCCGCTGCCATTGTCGATACAGGTCTTTCACGTCGCCGAAGAAACGCCGAAGCTGGCTGGACCCCAGGCCCTTCTTCTCTCGGCTTTCCGTAATTATCCTTGCCTGTTCTTCCGCGAGGCGATCCACGAGATCCACGAGCGGTTTTGAGGGATCGAAAGTGGGAGGACCTGCCGACGACCTACCGGAGCCGCCTTGTTCATACCGGCGGCCTCCACTCGGGCCCCGTGGTCCGCTTCCATGTTGAGATCGTGACATAGGCTAACCTCCTCGATTGCGATACAGTGCGTATGTCGCTGCCAGTTTCAACTGGCGTGTCTGTCGGTTCTGCATCGGTTGGCCCAGCAGCTCTTCGAGCCATTCCAGATCTTGATCGACCTGTGGATCGTGCGTTTTCGGCACTCGGTCTCGGACGTTGCGGGCAAGGTCGTAACGCAGGTGGCTTCGCCAGGTCAGCTCGGACCGCAGGTCGGCCATGCGTACGGTTCCGGCGGGCAGGGCCTGGCCGCGATTCAAGGCGTCGTCGGCCTGGCGGGCCGAATCGACGCGAGCGGCCATGCGCGCGTACTGCAGGAGCCGGTAGGCGAAGGACGGGGTGAGCCCCAGCGAAGTCCGGTTGGTCCGATCGCCCGCGTGGATCATCTTGTCGAGCCGCCTGCCGATGTCCAGGGCCGAAGCGTATTCGTCCCAGGTGAGGATTTCGTTGAACACGCTGATGCGGTTCCGGCCGGCGTCCTTGGCGGCGGTGAGCTGGTCTTCCGCCTGCTCGGCCAGGGCGTATATCGGGAAGCGGGGATGGCCCAGCGCGATCCCGGCGGACAGGGTGACGTCGGTGTTCTCGGCGGCGAACCTCCGGAACCAGCCACGCAGCTCGCAGGCCAGCTCGAGCATGGTCGGCCACGGGCCGATCAGCATGAGATCGTCCCCGCCGGCGAACACGGTGTACACCAGCCGGTGGGGTCCGTTCGGGTCGGCCAATTGGTTCGCCATATACCCTTTGAAGAACAGGTCCAGCATCCGGCTGAGCGTGGCCACCCGGCCAAACGAGACATCGCCTTCGAAGCCTTCGCGAAAGAGCATTCCCAATCGATCCACGTCGGCCTTGAGGCAGGCGATGGCGGGAAGGCCCTCTTCGCCGTTCCCGTTCGCTTTGGAACGGCGGGCCAGTTGGGCGAGGTGCTCGAACGTGGCCGTCGCCCCGAACCGCACGCCGTCGTCATCTGTCGGCGCGCCGCTGGCGGATTCGGTAGATTCGGCGGACGGTCCGATCCGTTGAACGTCTTCGTGATTCAATTGCGGGATCCGTGCCCCGACCGGCCGGAAGGGGACCCACTCGGGGATGCGGGGGTCGGGTCGCACGCGGAAGAAATCCGCCGCCCGGGCGATGTCGTCGGGGTCGGGCGGCTTATCGAAAAGCTGCAGGTGCAGGTCGAATACCGGCACCGGTTCGCTGAGAAGTCCTTGCGGGGCATCCGCCGCCCACAGGCCAATGCACGTTGCCTTGGGCAGGCGGCGACCGAGCGTCGCGTCTCGTTCGAAATCTCTCTGTTCGCGCTCGCGTGTATGAACGTACTCCATCCGCTGGTGTTCGGGTTGCCACTGGCCGTTCCGCACCAGATAGGAAGCGAGTTTGCGGCCCTTCGCCACTCGCGTGGCGTTGAGGAACTGGCGGTACAGAGCGTGGAACCTGTCCCCAAGAAAATCCGCTCCGGCAGCGGGGGTCATCTTGTGCAGGATCAGGGTGAGGCGCCCGGCGTGGCGTTCGAGCATCCAGGCATCCAGCTTCGCCTGTATTCGTGAGATCGCGTCGAGGGCCTGGGGCGTGTTCGGGACAAGAAGGGTGAAGCGCCCGCCGGCATCAAGTACGCGGTTGAAACACGGCAGGCCGAGATCGGCGAGTAACCGAAGCCCCGCCGCGTGTGTGAGCATGGCAAGGTAGAAGGACCGGGCACGATACGCACGGGCCATGCCGCGGGTCGTGTCGGCCATCTGCTCGAAGAGGTACCCCTGAATTCCGCTGAGGTCACCGCCGACAAGGAGGAACTTTGGGAGGTCGCGCTGACGGACGGCGGATTCATCGTAAGATCCGGTGTCGCGATGGAATACGCGCATCGCAGCGGCCAGAGCCGCGACCAGGCGGCTGTGGTCGTGCAGGCTGACGCCCGGCACGTCGACCGTGGAGGCTGGCGTTGTCGTTAACCACCGCTCGGACAGTCCCAGAAGAGCATCGCAGAGGCGAGCCACAGGAAGCTTGGGCCAACGCTGGAGTTGACCCTGAAAGGCGTCGGCGACACGCTGGTATTCCGGCTGAAGACTCCGACCGGGGTTGTTCCCCGGCATGATCCGATCGTCCAACTCAAGCTCATCCGGGACGTAGCTGTACCAGGAGCCGACCCGGCCATCCAGCAGGCGCAGCCGCCGAAAAACGCTGTCGAGGGCAACGGCCCGAAAGCCTTCTCCGTCGATCTCCTCGGCGGGGCGGCGATCGTGACCGCTGGCCAGCCGATCCGCCTCAGCGATGAGCCATTCGTCCGGCTCGGCGGGCCGATGATGCTGACTGGCCAGACGCTGAATTCGACTGCGGTCCAGGCTGGCGGGCATCCAGGTCGCCGCCGATTCCAGGATTTCGTTAGTCCAGAGGACGTGGCGGTGCGTTGGCCGACCATCCGGGGCCGGACAGAGCATACTGTCCATTCGCTCGGCCTGGGCGGAGAGGGGAGTGCCAGCTCGCTGAAACAGCTTGCC
>JBPOIK010000125.1:0-20897 GCA_052034525.1 Planctomycetota bacterium
GCGCGGGCGGATCGTGGCCGGAATGGCGGTCTCGGGAGCGGTGTTGTTCACGGCGGCGCTGCCATTCACGCTGCACTCGGGATTCGCGTGGTTCCGGCACGGATTCCTGACCAACCTGACGGAGTTCTACCAGCAGACGACCCTGCTGGCGTTTAACGTGTGGTATGTGGACCTGCTGATCTGCGGCTCGAAGGACGCCATGCGGACGTGGATGGGTCTGTCGAAGGATACGTGGGGCAAGGTTTTCCTGCTGTTCGGGCTGGCGGTAACTGCGGTTCTGATCTGGCGATACCGGGCGCGGCGGCCGGATGCGCTGACGCGATTCGCCACGGTGCTGATGCTTCTGGTGGTGATGCTTCCCACGCGGGTGCATGAGCGCTACATCGTGCTGACCCTGCCCCTGCTGATCTGTGCGGCGGCGATCCGTCCCCGCGTGTGGTGGGGCCTGGCGCCGCTTCTGCTGGCCGCCACTTTTCAGATCACGGCCCCCCACTGGCTGACAAAGCCCGCAAGCCAGTGGGCGGCCCTGGAACAAGACATTCTTCAGGACATCGAGAGGCATTACGCCATGCTGCGACAACTGGCGGAGCAGGGCGAAATGCCGTCCGAACAATTCGCCGCGTTGCCCTCGCCGCGCGAGCAACTGGCCATCGACCGTGAAAACGATCGGAAGGAACGCTGGGCCACCGGCGACCCGATCCGGGAGTGGGCCCTGACCTTGGCGAGTCTCCTGTCCAGTCTTGTCTGTCTGGTTTTTGTTATTCCCGGCTGTCGGGCCCGCCCGCCGGCGGCACAACCTCAATGATGTGAAACCGCTCCTCGCCAGCCGGACCGCGAACGACGTACAGCAGACGCCCTCCCTCCAGATCGCCCGGACGAATCAGAAACAGCGCCCGCTCGTGTGCCCGCGTGCGGAAATGCTCTTCCAGAACCGCCTGGGCGGCGCTGAGCACAAACGGACCCATCGTATCGACCGTGTGGAACTGGTCCTGCTCGTCGCGGTAGTGATACGTTTTCTCCCAGACCTGAAACATCGCGGGAGGGACCGGCAGAATCAGCAGGGGATAAACGTACGGCTGAATGCTGGGCCAGTACGGCCGGGGCGCCGAAACATGGTCGCTGATGAAGATCCGATCGTAGCTCTGCCAGCGATCACGGATTGCGATCAACGCGTCGCACAGGTCTGTTTGAAACAGCGCCTGATAGAACGGCGATTTCGCCTCGACGACGAAGAACTGCCGCGCGGTGTAGCACGCGTTCACCGCCAGCGCAACGACCACACCCGCCGTCGCCGCCCATCGCCGCCCCGGCCGAACCCCGGGCGCGCTGGCCACCAGCGCGCCAATGCCGATGGCCCCGATCCACTGCAGCACGCCAAGCCCGCAGGCGGAACGCAACGCGTGCGGCCCGCTGGTCGTCAGCGACCCGGCGATCGGATACAACAGAAGCCACGCCAGCAGCAACGCGTATCCCCGGTTTGCCTTCCACTTGCGAACCAACCCGACCAGCCCCGCCGGCAAGAACGCCAGCATGTACCAGTTCAACTGCCCCACCCCCGGAATCGACTGAACCGACACAATATCGCCGCGGACAAACATCCACTGCGGATCGTAATGCCGCAGATACTTCCCGGCGATCTCGAAGAGGAGCTGTGGCACGGGCATGCCCTTGTGAAACAGAGATTCCTGTATCGCCCGGGCGTTCACCGTGTTCCATTGCGTCAGATACAGATGAATCAGCGGAGCCAGTACAACGCCGGCCACAACCGCCGCCACTGCCATCCCGATACGCGATCGCCAATCCTGCAACATCGGCCGCCAGGCGCGCCGGTACACCGCAGCGCCGACCATCAGAAACGCCGGCATGAACAGCTTCATCGAACCGTACGTGTATTGCGACAACCCCACCACCAGTCCAAAAACCGCCATCCACGGCCAGCGCAGACGTATCGGGTTCTCCGGCAAGGCATCGTGTCCGCGCAAGGGCCAGCCGGCCAGCGACAGCGTCAACACCGCCGCAATCGGAAACAGCGGAGTCAAAGTGGCCTCGTGCCCGAACCGGCTCAGTTGCAGGTGCCAGGGTGAGAGAATCAACAGCAGCGCCGCCCAGAGCGCGGTCCGGGCGTCGCTGACCCGGCGGGCCGTCGCGTACAGCAGTCCGATCGTCAAGACCCCCCACAGGGCCGCCGGCAGCCGCGTCGCGACGACCAGGTTCTCCGGCCCCAGCCACGCCGCAAAAGGGACGACGAAATAGGCGTACAAGGCGGGCCGGAAGTCCCCTCGACCCAGCGCTTCCAGAATCACCGGCCACGGATGCCCCCACCGATCCTTGCCGGTTTCCAGAAGACAGTACGCGTCGTACCCGTTACTCGCCTCGTCCTGGTTAATCGGCGGAGGCGCCCAATACAATCCGGGCAGGCGCGTGGCAACCGCCAGCAGCACCAGTGCCGTCGCCAGAACCCATTCACGGCCGTTCCGCCCGCCGGACATGCCTGCGGATTGTACCTTCCGACGCGCGGATTCCCACCGGAACGCCGCGCGGTAGAATGGCCGCACCGGCGTCAAAACGCCGAGGAGTGGAATCTGACTCGTGTTGACCTTCTCCCTGCAATCCGGATCGAACGGCAACGCCATCTACGTGGAGGCCGATGGCGCCGGGCTGCTGTTCGATGCCGGGATCAGCGGAAGCCTGGCCCAGCGCCGGCTGGCAATTCACGGGCGGAGTATCCGCGACGTGGACGCCCTGATTGTCTCGCACGGCCATGCCGACCACGTCCGATGCGCCGGGATCTATCACCGCAAATTCGGCCTGCCGGTGTACATGACGGCCGGCACGGAACGAAGCTGTCGGGCTTTGCTGGGCCCTGTACGGGCGGTGCGTCGTTTCCGGCCGGGCGAAACGCTGACATTCGGCCGGACAAAAGTGTACACCCTACCGACTCCGCACGACGCAGCCGATTCCATCGCCTTCGTGATCGAGTGTGGCGGAAAAAGGCTGGGGCTGTTCACCGATCTGGGCAATCCGTTCCCCGAACTGTCGCAAGCGCTCGAGTCGTGCGATGCCGCCTACCTCGAAAGCAACTTCGATCCGCACATGCTCGCGAACGGTTCCTACCCGGTGTGGCTGAAGAATCGGGTGGCCGGCCCCGGCGGGCATCTTTCCAATCAACAGGCGGCCGACCTGCTGGCCCGCTGCGGGCGGCGCCGTCCGCGTTGGGTCGTCCTGGCCCACCTCAGCGAAGAGAACAACCAGCCGGCGCTCGCGCTGGAGGCGGGCCACCGCGCCGTCGGAACGAGCTATCCGCTGTCCGTCGCGTCCCGGTACGACGCTTCCGATCTGTACGAAGTGTGAATCGATCGAGCGGCGGATCAGAAAGAACCGAACCCGTTCTCATCCTCGTCGTCCGGGTCGTCGTCTCCTTCGTCGCCGTACTCGTATTTCCAGGAGTCGGCCTCTTCGGCCTCGTCCATCTCCCGCTCCATGTGTCGAAGCATTCGCTCCTGCAGCGGCGCCATTCGCTCGTACATGCGCACCGTCGCCTGATACGCCTGGACCATCGTGTCCAGCTTGATGAGCTGCCATTTCACCAGGCATTCCGGCTCCTTGATCGTCGTGAACGGATCACAGGCGAACCCCAGGCTGCCGTCGGGCCGGCGCTCGAAAAACTCACAATCACTGCATTGGATCATGACCAGGTCCCCTTCTTGCCGGGGGGACAGGCAGGCGGTCAACCTCCCACCCGCTCCAGAATGGATTCCAGAATCTGACGTTCCAGCACCTTGTCGCGCCCGCGATTCCGCCAGGCCGCGTTCTGCTCGGCCGTCGTGGCGCTCTCTTGGTCGGCCGGTGTTTCCGAGGGTATGTCACTGGCGTACTTGTCGCGGGCAAACAGCCTCCGCTCGTCCGATTCGAATTGCTGGACGAGCACCTTGCAGTACACATGAACACCGCCGTCCGCCTCCTGAACGCGCACATCGGCCTGGCGGCGCACGCGCCGCTGCGCCCCCAGCATATCGCCCGCCCGGCCGGACTGGCCGGTCTCCTGCGTTTCGAGCGGGTCCGTCTCAATGCGGCCCGTCGCGCGGTCCATTCGGGCGATGTGGAAGTGCTCCCGCACGGCGTCCACCGCGGCGGTCCAGGCCGCGCCAGGCGAGGCCCCAGGGACTTCCCGAACCGAAAAATTCAGATTCGTCGCCGCCGGCTCGGCACAGCCGGGCGCCAGAAGCACCGACGACACGATGGCAACAATTGCGGCACATTTCATCAGAGTCTCTCCTGCGGGGTCAGATGCACGCATGGTACCCGGCCGCCTTCCGGCTGTCCAAGCCGGGCCGGGCGGTGGAGCCGGCGTTGGTCGCGGGGTATACTGCCGGCGGCGCGGAAACGTTGCAGCCGGCCTGACAACGAGCATGAAAAGATGGCTTGCCATTGCGTTGAACGTCCTCGCGCCGGGGGCGGGTCTGATCCTGCTGCGGCGGGAGTGGCTTGGCACGCTGCTGGCCGTTTTCTTCACGGTGCCGGGTCTCATCGGACTGTGGGGCCTGTTGATCATCCCCGCTCAATGGCCGGCATGGATGGTGACGGGCGCCCTTATCGTCGCCGGGCTGATCTGGCTGTGGGCACAGTGGCTGCTCGTACAACGGGCGCGGGAGACCGGCTCACCGGCCCTCGCGGAGGAACTGGAGCGGCTCTGCCGGCGCGCGGACGAGTGTCTGGAGCGATCTGACATTCCGGCCGCGTATCGAACCCTGCTGGTTGCCCGATCGCTCAACGACGAAGACCTGGAAGTGATCCGCCGCTGGGCCGAGTTGATGACGCGAATGGACCGCGTTCGGCACGCCCGTCGCGCCTGGCGCACCGTTGCGCGGCTCGATCCGCACGGGCCGTACGGCCGCACCGCCTGTGAGGCTCTCGCTCGCCTGCCCGTCTGATACTCCGCGGGCCCCGTCCACACGGCGGCGGCGCACCTACACCGAGACCGACACCGCCACACCAAGCTGCCGGGCGGCCGCGTCGGCCGTGTGATCGATCAACACGGCAATCGTCATCGGGCCCACGCCACCGGGCACCGGCGTGATCAGTGAAGCCTGCCGGCGGGCCGCCTCAAAATCCACGTCGCCTACGCTGCCCGGGTTGTACCCGGCATCGACCACCACCGCGCCGGACTTGATCCAGTCCGCCTGGACAAACCGCGGCCGGCCCACCGCCGCAATAAGGACGTCCGCCTGGCGAACGATGTCCGGCAGATGACGGGTCCGCGAATGACACAGCGTCACCGTGGCGTGCGCATTGATCAGCAGGGAGGCCATCGGCCGGCCGAGAATCGGACTGCGCCCGATGACGACGGCGTGCGCGCCGTCCAGGACCACGCGATACTCCTGCAACAGCCGCATGATGCCCGCCGGCGTGCAGGGGATGAACGCGGGCATTCCCAGAAGGACGCGGCCGAGCATGGCAGACGACACGCCGTCCACGTCCTTGGCCGGCGGAATCGCCTCGAAAACCGCCCGTCGATCGATGGGTCGGGGCACCGGATGCTGCACCAGAATGCCGTGGATGGAGTTGTCCGTCGCCAGCTTCTCCACTTGCCCCATCACTTCTTCCGTGCTGACGGTGGCCGGCAGTTCCACCCGCACCGGACGCATCCCGACGCTCTCGCACCGCTTGTGTTTCATGCGCGTGTACGTCACGGAGGCCGGATCATCTCCAACCAGCACCGTTGCCAGCGACGGCACCACCCCGGTCGCCGACAGAATGCGCCGTACCTTGTCCGCCGCCTCCGCCAAAAGCTGCCGGGCCGCTTCCCGGCCGTCCATCAGTTTGCCGTCCTGCATCGTGTTCATGGCCGCCAGCATAGCGAGGTGTGGTCGGGGAAACCAGATTTCGAGCTTTGACTCGGGGCGGACTCCACGGTATTCATCGCGCGATGGGCGATGATTCAAGCGCAACCGGCCGTTGCTCCGATGGCACCCTCATGGATCGGACCCGCGTGCCCCTGCCGGTCAGGGTTCTGTTGACGCTGCTGCTGACGCTGCCTTGCCTGGGCACGCAATGCGAGACCACGCTGCTTGGTCCGACGCTGCAACTGCGCGATCTACAGGCCTTTGACGGCATCGGCTATTGCCGCGACTGGGGCCTGGGAGAGTACTTCCACCCGGACCAGACCTGCCATCGCCTCGAGGGTTGCCTGTTCAACTGCCCGCAGGTGTGCGAAGACAGCGCCGGCCGCCGGGTCAACAGCCGCGATCTTGTCAGCCCCGTCATCGGCACGGATCAATGCGGCCGGTGTATCTACGACACGCCCTGGGATCCCTGGACCGGCTTCACCAGCCATATGGCCCTCTGGGGCCACACCCTCCTGGATGTTCTGCTCGCGCCTTTCACCGGGCTCGATCGTTAGCGACGCCTGGGCGGGTTCGGTTCTCCTCGACCCGCCGGTATCCCCGACTTCAAGCCGCAGAAGGCCGACGGCATACGGAAAGACACTGTTTGCCGTCGGCGCCGGTCGCGGCGAACGGAAGGGATATTCCATGGGCGAGCGAACCTGGCCCGTGGGGGCGGTTTTCTGAGGCATGGCCTGGAGCAACGCCGATGCACTGGACGAGACGACTGGCACACTCCCTTCTGCCACCCATCCGCAAGCGGCCGATACCGGGGCGGATCATTCAGCCCCGACCGCAGGACACTTGGCGCGAGTACCCCTCCACCGGGCTGACCCCGGCCAGGCTGATGGCGATTCTGCGGCAGGCGGACGCGGGCGATCCAGCGCCGGCGCTGGCCCTGTTTGAGGAGATGGAGGAGAAGGACGCACACCTCTACGCGGTGGCCAACACGCGGCGGCTTGCCCTCACCGGGCTGGAATGGCAGATCGTCAGCGCGGCCGACGTTCGGGAAGGCGTGGATCGAGCGGCGGCGGACGAAGCGGCCGCCTATTGCCGCGAAGTGCTCTCGGGCATCGAGACATTCGACGAGACGCTTCAGTTCCTTTCCCTGGCCCTTGGCCGGAATCTGGCGCTGGCCGAGATCGTCTGGGATCGTCGGGGCCATGAGACCCGCATTGTGGACGTGGTGCCCGTGGACTTCGCCCGCATTGTCTTCGATCGGCAGGATCGGCCGCGCATCCTCACGCAGACGGAGCCGCACGAGGGGATCGAGGTGACGTGGGGCAAGTTTGTCGTGCATGCGCCGCACGCCGTGGCCGGTCATCCGTCGCGCGGCGGCCTGCTGCGGGTGACGGCCATGGCCTACCTGGCGAAGAACCTCGCCCTCAAGGACTGGATGGTTTTCGTCGAGGTGTTCGGAATGCCGGTGCGGATTGCCCGCTACGATTCCTCCGCCACCCCCGAGGAGAAGCGGGAGCTGCTGCGAATGCTGGAGACGCTCGGCTCCAACGCGGCCGGCATCTTCTCCAAGGCCGTTGAGCTGGACATTGTCGAGGCCAACCGCGGGACGCAGCCGCCGCCGTACGACAAGCTGGTGGACTTCCTCAATCGTGAGATGAGCAAAGCCTGGCTCGGGCAGACGTTGACCACCGAGACCTCCGGCCTCAGCGGCGTCTTCGCGGCATCCAAGGTGCACGACCGGGTCCGCAAGGACATCCGGGCGGACGACATCCGCAAGGAGGCCCGGACCATCCGCCGGGATCTGTTGGCGCCGATGACCGCCTTCCGGTTCGGTCCGGAAGCGCCGGTGCCGTACTTCCGACGGGTGCCCGCCGGTCCGTCGGACACGCAGGAGCTGGTCAGCGTCCTGGACGCCGCGATCAACCGGCTGGGAGTACGCGTTCCGACCGGCTGGGCGCACGATGCGCTCGGCATTCCCCGGCCGACGGAGGACGCGACGATGCTGCCTGGCGGGGCGCCCGATCGTCCGGCGAGTCGACAGACACAATCGGCCGGAATGGCAATCGAGTGATACGACGTAACAACTCCAGAACGCAAGTGAGGCCAACCATGAACGACACTTCCACGCACACCGTACCCGACCTCGATCCGCGGACGGCGCTTCCGTCCTCCGAGTTGGCGGGCGACCCCGTGCCCGACCGCATTCTTATCGCGCCGTGGGGCCGGGTGGAGAGCACCAACGGCCACTTCGTGGTGGATGCCGAGGCGGCCCGAGAGGTGATCGACGCCTTCGCCGCGCACGGCACCGATCTGCCCATTGATTACGAACACCAGACGCTGGGCGGGCGTTACGCATCTCCCGCCGGCACGGCGCCCGCGGCCGGCTGGATCCAGGCCATTGAGGCGGAGCCGGGCGTCGGACTGTTCGCCCGCGTTCGCTGGACGGACGCGGCCCGGGAGCATCTGGCGGCCGGTCAGTACCGGTATCTCTCGCCGGTGGCCGTCGTTCGCGCCGCGGATCGCAAGCTGGTCGCGTTGCACTCGGCCGCGCTGACGAACAAGCCGGCCATCGTCGGGATGAAGCCGATCGTCAACGGCGACGGTCCGGACGCGGATCGCGAGGCGGCGTTGCTCGTGTTGCGGCAGCAGCTCGGCCTTGCGAGCGACTGTCCGGACGCGGCCCTGCTGCGGAGGGCTTCACAGCGGCTGGCGGAGCTGGAATCCGACCGTCTCCGGCAGGCGGCCGAGGCCCGACTGGAGCCCGCCCTGCAATCCGGCCGGCTTTGTGAGGCCCAGCGGGAATGGGCCCTGCGGCTGGCCCTTCGCGACGCGGAGCTGTTTGACGAGTGGTTCCGCACGGCGCCGGTGTTGCACACGACCGGCCGGACACAGCCGCCGGACCGGTCTTCGGCACACGCCTCGTCGCATCACGTGGAGAACGCCGCCCGCGCCGAGTTCCGGGCCAGCCCCGGACTGGCCGGCCTGACCACGGAAGACGCCTTCGTGGCCGATGCGCTGCGACGGCACCGGCGGATCGCGGGCTGACGCACCCGGACGGAGCATCGGCGCGAGCGTTCGCCCGTGCTCGACGAAACACCCAATGCGCGGGCCCGGCCCGCAGAGGGGAGACACGCCAACCATGACACTGACGGCCAATCGAGAAGTGGACCATTACGTGGACCAGCAGTTGCGGAGCTATCCCGTGGGCGGGGGCGAACACGTGTTCAAAGGCGCCTTCGTGGGTCTGCGGCCCGACGGGTGCATCCGCCCGCTGGTTGCCGGCGATCGCTGCGTCGGACTCGCCTACGAGGAAGGGGACAACACCAGCGGCGCCTCCGGCAACTTCAACATCCGGGTCTTCACGCTGGGCGATTTCGGGTTTGCGCTGACGGATGCCTCGACGGCCGACATCGGGCGAGCCGTCTACGTGGCCGACGACGAGAGTCCGGACTTCCGGCCGAGCGGGCGGTCGTTCGTGGGATACGTCCAGGACTGCCCGGCACCCGGCGAGATCGTGCTGCGGCTGGTCACCACCGGTCCGCTGGGTACGGTTCGGATTGACCATCACACCGCCGGCTTCACCCTGACCCGCGCGGACAGCGGCAGCGTGCATACGAACCGGGGCGCGGTCGGGCCCATCACCGCGATTCTGCCGCAGCATCCGCCCACCGGCACCGAACTGACGTTCGTCTGCATGGCGGACCAGGAACTGCGCATCGCCCCCGGATTCGCCGGCGGCATCTACATCAAAGGGGCGAAGCAGCCGGACAACAAGTACGTGGCCATCGCAGACATCGGTGATTTCATTCGCCTGGTCGCGGACGGTGACGGCGACTGGGTGGCGGTGGCGTCCATCGGCGGCGCCGACGCCGACATCCTTGTGCAGCCATGACGGTCGGATCGCGCCAGCGGTTCCGACGAGTTCTGTGAATCTTTCTCTTTCCCGGAGATCTATTGTGGCCATCATCAATACCGGATTGCTGACCAAGGGGTTGCGAAGCGAATTCTTCCAGCGTTTCGGCAACGTGCCTACGTTCTACCAGAATCTGTCCACGCGCATTCCGTCCACCTCGGACCATGAAACGTATCGATGGCTGGGCACCGTGCCGCAGATGCGCGAGTGGGGCACCGGCCGCGTCGCCAGGGGGCTGCGTACGGAGAGTTACTCCGTGGAGAACCTCAAGTACGAAGCCACCCTTGAGGTGGATCGCGACGAAATCGCCGACGACCAGACCGGACAGATTCGCGTCCGCGTGGCCGAGCTGGCCGAACGGGCCGCCACTCACAAGGACTACCTGATCGGCCGGCTCCTGACCTTCGGCACCGCGACCGAAGCGGCCGGTTATGACGGCGTGCCGTTTTTTGCGCCCACGCACGTCTCGGGCGAGTCCGGCCCTCAGAACAACAATCTGAGCGCGGAAGCGTCGGACGCGACCAGTCCGACGCCCGAAGAGTTCAAAGCCGCGCTGAGGCAGGCGATCGCACAGATGCTCACCTTCCGGGACGACCAGGGACACCCCATGCCGCTGACGGCCGGCGGGCTGGTCTGCGTCGTGCCACCAAGCCTCTACTTCACCGCCCTGGAGGCTATTCATGCCACCGTGCTCAACGGCTCGTCGAACGTGTTGCAGGGCATCGCCCGGGTGATCGCATTTCCCTGGCTGACGGATGCGCGCACGTGGTACCTGCTCAAGACGGACGGCGTGGTCCGGCCGTTCATTTTCCAGGATCGCGAGCCCGTGGAGTTCCACGCGCTCGCGGAGGACAGCGAAGAGGGGTTTCTGCGGGAGAAGTTCCTCTACGGCGTGCGCGCCCGCTATCGCATGGCGTACGGCTACTGGCAACACGCCATCCGCACGAGTTTCGACGCGGGATAGTCGGCCCGCGACAGGCACCGCTCGGCAAAGACGCCCGGTTCCCCGAGTGGCGGATCGGGCATCGGACGCGGCGTGGGGGGATTCTCATGGAATACGTGACGTTGGGCGACATCGAGACCCGGCTGGGCACCGTCGCCCTGATACAACTGACCGACGACGCGCAGGCGGGCCAGGCCAACCTGGCCGTGGTGACGGAGGCGGCGGACGGCGCGGAGGGCGAGGTGAACAGCCATCTCGCCCTCCGTTATCCGATGCCTCTGAACGGCATTCTTCTGCCGGACGCGGCGGCGTTGCTGCGGTCGATCGTGTTGGACCTGGTGGAGTTCCGGCTGCACGCGCGGCGCCCGCCCGTGCCGCTCGAAGTGTCCGCCAAGCGGGCCGCCGCCGTCAACTGGCTCAAGGCCGTGGCGGCAGGCCGCGTAACACTTCCGACGGCGGCGGGCGGGCTCCGCGCCGCGATTACCGGCAGCGCGCGCGTCCTGTCACGCGAGGCGATGGAAGACTTCTGACCTGGGTGGGGGAGGCGGCCGGCATGAGTGAGCTGACCGATCTGGAGACTGCCGTCGTGACGCTGCTGCGGAACCTCACGCTGGACGGGGGTCCGGCGTTCGCGACGGTTCGCGGATTTGCCGATGCGGGTCGTCGACGGGCACTGGACGCACTGGCCCGCCAGAACACACCGGCCGCATTGGTGCTGTGCACGGGCCGGACACGAACCGGCGCCGGTGCCAAACGGGTCGCCCGGCTGCTCGTGTCCGTGCTCATCGCGAACCGCAACCTGGGGGGCGGGGACCGTGTTCGCCTGGGCGATGAAGAACGCCCGGGCAGCTTCCGGCTTCTCCAATGCACCATGCAGGCCCTGGACGGAGCGGTGGCACTGGCAGGTCGACGATTGGTGGCCACGAACGAGCAGATCATCGCGGCCGACGATCGCGTGCTGGTCCACGAACAGCAATACTACCTGGAGCAGCCGGCGTAGGGTTCGACGGCCGGCCCCGGGGACGGACCCGGGCCACGTTGACAATCCGCCCGGAGCCCGGCACAATGGCGGTTCCGTCGGATGACCGGGCGGTCGATTTCCTGGAAATGGCCTGCCGGAAGGTCCGGCTCGCCGAGGGTGATTGCCCGAAGCACGCGGATGTGGCGGAATTGGCAGACGCGCAGGCTTCAGGTGCCTGTGCCCGCAAGGGCGTGGAGGTTCGACTCCTCTCATCCGCAGTTTGACTGACGCTTCGCTCAGCCCACCGAATCTGGCACGTCAAGTGGGTTCAGGCTCTTCAGGATGATGTCCGGTGACATCGCGTTTGAGGGCGCTCTTTTCGTTCTCACAGGCGCCGGGCGAAAAATGACCCCGGGTGAGGCAACCGGCTCGGGCCGCCTCACCCGGGGGAGAGAGCATCGCTCTGGCACGATTGTTGTCCCGCGTGCGTCGGGTAAACCGCAAGGGTCCCAGGCAAAGGTTGCTCGGGAGAGCAACCTAAGCCTGGGAGGGAGAGAGAGAGCTCTATGGATCCGACCGCCGAAGAGAGACGTCCTCTTCGTCGGGGGTTCCGCCGGTTGCCGCGTCGGAGTCGCGGTAGACAGTCCCGAGGGTCGCGGTGTTCACTCCGGCCCGCCGGCCGGCCGGCCGAAGCCGGGCCGCCGGGACGATGAGCGGCGTGTACATGCCCTCTACGTCCACGATCGCGAAGTGATCTTTGCGAGCCCCGCTGTCGCTGAGGCAGACCAACTGCCCGACCACCCGCAGGTCCGGGCCGACGTGCTCAAACAACGGCGTGAGGTCGGGGCACTCCACATGCCTCAACCGGAACGTCACGCCGTTGCCAATTGTCAGCCAAGACCCTCGCATGGGATGCTCCAAACGCTTCGATTTCCCATAGGGCATGAACCATGCCAACGCTTGGCATCCCGGGCGACCATGCTGTAACTCGCGTGCTCACAAGAAATTGTGGCAGAACTCTCGCCCGGCCGCGGCGGGCCGGCCGATTCAATGCTGCCCACGGCGGGAAGCCGGATGCACACTGTGGGCACGATTGTTCACACCCGACGTTGCGGGGGGCGTGTTTGAACGGGTGCGGATCGGGCGGTTATGGCCCCGCGAACGGCGCGGTCAGTTCGCCCTCGCCCACGATATGGCCGGCGATAAGGGTCTCCAGCTCCGCCAAGGAGACCCGCTGACCGGCGTGCAGTCCGGAATTGCGGACGTCCAGGGCGTAGACGCGCAGAACGTACGTATGCACCTCGCCCGGCGGCGGGCAGGGTCCGCCGTATCCGAACAGGCCCTGTTCGTGGTCGTTGAGGGTCTGACCGCCCGGGGCGGGCCCGCCCTCGTTGATGGTCACCACGCCGGCGGCAATGTCAAAAACGATCCAGTGGATGAAGTTGCCGGCGCTGCGGTCGAAGACCACCACAACAAAGCTCTGCGTGCTGTCCGGGGCGCCGCTCCAGGAGAGTTGCGGCGAGATGTTGTCGCCGCCACACTCGGGGTGGTACGCGAACCGCCGGTCGATCTGGCCGAAATCATTGAGCAACCGGCGGCTCGTGACGGTCAACGGCGCGGGGGTTGTCCCGGCCGCGTCCTCGTCCGTGTTGTCGTTTGCATTGTCGTTGGTGTTGCTGCTGGTATTTTCCTGGGCGTTGTCGTTTGTATTTGTATTGACGTTGTCGCCGCCGCCGGAGGAATTACCATTGCCCGGAATGATGATCCCGCCGTTCTGATCACCGTCCGGCATCGTGGTTTCGCCGCCGCAGCCGGCGATCAGACAAGCCACGCTTGCACACAATACGGCCAGAGTGAGCCGGTTCATGATAACTCTCTTTCCCACGGGTGATTCGCATGCGCCACTGCGGAGCATGTCTCCCGCGACATGGCGGCATTGTCCGGCGACGGAGGTTTCCGGGCAAGCATCAGCGAAGGCCCAGCCGCAGCGCCAGTACGACCCAGGCGTAGGAGGATTGCAGGAGAAACGCCTTCACATAGGTGGCCGTCGTCGGCGCGAGTTCCTCCAGGGCGCCGTGGCCCCGGGCGTATGCCATAGCCGCCGGCGTGAACCCGGCAGAGATCAGCACGAGCACGACAGCGATCATCTGGAGGGCGTTGGCCTTGCGAGTCAGCCGCACGCCGACCATCGCGGCGCCCAGAAACACCAGCATCACCAGGACGCGCGGCACGCCCGCCGGATACACCCGCTCGTATTCGCTCCAGGTGTAGGCGATCAGGCCGACCAGGGCCCCGAAAACCAGAATCGCCAGCTCGGTCGCGGCCGGGCGGGGGATAAAGGTGCAGGCCGCCGCACCGCACAGCAGGACGGCCAGCGCGAAGCCGATTTCCGCCGACGGCGGGGGCTTGGGCAGGTCGTACGTCCACAAACCCAACGCCTGCTGCACGGCGAAGACGCCGCCCGCGACCACGAGGATAACGGCCAGGGCAATCAGGAAGAGATTGCCGGTGTTCCATTTCCGCTCGCCAAGAAACAGACCGCCCAGTCCGGCGCCGCCGCACAAGGCCAGCCAGGCCGCCACCACCGTCGAACTGGTGAGCCAGGCGTACATGGTACACCCCAGCCGCTTCATCACCGCGTTGAAGTCTAGATCGGCGGTCGTGGCCGGTACAACCGGTTCGGCCGTCTGCCGTGTCGGTGGCGTCGGGGTTGCCGGTCGCGTGAGCGGGTGTTCTCGGCACGGCGGTTCGGACAGTGGGGCGGTTTCGGGAGGATGGGGTGGCGCGAGGATGCCGGGCGGCGTTGGATCCTCATTTCCGGATTTGTGTGGAAGACTGCCCGGCGGGTCCGACCAGAGGAACGACCAGTCGATTTCGGGGGGCTGCGCGAGGGCCACTTTGACCATCCCTCGAACCAGAAACCGGTCGACGGGGAACCACGTGACGTAGATCCAGCCCATGGCGACCACCAGGCTCAGCAGCCCGACCAGCCGAACGCGAACCCTGGCGGCGGTGGAGGGGGGCGGAGAGGGCGGCCTCGGACTCTCCGAGGTATAGACGGTCCTGACGTCAAGATCGTGTGGGTCTGTCATCGTCCGCTGTGCCGATGGCGGTTGCGGTCAGTTGCTGGCGGGCCAGTTCCGCGGCCCGACACTGATCAAGTACCCGTCCCCATCCAATGGATACCGCCGGAAGCTCTCCAGGATGCTCTCGGCCCCGATGGCGGCCACCGAGGCCTGCCGCTCCTCCACGGTGCGGGGCCGGCCTCGGTAATCCACGTCATCCATCACCTGGGTGAGCCGATGATACGGGGCTTCGCCCTCGACGGCCAACAGGGTCCGCTGTTTGTTCCGCACCCGTTGGATTTCGTGGTCGGCCACCGGCTCCCGGCAGATGAGGGCGGCCTCCGTCCGCAGGGCGTCGGTCAGCTTCGCTGCGTTCTCCGGCTCGGTAACGCCGTAAAGGATCAGCAGAGCGCAGTCCTCGTAGGCCAGCCGGAGGGCACCCGCCCGGGAGCTGATGCCCGTCTGCACGATGTTCCAGAAGATGCGCGAGTTCTCGCCACCCAGAATGACGGCGGCCGCGCTGGCCGTATCGTGCAGCGGGTCCACCGCAGGCGGGCCGGAGAAGCACAGGGCGATCACCTGCTGGTTGAACCGCGTGACCTGGTGGACGGCGGTCCCGGTCCGCACGACCGGTGGAACGCGCGTCCGGCGGTATCCGGAGGGCTTCCAATCGCCGCACCAGCGCCGGGCCTCGTCGAAGATCATCTGCGGTTCCACGTTGCCGGCGCAGAGCAGGATCATGTTGTCCGGGGCGTAATGCTCCTGGAAGTACGCGTGCATCCGGTCGCGCGTGAGCGAGCCGATGGTGTCCTCATAGCCCAGTACCGGCCAATGCAGGGAGTGCCCCTCGAACACCCTGTCCAGCAGCAAGTCAAACGCCACGCTTTCCAGGTGGTCGTGGGACATGGCGATTTCGTTCAGGACCGTGTGCTTCTCCAGGTCGAACTCCTCCGGCGGCAGGATCGATCGCATCAGGTCCGCCAGAATCTCGATCTGACGGCCCACGTCCGATGCCCGCGTGACGGCGTGATAGAACGTCCGGTCCTGCGAGGTGAAGGCGTTCGGCCGGCCGCCCAGGTTGTCGAAGTCCAGATTGATCTGCCGGGCGTCACGGTTGGGCGTGCCCTTGAAACACATATGCTCCAGGAAGTGTGAGACGCCGGCCACATCGAGCGTCTCGTCGCGGGCGCCCGCCCGAACGAGAAAACCGGCGGCGGCCGTCTGCACCCCGGGCATGCTTTCCACTACGATCCGAAGCCCGTTGTTCAGGGTGTGGCTGTGAAAGCTCGACGTCATTGCGGGCCCTCCTGGATTTCCCTGGGGCCCAGCGTGACCACGCTCCGCGGCTGCCAGTGATGCTCGTGGAAATACTCCCGGATGTCCTCCAGGGTGACCGACCGGATCCGGGCGAGCTTCTGGGCCGTGGGGACCAGCTCGCCGTAGTGAAACAGATCGTCCGCCAGCTCCCGGCTGCGGGCCTGCGTGCGATCGCCGCGGATCACCAGGTCCACCTCGATCTGGGTCCGCGCCCGATCCAGCTCCTCGAGCGTGATGTCTCCCGACAACCGATCCAGCTCGCGCAGGATGGTGGCATAGGCCCGGTCACAGTGTTCCAGCCGGCTGGAGGCCCCGACAAACACCATGCCGACCCCGCGGGGGAACTCCGGCCACGCGCTGATCCAGTACACCAGCCCCTGCTTCTCGCGCACCTCGGTAAACAGTCGCGAACTCATGCCCGCCGTCAGAACCGCCAGAACCACCGCCTGAACGTAGTAGTGCCGATGGCCCTTGGGCAGACCCTGGAACGCCAGGGCAATCTGCACCTGCTCTGTGTCTTTCTCCACGTGCGTGCGGATGGGGCGGAACTCGACGGACCGCGGTTGGCGACCCTGCGGCTGCGGCGGGCCGAACCCGTCGAAATGGCGGCACAGGCAGTCGGCCACGCGGTCGGCCTCGATCGGGCCGGCCAGCGACACCTGCATCCGCCCGGCGCCGAACAGCGATCGCCAGAAGGCACACACGTCCTCCCGGGTGATACGGTCCAACGCATCAGGCTCGCCCAGCGGATGCCGACCCAGCACGGGGCCGTAGGCCTGCCGCCCGAGGTGCCGGTCGGCCAGGGCCTGGGGATCGTCCTGAAGGGATTGCAGTTCCTGCCGGCCAAGCTCCAGGGCGACGTCCACGAAGTTCTGGGGGAAGGCCGCCGTCCGGAGGAACTCGGCGTGAAGCTCGATGGACGCATCAACGTATTCCGGCAGGGCCAGGGAGGAAAAACGGATGCTCTCGCGTTCCGTCCACGACGCATGCGAGGCGCCGATCGCGTCGAAGGCGTCGGAAACGGCCCGGGCATCCCGTCTGGCTGTGCCCTTGGACACCGTCTCTTCCACCACGCGGGCCAGGCCCAGCCGGTCCGCGGGCTCGTCCACCGTGCCGGCCAGCAGGCGGAACTCGATGGCAACCGCCCGTCGGTGCGGCAGCGTGGCGCATGCCAGTTCGATGCCGTTTTCCAGATGCAGATGTGTGGTACGTTCCGTCATTCGTGCGTTGTCGTGCGTTTGCCGGTCCACCGAGTCCGGCCCGGCTCCTCCGCGGGCCGACGATCGTGCGGACCGGCCAAAGAGCCTTCAATGGGCCACCGGCGTGCCCAGCAGCCGGGCCACCTCCGCCAGTTTCGCCTCCATGAGTCCGGGGTTTTCGGCCTCCAGGTTCAGCCTCAGCAGCGGCTCGGTGTTGGACTTGCGGACGTTGAACCACCAGTCTTTGTACTGGATGGTGATGCCGTCAAGAAAATCCACCCGACCGTCTTTGTACACCTCCTGAAGCTTCTTGATGGTCACGTCCGCATCCGGGTTTTCGAAGTTGCGCTCGCCGCTGGATGCGTAGCGCTTCACGGGGGCGATGATCCTGCTGAGCGGTTTGTTCTCGCGGGTAAGCAGATTGATCAGGTGTACCAGGGCGAGCATGCCCGAGTCGCAGTTGTAGTTGTCCCGGAAGTAGAAATGGCCGCTGAGTTCGCCGCCGAACGGGGCCTTGGCGTCGGCCAGGGCCCGCTTCATGAAGGCGTGTCCCACCCGCTCGCGGCGGGGCACGCCGCCGGCCTTCTTGATTTCCTCCGCGACGGCGCGGCTGGAGCGCAGGTCGTACACGATCGTGGCCTTGGGAGTCTTCGCGAGGAACTGTCGGGCCAGCACCGCCGTCAGCATGTCGCAACGGATGATCTGCGCCCTCTCATCCACCACCATCAGACGGTCGGCGTCTCCGTCGAAACACACGCCCACATCCGCCCCGATCCGCGTGATCTCCTCCTGCAACTGCCGCAGGTTCGCGTCGATGAGGGGGTTGGGGTCGTGCACGAACTCGCCGTCGTGCTCCATGTTGATGCACGACAGCGTCAATTCCGGAATGTCGCCGAAAACCGCCGGCACCCAGCGGCCCGCCATGCCGTTGGAGGCGTCGATCGCGATCTTGAGCTTCCGCGGCGGATCCAGGAACTGCCGGATGAACTCCCGGTATTCCGCCTGCAGATCGAGCGATCGCAACTCGCCGCGCTGTCCCGTTTCGTGCCGCGTCAGGTTGGTGACGATCTTGCGGATGTCGTCCAGACCGGTTTCGCCGCCGATGGGCACGCCCTTGGCCCCGGATATCTTGAAGCCGTTGTAGTGACCCGGGTTGTGACTGGCCGTGATCTGCACGCCCCCGCACGTTCGCAGATGGTTGATGGCGAAGTAAATCTGCGAAGTGTCGATCATTCCGATATCGATCACCGTCGCGCCGGTGGACAGTGCGCCGTCGATGAAGGCCTGGGCGAGGCTGGAACTGCTCTTGCGCATATCGCGCCCGAGGGCGATGGCCGAGGCGTTCGGATCCGCCCGGTCCAGCCCGCGGACGCTGGATTTCAGGAAGGAGGCCGTGCCGTGCCCGATCCGCCAAGCCACCTCCTCGTTGATCATGTCGGGGTAGGTGCCGCGAATGTCATACGCCTTGAATATCTTCTCGAGCATGAAGGATCTCGCTTTCTCCTGCTGATGTCGGGTCAGGACCAGACCGGGCAGATCGATCCGGCTGCCGCCGCCTCGTTCGTCGTCGTTGAAGCGGCAACCCTTGCAGAACGGATAGTTGGCCCGCCGCCGACCCAGGCAGATCGAGTCGGATATCTTCACCTTGGGCTGATTGGGGCAGAACCGGTAGTACTCGGTCGTGTTCTGTGTGTTCACGGTTCCGTTGTGCTCCCGCGTTCAGGGGCAATGCTTGCCCGCAGGGACAAGCGGGCGGATTCTACCGGACCCGGGGCACGGGGGCCAGCGCGGGGCGGAAACCGAGGGGGATGGCGAAAGCGCCTCCGGGGCGGGCGGTCGCGCGCGGCGGCGCATCGTTGACGCCACACACGGCCCGCCGATAAGATTCCGGCGTCGTCCCAGCTTGGCGCGATGGTGCGGCGCGGCCGGCGGCCACGGGGCGATTCGGCGAAGAGCGTTGCGACCGTTCGCGCCGAGGGTATCGTTCTCCCGAAGGAAAGGGATTGGCGGGTACCATGTCACGATTACTGAGATCTCTCGGTCCGTGGGTGGCCAGTGCCGCAATGGGGATTGCCTGGACGCCCGCGGCGGCCCGGACACAGTCGGAAGAACCGGCGCTCGAGCCGGCGGTCGAGGCGATGAGTCGTGAGCCGGCCCTGCCCGCGACGGCCATGCCCGTCGGCGACCTGGTGTCGACGACGGGAATCGAGCCGCAACGAATCGTCCGGCATCTGCCCGATCCGCGCGACCTCGCGGCGGTGATCGAGGCCCAAATCGCCCAGTGGGAGACGGACGTTCGCGAGGGGCGGCGGCAGGAATCGGACATTCGCGAGGAGCGGGATTACCAGACCCGGCTCCTGGAACTCCTGCGGTCGGAGCGTCGACCGCGCCAGATGGAAATGAGCCGCCAGGCCGTCCTGCACCGGACGCTGGCCAACAGCTACGCCATCCGGGTGCAGAGTTACGCCCCGGCCATTGAACAGACCCGGATCGTCGAGGCGGAGGCGGCATTTGACGCCACCTTCTTCTCCACCCTCAACAGCAATCGCCAGAACGTTCCGGTGGCCTCGCCCCTGCAGGGCACCAACGTCGAGGCCCTTCTGATGGAAAGCGGACTGCGGCAGCTTCTGCCCGTCGGCATGCAGGTGCAGACCAGCCTGAACCTGCAGCGGCAGTCGAACGATTTTCAGTTCCAGACCATCAACCCCGTGTACGAGAGCCAGTTCCGGGTCGAGTTCCGCCAGGCGCTGCTGCGCGGCTTTGGGCTCGATTACAATCGGACCCAGATTCTGCTGGCCAAGAACGACAAACGCATCAGCGATCAGGAATTCGCCCGGCAGGTGCAGACGACCCTGTTGAACGCCGAGACGGCCTATTGGCGGCTGTATCAGGCCCGACGCATCCTGGGCGTGCAGGCCCGCATGCTGGCCACGTTCGAACAGTTGTACCGGAAGCTGGAGCAGCGACGCGAGTTCGACGCGATTCCCGTACAGATCAACGAAACCCGGGCCCAACTGGAATCGGCGAAGGCGGATTTCATCCGCATCTGCAACGAAATCCGCAACGCGGAAGACAACCTGATCGCCCTGGTGAACGACCCGGCCCTGAACCTCGCCGACGACGTGGAGATCATCCCCACGGACGTGCCCCTGCTGGATCCGATCATTCTGGACCGGCTGGCCGAGGCCCAGGCGGCGCTGGACCACCGGCAGGAGATCGCGCAGGCCAAGCTGCGGATCCAGTCGTCCCGCATTCTGGTCGGGGCGGCGAAAAACCAGGTCATGCCGAAGTTTGACCTGCTGTTCCGCTATGCCGTCGACGGTCTCGGACGCAACGCGCACAACGCTTTCAGCGAGGTCACCAAAAACGACTTCCACGAGTATTTCGTCGGCGTGGAGTTTGAGATTCCGGTGGGCAACCGGGCGCGACGCGCGGCGGAGCGGCGGGCGCAGCTTCAGCAGGGCCAGGCCATAGCCGCCCTGAAATCCGCCTTCGAGCAGGTGCTGCTGGACGTGAACGTCCGCGTCCGCGAGGTGATCACCCAGCAGAACCTCATTCAGCCCAACCTGCATTCCGCCGATGCCAGCGAGGCCCGCGTGGATTCCATCCGCGTGCGGGCGGAAACCAACGACTACCTCCAGATCAGCAACGAACTG
>JBPOIK010000022.1:0-3783 GCA_052034525.1 Planctomycetota bacterium
GCTATGAAGTTTGAAGTGAGGCCCGAGCTAATTTTAGACGATTCGAAAATTGACGAGTTTGCAGTACAATACCAGCAAGTATTGAGCGACAGAATAAATAGCGAATTCAGTACAGACAAGATAAGCACCGGCTTAGCAGATAGAGCTATGAAAGACGCGCAAAAGACAGCACAAGAGCGGCTTATTGAAGTCGGACGCGCCGTTAATTGGCCGGCAGAATTTCAAAACTTGGGTGAATTCTTGTTTAACTTTATGGTACAAACTATGTCAGGACAAGCAATCCCGCCGATAATGGCTATCACAACTGCACGCTAAGGGGGTACTATGTTTTCAATTTCACCGTTACCGGCGTACATCAACAACTTATCGGATATAGAGGCTTATAAACTGCTTATAAGCGGGGTACCGCTTGATTTAACAGTTACAAAAACCGTATCAATTTCAACGACTATAAGCGGCGGGGCACAAGTCAGCGTTTTTAATCGTACAATCGCAGGCAAACAAGCCAGGTTCCAAAGAATTTTACAGAATGAAGACTTTAAAAAGCTTGAAAACATATGTAACAGCGACTACAACGAGTGGTTGCTTGTGCACCGTGGCAGACGGTTCACTGTTTGTGTTGTACTTATATCAGCTACAAAAGTAACCGAGAACAGCACTAACGCCGCATTTGAGATAACATTTATAAATGAGGTGCTGTAATGATAATCGGCGGTGTAGGCGGTGTAATGCGCGTTGGTGGCGCTCTTGCGGGCTTAAAGCTTAATCACTTACCCGTATCTGTCGACTTTGGCCGTTCAAATATTGACTGTGTTTTTGTCGAGAACCGCCCTATAAGCTATACAGCCACACAAAAACAAAACGACGGTGTGCAAGATATTCCGATCGGCGAAGTTGTTAATTTTCAAATTTCGGCGAATATCAATGGCTCCGGAAATGCTATGCTTACTTTACGTGATACTGACAAATGGGGCATCAGTCAAGCGACCTACCAAGACCTTTTGCGTCCTTCAAATAAGATTTTAACAATCACGATAAGTATGATGATTGGTACTTCTAGCTATGATGTAGACGTGTTCACCGGTACAATAGAAAGCTATTCAGAGTCGCAAGGTGCCTCGGGCGGCTCAATATCTTTAAGTTGCCGTCCTGCGTCTGTCAGTATTTTAAACAAATCGTACAACGCGCCTAACCGCTTAACTGCTTTCAGAGCGATTAACGATGCGTTAAAATCAACCGGTAGTTTTTCAAAGACTCAGGGGCTTGTTATGATGTTGTCGGACAAACCGTATGGCGGGGCGCAAGAAACTTCAATCGGTGAGCTGATTAACACTATAGCGCTCGGTACCGCGATTGTTGAAGAGCGTACAGCCGGAGGATTAAAAATCGATAATCAATCAGGCGAAGAAGTTGAAACACCAGCTGTATTCACTGTTTCAGACAATAATACTGGAAGTATAACGCGTTCAGTCGGCGCAAAAAGCACTTTTAACACAATCACGGTTTGGGGCTTAGACGACGACGGCGAATTAATAACGCAGGTTGTACAAGATGCGGCAGACGTAGCCGCAAGGGGCGTTTTAAGGTACAGTACAACATATGGCGACCCCGAATTACCGATTGAATCTAACGTTGCGGCCGCAGAAGCTTTATTATCTGTGGGGTTAAGGGGCAGGGTCTCGGTACAAATGGTTTTAAATCCATTTTTGCAAGTTGGCGATTTAATAAGTTTTTCTAGTGTACGACTTGGCATCACTTCGGCAACAGCGAAAGTAAACCGTCTGCTGCATCACTTTGCGCACGGGAACGCTCAAACTTGGCTTTCAGAGGTGAGTTTGCTGTGATTACAACATACGGAAAAGTATCATCAAAGCTTGATGACGGTCGGTACAGCGCATTCGCGAAGCTGGGCGGCAAGTACATAACCGCCTACAATCTTTTACCCCACTTTGAATTACCCGGGAACTCGGAAGTAAATATAATCCAAGTCGGAGAATTGTACGGTATTTACCCGCTCGAAATGCCACTTAACGGGGTACTATCGTTTCCGCTTAGTGCAGAGGTAGCCGAAGACTTACGACAGTCGATGTGGCGAAGTATGGCCGCTATTATAGCTAAGCAAGCGGGAAAAGAAAAGCAGATATATAAAGCAGGTACAATAACATCGGTCGGAGATAGTGCTTTTAACGTCAAAATCGACGATAAGAATTATCTCTGTGGGATGTACCATAACTTGGGGCTTTCCTTTGCCGATTTTGCGATTGGTGATGTAGTCTGTGTTGATGTACGTATGATGTTAGTTTGCGGCTTTTTAAGCGTAAAAGAAACTGGTACACAAATCAACGGCGCGTACGCAGATGGATATTTCTCGGTTCCGATAACTGACGAAACAGGGGCTATTATTGGCGGATCTGTTAGCGTTTCTGTGGCTTACGGAGAGTACAATCCCGGTACAGGTAAATTTATAGATTATGCTATCATAAAAACCGAAACGGCAGAAGATGGCCTTTTAATAATCGACTCAATACCGCTACCTAACCGCATTAGACTAACGTACGCAAACGGAACCACGGTATATGAAAGGCTTATAGACTTGTCGCCGATTGAAATGGTCAGTTTTGCACAGACTTGGACGCGTTTAAAATCGCCGTCGATAAGCCGAAGCATAACGGTTGACGGTACAGAAATTATGTACTCTGCCGTTGCTGGACTTACTCCGTACAACAAAAATATCACTTTAGACAGCTTTAACGGGGTGATAACTGTACCCCGAGTTGAAGATGATTTGCAGATTGGCGATATTGCAGCGCAAATGAAAATATCAACTGCCGGGATTATGTTCGGTGTAGACGGCGAGCCGTCGGGTACAATATATCTTCTATCCGCAAGCCTGAAAGTAGCAGTATCACCGACCTTGCCTGCGAAAGGCGATTTAATTGCAACGGCAAGGACAGCGGAGGCGGGTGGGCAAAATAGAAGCTATGCTTTCTACCGGGATACTGCTTTGACGCTTAACTTCACTTGCGATAAAATGGGTGCGGAGGTTCTCTTATAATGAAGATTCTTAATGATTCAAATATCGAGATTCAATCACTCAAGATTAAGCCTGACACAGTTATTTCGCTTAAATATGTTTGTACCGAAAATCTGGTAACAAATCACCAACTTTATGCACAGCGAGCAGACTTTATAAGCGGCAATGTGGCGGGCGAACCTGACGGTTTAGCACGTGCGAATGGCTCTAATGCACTTGACAATGGCAGGGTACTTGGCAGAGTCGGTACAGACGCTTGGCAACGCATTGACGGCTATAATAACGCTTTGAATTTTGGGCTTATGACAAACGGCAACGTGTACGACTTTGAAATTAAAGTTGAGGGTACAGAGCTTGACACGGGAAAAGTTGATATTGTGCTAACTTCTGCAGTTTTTGAGCCGTATCAGCTCGCAGAGAACACTTTTTTAATGAAAACTTACGGCTTGGGCGATTTTAGACTTTTTAAATTGCGGGAGGTGCCTTGGTACATTTCGATACGAGAAGTTGTTAAAACACAATCTTCACCGATTGAGCTTTTTGCAGTCAAAACACTTGCGTATTTGATTTTTGATGACGACGAAAAAAAATGGACTGTTGTGATGGGTACAGTATCAAGTGAACAGTACATCTCTGAATTGATGTCGCCTATATCTTCTGTTGCACCTGGGTACGGTACACTTGTAAATAAAGAAAACGACAAGAGTTTTTACAAGCTAACAGTGGGAACATTTGAAACGACAATGGCG
>JBPOIK010000108.1:0-13474 GCA_052034525.1 Planctomycetota bacterium
AGCAGGGAAGGGCATTATGTTTTGCGGCACATTGTAAAGCGATGAAGTGCAGGGATAGGGGGGGTAGCGGGTCCTTCCAGAGACAAAACGGGTAGCGATGCTGGCGAGCCCCGATTTTTGCTTAGGTGCGAACCTTAAAAATCGTAGTTCCGAGTTCCACGTTAAATAAGAAAAGAGAGGTGTAAAAATGGGAAGCAATAATTTTACTATAGTAAACACGAAGGAGTTGGCCAACACCCTGGGGGTAACGGCCCGGTATGTGAACAAGCTGGCAAAAATGGGCGTTCTTGAAAAACATGGCCGTGACAGCTTCCCCCTGGAGCCGAATGTGGCCCAATATATAGAATACCAAAAAGACGGAGAGGGTCCCGAGGCTCGAGGTTTGAAAGAAAGTTACTGGCAAGAGAAGGCTAAACACGAGCGGACGTTGAGGCAAATCGCCGAGATTGGCGTAGGCAAAGCCCAAGGGAAGCTCCACGACGAGGCGAGCATAGAACACGTGATGACGAACGTGCTCATTACGTTCAGAAACAAACTTTTGAGTGTGCCATCTAAAATAGCCCCTGTCCTTGTAGGGGCCAAAACCATCGAGGAAGCGAGAAAAGCCCTCGAGGGGGAGCTATGCGAGTCCTTGGGTGAGCTAAAAAACTATGGTCCGGCTATGTTTGCCGGTCAAGAGGAGGTAGAGCGGGAATGAATAGTATGGCGGACAAAAACAGAATGGCGGAGATGTTAAACATTTCGCTTGAAGAGCTGGACGAGCTGGTAAAAGAAGGCGTCATCCGTGAGGAAGGCGGCAATTTCCCCATAGCTTCAAATATTCAAGCCTATTTGAGCCATTTAAAGGCAGGAGCTGACGACAAAGAGACAAAAGAAAGCTACTGGTCCGAGAAGGCCAAGCACGAAAGGGCTAAAAGAAAAATGTCGGAGCTTAAACTCAAGAAACTCAAAGACCGCATGCACGACGCCAAGACCGTGGAGGTCATAATGAACGACATGATGTCATACTTCAGAAAGAGAACCTTGGCAATTATAGATGAGGTAGCACCAAAGGTCGTTGGAATGACCAACCCCGCCGAGATTTGTGACATATTGACCGACGCCGTCAATGCGGCCCTGGGTGACATGAGCAATTACGAGTTTCAAGAATACGAGTAACAACAAAGGAGGCTGGATGTAATGGCAAAAACGCAAACATGGTTTCCGGGCGACGACACTAAAAAAAGCTTTAATCAGAGACCACAAAATAAGCCGCCACAGCAAAGTCGCCCACAGAGCAAACCACGTAAGGAGGAGCCGAAGGAACCAGATAATTTCTTGAAAGGGTCCAAGGTGAGAATTCATTGGTTAGCAAATGGGCGGCTACCGTTGGAGGGAGTGCTCGCACACGTGAGTAAATACCAACTCGTGGTCGAAGTTGACGGCAAGCCTAATGCGATCATCTACAAGCACGCGGTCGAACATATAGAACCTATCGAGTAGTCTGTAAGCCACTTTAAGAGAAGGGAGGTGAAAAAATGGACCTTGAAAGGCAACTTGTTTTACACGGCCCCGACAAATTCGAGTTGATTGCCGAATCCGAGTCGGGCAACTACAAGCTTTTGAAGGCCAAGGCAAAGGATGGCGACAGGTATGTCATCGTGGACGCAAAGAACAACTTTGTCGGGACTTTTAGGGGTGGGCGATACATTCCCAAGGGTGAACCGGTCGGCGAGTTCTACTACGCCACTTTGGATACGGCCAAGCGAATTTTTGACGCGTTTTACAAGCAACAATAGCTTTTTAAGCCGCCTTGGGTCCACCGGGGCGGCTTTTGCTTTCACGGCCGGGGGCGGCTTCACAGGATGGCTTCCAAGGGGTCCACTTTTGCCTTGGGCGTGTGATTCATCCTTAGACGGTTTCTAACGTTTTTACAAAAACCAACATTTGTCGGATTTTAATAATCTTCTCGCCCCCAACTGGGATGAAAAAGGTCTACAGCAAGAAGCCGAACAACTGGGAATTCCTTACGAACCGATGGCGCAGGAGTCGTGAAGCGCAGGCTTGGCATTTATACCGGCCGGGCTGGACGCAAGAAGAGATTGCAGAGAAATTGGGTTTAAGCAGCCACGCGAGCATAAGTGAAATTGTCGGAAAACGACAAATGTCGGATTTTGATAAACTTCTCGGACCCCCCGATTTAGATGAGGCCTCACAGGATGGCTTCCAAGGCCCCTACTTTGGCTCAAGGCGTGTCTTTATACCTACCTTTTATGCCGTCAGATACATAGCCGAGCCGTCATTAGGCCGTGCATGGAGATAGCGACTGGTAATTGTAATTGATGAATGGCCTAACGAGGCTTGCACCAAGTGTATCGGCGCTCCATGATCTAATGCGTGGCTTGCGTGAGCATGCCTGAACCAATGCGGGGATACGGGAGCGTCAATCTTGGCCCGCTTGGCTGCTTTTTTAACGATCCGCCACGCTTGCGGGACGCTAAGGGCGTTCCCTTTCTGCGACTTAAAGACAGGATCATCGGGTCCAGAATTACATTTTAAGTCAAGCAAGAGATTGTAAGTTTTAGCGTCAATTAGGACTGATCTTGTTTTGCCGCCCTTGCCAAAAACGTTTACATAGGCCCCTTTATCGGCTGCAGGCTGCATGTCTCTCCATTTGAGATTGCAAGCTTCGCTAATCCTAAGCCCTCCCATATAGAGGAGCCGCAAGAGGGCCTTATTGCGTGCGTCGTCTTCAAGGAAGATCATCTTTTGGATGTCTTCTTCGCAAAGTATGCGTTCGCTAAGTGTGTTTTTAGCTTTTGGCGACTTAGCTACTGCTGCCACGTTGTATCTAAGATAGCCGATCTTGTGGGCGAACGTGAAGAGCGACTTTACGCTTGCTATCATTCGCACCTCACTGGCCGGAGAGTAGTTGCCTATAGCATCCATGTAGGACTGGATATCGCCGATGGTAACGGCGTTTAAGGGCTTACCCACGAAGCCAATAAAACGTTTTATGTCACTGGTGTAGGCTTTTTGTGTATATTCGGCCTTGCCATGAAGCCATAGTCCCACAACTTGTGCGTCGTTGTCAACTTGTCTTATAGCTATTTGGTCCATATCTCATCCCCCCGTTAATGGTGGGTATTTTATTTAGTTTTTATGACTTCTTTTCCTTAAATAATTTTACTCGCTGCTAACCCCAATGTAGCTCAAGTCTTATTATACACGTATTAGGCGTGTTTTTGTGTTTTATTCGTTATTGGCCCTGTAGCTGGAAAGAGCCGCTTTGTTGCTACAGGTAGGCTCAAAAAACGAAGGACCGGAAATATAAAGGTGGCGTATAGGACACTTTATAAATACAACACCAAAAATGTGCCACCAAGGTTGTGATCTCAAAGAGCACATATATTGCGTAGCTAAAATGGCAACAAATTTAACATTTATTTAAGAGTAACCGAACAAATGTCAAGTTTATAGTTACATTCGTATTATTGATTGACTATACGGCGTAATTATGGTATAATGCACAAAATAGTAATGTCTATAAAAAACAAGGGGGCAGGTAAAGCAGCTTGGCTACCACTTATGAATTGGCCGTTAAAATTGCAGGCAAACTGGACTCGACTTTTAGTCGATCCTTTATGTCGGCTGCTTCGACCCTGCAGAGACACCAAAAAGAGATCATAGGCACCAAATCAAAACTAAAAGAACTTGAAGAAGCCCATAAACAGGGCAAGATATCTACTGATGAATATACCGCCTCCTACGCAAAGCTCTCGGCCGAGCTTGGGAAGGCGCAGGCTGCCCAAGAAAAATTCGCCAAGGCAGTTAGCTTCCAGCAAAATATGGAAGCCAAGGCAAGCAGTGCCAGAGGCAAATTGTTACGTTCGACTGCCCTTATGACGGCCGTCCTTGCCGGGCCAGTCCTCGCGGCTACAAAGTTCGAGTCCGCAATGGCAGATGTTCGGAAGGTTATGGACTTTGAGTCCCCCGAGCAGTTTAAGGCAATGGCACAAGATATTCTCGATATATCCCAACGAATACCCATTGCCGCAAGCGGCATTGCGGACATAGTTGCAGCTGCCGGGCAGGCCGGAATTGCAAGAGAAGAGACGGCGTCTTTCGCTGAAACTGCCGCCAAGATGGCTGTAGCCTTCGATATCGCTGCAGGCGAAGCAGGAAGCCTGATGGCGACATGGCGAACGTCGTTCGGAATGGCCCAGCAAGAAGTAGTCGGGTTGGGCGACCAAATAAATTATTTATCAAACAACATAAACGCAACGGCTGCTGACATCGCAAGCATCGTTACGAAGATCGGGCCATTGGGCAAGATTGCTGGCCTAACAGCATCAGACGTGGCCGCGCTTGGCGGAACGCTGAAGGCCGCGCTTGGCAAGGAAGGCGATGTAAGCGCAATCTCCACAGGGCTAATGACGTTAATTAAAACTCTCACCGCCGGAGCAAGCGCGACAAAGGAACAGAAAGAACTTTTGAAGGCCTTGGGATTCCAATCTCAAAAAATGGCGAAGTCGATGCAGGTAGACCCTCGTGGGACGATAATTCAAGTTTTTGAAGCCATTAGAAAGGCACCAAAATACACTCAGACAGCAATTATAAACAAGCTCTTTGGCGAAATAGGCACTCGGACAATTCCGATGCTTATAGACGGCCTTGGAAATTTAAAGAAGAATTGGGATTTAGTGAACGACACAGCCGGATTTGCGGGGAGCATGGAGAAAGAATTTATTGAAAGGTCTAAGACTACCGCAAATGCAGTCCAGATACTTTCCAGCAACATTAACGCCCTTGCAATCCGGTTGGGCAGTTTTCTGCTTCCACCGCTTGCCGAGACATCTCAAAAACTTTCTGCGGCTTCCAAGAAGGTGGCGGACTGGACCAACGCACATCCAAAGCTGACAAAGGCTTTGGTTTTGGGCACGGCCGGGGTGCTGGCCCTTAACGTTGCCGTGCGGGCCGTTGAGTTTACGGTGTTTTCTACTATAAACAGGTTTGCAAAGTTATACGTATTCCTTATGAAGCACAACGTGGCTACCAAAATTGCGACTGTTTCGACTAAAACTTTTCAGTTAGTGCAAAAAGGCTTAAGCGGCACCTTGATTTTTACCGGCAAAGCCATAAGCGCTGTGCCCATCGTGGCGCATTATGCTAAGGTAATCACTATCACGGCTGCCACCAAGGCCTGGGCACTTGCTCAAAAAGGACTAAACGTTGTTTTAGGCTTAAGCGGTAAGCTGCTGTCCGTAGGCAAGCTCATCGCCTATAACGTAGCCACCAAAGCTGTAGCACTTGGGACAAAGCTGTGGACGGCAGCCCAATGGCTTCTTAACGCAGCCCTTTCGGCCAACCCGATAGGTCTCGTTGTGATGGCTATTGCCGGCCTCGTGGCCGGATTGGTCATCTTATACAAAAAGAGCGAGACCGTAAGGACAATCATCAACACATTGTGGGATGCAATCGGTGCCGGACCACGTGCCATTATGGCTGTTATAGGCAAGCTGTGGGATTTTATATCAGTCCTTGGCAAAATCAAGATACCGGACGTCTTTGGGAAATTATGGGGCGGGATTACAGGCGGGGTATCTACTGCAATCGGCGCGGCCAAAACAGTAGCAAGCAAGATAGGCAGTATATTTGGCGGAATTGAGATGCCGGACGTAAGCCTAATGCCCAAAGTTGTTTGGGATGTAGCAAAGTTCCCCCTTGAGGCGATCTCGGTTATCCCAGAAAAAATAGCAGGTATTATGGGCAAAATTAAATTCCCAGATATCTGGGTGCCTTTCGAGTCAATGACCGTCAATGCCCTTAAATCTGTCAAGGATAAAATGTCAAATTTGATCACATATTTAAGCGGCATAGCTCCGGTAGCTTCTTTGGGCAAGATATACGACGCACTTGTTTCCGGGGCGGTCAATGTATACAGTTTCGTGACGGATAAGTTTTCGCAGCTGCTTTCATATCTGTCTGCGATAAAATGGCCCGAATCCCTGGGCAAAATCTGGAATATTTTAACTTCTGGGGCTGCGTCCATGTTCCAGACTGTGACCAATGCCCTAAATTGGTTAATTGATAAAATCAACTGGTTCATCGATAAGCTGAACAAAATAAAACTTCCAAGCTGGCTTCCGCTTGTCGGTGGCAAGGGCGTTGACATTGAAATGATAGAATGGATTGAAGCTCCTGCGTTTGCTCCTGCGGTGGCTCCAACGCCGATACCTGGACACGCCGAAGGCGGCGTCTTTTCGACTCCGCATCTGGCAATGGTGGCCGAAAGGGAACCGGAAGCAATATTGCCTTTGGAAAAGCTGCTTAATATTTTTAGAGAACGAAAGGCTGTCTCAACATCGGCAATCAACATCACCTATTCGCCTGCATCACCTGTTGTAAATATTTATGAGCAAGGCGGGGTCAGTGCTGAGCGAATCAGAAACGAGGTGCTCAATGCCGAGAGGCAGGCACAGGAAGAGTTTGAAGCCAGACTCAAGGCCTTCTTGGCGCAACAGAGGAGGCTAAGTTATGCGTAATGAATTACCCCACGATTGCTGGGCTATCAAATGCCTTTTAGCCCTTCGGGTTTAAATTCCTTTAAGAAGTTAAGCCATTCATTTGGGTATTTAGTCGTCAGCACATAAGGTATCCAATGCGGGTCATTCTCGTTATATTTTTGCGTGCACTGCCCTATCGGTAGGCTCAATAATTTTTGCGGCAGTTTGCCTTCGTATTTTTTTATGTAATACGACGGCATGGTGGGATACGCAGAAACTACTTTGTTTTGAAGCATCATAGAAACCATTATACTGAAGTCATCAGATGCCCCCCACCACAAGACAGAACCCTCAAAGCGGATTCCTGCATCTCCCGTGACGGGCATATATTTTTTCATGTAATCAGCAAGTTCTACAAAGTCGGCGTAATCCCTTGAACCTATAAAAATCATTGCAAGTCTTACAAGTTCTTTCTTTGTCTTTTTTCTCAAATAATTACGCATTTTATTCGACACCCCTTCCTTCATAAGCCCAAGGTAGTTTTCTTTTTGGGCTGGGTAACATTAAGCTATCATGAATTATAAATTGATAGGCTCAAGTTGCGCGTAAAAGTTATAACAACTTTTCCTAATAACTTTACTTCGCCAAGCCTCAAATCGGGTTCCGAAAATTTTATTCCATCGTGTGGCGCGTCCGAAAAATTGAGACAATACCAATTGCGCTCTCGCCTTAGCTTAGCAAGTTTTTTTACCCCTAAAATGTCAGCAATTACCAAATCGCCGTCCTTTATCGTTTCGTTAGGGTCGACAATTGCGTCAATCTTCCCGGGTATTCCGGCAGCGTCGCCGCGCACCCCTAAGACCATGCACATCCCACACCCCTTGCCGTGTGCGTATTCCATTTTCTTTACCCTCCCTCAAGTGCTTTTTGTGTTTAACAACCCCTGTGCCTTACGCCCAAAAAGATGAAAGATAACACCATCTTATATTTCGTTTTTATGGTATCATGGATTCTACTTCGTGTCAAGTAGTTTTAATAAATACTGCTTGACATATATGTGTATCAAGTGGTATACTTGAACCAAGGCTGGAGTGGCGCGGCTTCACGCCGTGCCGCAAAAGGGGGGGTGTAAATGGACGATGAATTCTACACTATCAAGGAAGTAGCAGAGTTGCTGAAGGTGTCGGAGGGAGCGATAAGAAAATGGATTAAGCTGGGCAAGCTGAAAGGCGTCAGGCTTGGGCGGATATGGCGAATCAGAAAGGCCGACCTTGAGGCATTTGTGGCCAGTAAAGACGCGTAATTGTGCGCTTTTGCGTGGCTACTATTGAGGGGGGAGGGATAGAAGGTGGCAAAGCTGAAAGAGGAAGTGAGCTTTTACGTCAAGAACACGTCGAATTGCGACGGCTTGTCGTTGATGACCATAGGCAGGCTTGGCCGGGAGTGGATAGGGAGCGAAATCACGCTACCGTTCGGGCCTGAGGGCGAAGAGCATGTGGTCGTGGGCTGGACGGACCTATTCGGGGGCAGTCCGTGCACCGTGAGAGTATTCAAGGCTGTGGGGCTAAATGGCGAGGAGGGGTATGCCGTTTTGGGAGGCAATAGCGGAGTCCGCATTCTTGATGACGACGTAGAGCCTATAGCGGGAGTGGATGAGCACTTGCCGCGAGGGTGGGGGCAGCCGTTTATTTGGGTAGAAGACGCCCACGACTTGCCAGACAGCGTGCGGGCTGTGGTCGAGGTCGAGGAAGCACAAAAGGTGCGGCTGGAGAAAACGAGGGATGGCAAGTCGGCCATGTGGGAAACTGGTGGCAGCTCAACGAATAGCGGCGACGCGACTATTATTGCTGGGCCGCGTGGGGAGAAACTGACCCCCATTTACGTTCCCAGAGATGGCTACATGACCGGTAGGCACGCGTTATTCATAGTTGAGCCCGGCTGCCACGTGATCGAAGCTTTTTACGAACACCCGGAGCTTGAGACATATGTTTACAGGATAGATACCATAGACAAAGACGACAAGGGAGACTACATCGCCACTGTATCTCAACTATATTATTTCAAAAATGGCGAATGGGACCATGACGCGCCAGAGTATTTGGCTGAGGCAATAGTCGCTGCCGAAGAAAAATCCATGTGTTTTCACTGCCGCGAAGCGCATTACGCACGGTAAGGAGGGGGAGAAAATGGAACCAAAAGGAATGCGGGCGGTTATTGGTGGAGTTCGCTATGACACGGAGAAGGCGGAGGTAATCGCCAGCGACTGCTACTGGGACGGGCACAACTGGGAGCGGCACGGTCGCAACGTTTATCTCTACAAGACGCCTAACGGTCGCTACTTTGCCGTCTATTTGACTATGTGGGAGGGCGAGAGGGACAGGATAGAGCCGCTACCGGTCGCCGAGGCGTTGGAGCTTTACGAACAATTGCCCGTGAAAGTAATGGAGTTTGAAGAGGCCTTTCCGGGCGAAGTAATCGAGGAGGCGTAGCGACGCTTGCGGAGGCTTTGGACGATGCGCGATATGTCAAATATATAGAAGATATGGGCGTCGTGTTTTGCGTGGCATGGTGGCCGTGGGGCGCACATATACGACGCAGAGTCCGGAGAGGAACTGGACATATTCAATGTGGGCGACTTCTCAAAGGACGAGGCCACGATTGAAGAGATAGAACGTGGCATTGATCGACATATACGGTATCTGTTGGATGGGGAGGCGTAGGCTTGGCTGCCTGTTAACAGGCAAAAAATAACCGGGCGGAAAAGCCCGGAAGGAGGAAAACCACGGAAATAAAAAGGTGGAAGAATTAAAAGCATATCCTAATTTATTATATCATATTTCATTAAAAGGGACAAGAACATAAAGATGTCGGCTTTTGACTACATTTAATGTTAAGTTTGTTTGACATTCTTGGTTATGCCGTTTTATGATGGAATTTATATCTGCTCTTTACTTCTTTTGGCTTTGAGGTGTATAATTGCAAGAGGCTTGGTTGATCCTTGATAAAAAAAGGGCCACACGCGACAACGTGTGGGCCACCATCTTATCCGACAGTTTTAATTTGGCCTATAGCTTTAACTGTCTGAGTCTCTTTGACATAATTATAACCAACTCGGCAGGAAAAGTAAAGCAAAACTGACAATGTCGGACTGCGTAGAGCGAGGCGGTGGCCCTAAAAAGAAACACGGGGTCGCCGCCTTATTTATTTTTGGACGAAAGGGGGTGTGGAAATGCGAGAGAACCCGTTTAGGGCTTTGAGGAAAAAGTTGGGATTAGGCGTTCGCGACATGGCTTTAGCAGTCAATGTTTCCAACTACATTATTTACTCTGCCGAAGGCGGGCGGGACGAACGGCCGCGTAGATACGCCAAGGCGCTTGAAGCGCTTGGTTTGGTTAAGGCCGATGAGATATTAGCAGAATACGCTGCGTGGCACGGGGAATTGCGGGCTGCCAAGCGAGAAGAGCTCAAAAAATTGGCAAGTGGGGTGGTGTAGGGTGAGGCTAAAAGATAAAAGCCCGGAGGCACCCGGGCGGCAACACAGGCAATACCAGAAACAAAAGGGGCTGTTAAATGTCCAACACTGTGAAGAAAAGGAGACTGTCGAATGTCCAAAAAACAAGAGAGGAGGCTATTAAATGTCCGATAGTATTTTAACACAAAAAGACACACAAAGCAAGACCATTACAAGCTGCGCGGCGGATTATATCAAGCGTAGCTGGCAAGTTGTGCCAGTGTTGAAGGGCGCAAAGAGGCCAGTGTTGGACGCTTGGCAAAACCTACGGCTCACACTTGAGGACTTGTCGAAATATTTTAGTGATGGGGAGAACGTCGGCGTTATGTTGGGCGAGCCGTCAGGGTGGCTCGTTGACGTTGACCTTGATCGGCCGGAGGCCTTACGAATTGCCCCGTTTTTCTTGCCTTCCACTCATGCAATCTTTGGAAGGGCGTCTAAACCAAAGAGCCACTGGCTGTATCGCTGTGAGGGCGCAAAAACGACGCGCTTTGAATTCAAAGATGCATTCAAAGATGATCCGGATGGCGCATGTATTGCGGAATTGCGCTCGACTGGCCTTCAAACTGTGTTTCCGCCGTCAATTCACCCGTCAGGCGAAGTTGTGACTTGGCACGAAGAGGGAGAACCCGCAAGGGTGGGCTATGACGCCTTGAGGGCTGCCGTTGCGAAGGTGGCCGCGTGTGTGCTGCTTGCTCGGCACTATCCGCCGCAAGGTTGCCGACAATATGCGGCCATGGCACTTGCTGGGTGGCTATTGCGTGCTGGCTGGGGGCGTGAGGAGGTCTCGGAGTTTGTGCTTGCTTTAGCCGGCCTTGCGGGCGATGAGGAGGCAAGGCAGCGCATAGCACAAGTGAAAAATACCGAGGCTAAGGTCGAGGCCGACTTGCCCGCGACTGGCTTTCCTAAGCTGGCTGAGTATTACCCGCAAGAAGTATTAGCGAAAGTTGCGGAGTGGCTGGAGATTAGGACAGAGAGGGAGCGACCCAAGGGGGGGGTGGAGAAAACACAAGCACAAAAACTTGTAGAACTGGCCGAGGCTGGGCAGGTAGAGTTTTTCCATACGCCAGATATGGACTGCTGGGCCACGGTGGCAATAAACGGGCACAAAGAGCACTGGCCGATAAAAGCGAATGGTTTTAGACGTTACATTTCGCAAAAATACTACATGCTGGAGAGCAAGCCCCCCAGCACTCAAGCAATGCAGGATGCATTAAATCTCCTTGAAGCCAAGGCGCAATTTGAGGGTCCAGAAGAAAAAGTTTACACCCGATTGGCCGAACGCGATGGGGCTATTTACCTGGACTTGGCTAACGAGAACTGGGAGGCCATAGAGATAACACGGCAAGGGTGGGGGATAGTAAAAGACCCACGCGTGAAATTTCAACGGGGGAAGGGTGGCGTGGCCTTGCCTTATCCCAGACGCGGTGGGTCAGTCGATGAGCTAAGGGACTTTGTAAACGTGCCCGATGAGGAAAGTTGGCAATTGCTGGTGGCGTTTATCTTGGCTTGCCTTGAGCCTAACGGACCTTATCCTATCTTGCTCTTATACGGTGCCCAAGGGAGCGCCAAGTCTACAACTGCCCGGGTTGTAAAAGAGCTTGTGGACCCGTCAATTGCGTCGTTGAGAAGCACGCCAAAAGACGAGCGAGACCTTGTAATTGCTGCTAAGAATTCGTGGGTGTTGGCTTTCGACAATGTGAGCAATATCCCAGACTGGCTTTCAGACGCGTTTTGTAGGCTTTCAAGCGGGTTGGGGTTGAGCACGAGAAAGTTATTTACTGATGCCGAGGAGGCATTATTTAGCTTAAAGAGGCCTTGCATCTTAAACGGCATAACCGAGTTTGGGAGCAGACACGACCTAATCGACAGGGCCTTGATCTTGACCTTGCCAGAAATACCAGAAGCGAGGCGAAGACAGGAAAAGCTGTTTTGGGCCGAGTTCGAGGAGGCCAAAGCTGGGGTATTGGGGGCTTTTCTCGATGCTGTCGTGGTTGGATTGCAAAGAAGAGACAACATAGAACTAAAAGAACTGCCACGAATGGCAGACTTCGCCCATTGGATTGTGTCTTGCGAACCAGCTTTGCCATGGGCGGAAGGTGAATTTATGGCTAACTACGTAGAAAATCGCAAAGAAGCAATAGAGACTGCAATTGCTAATGACCCGGTGAGTGAGGCTGTAAAGGAGCTAATCGAGTTAGAGGGTGACTGGAAAGGCACACCAACAGCGTTGCTTGAAAGGTTAGAGGAAATTGTAGGCGTAGGAAAAACCGGAGAGAAGGTTATAAAAAGCCGAGCATGGCCACAGAGAGCAAATGTGCTCAGTAACAGGCTTAAAAGGAGCGAAAACTTTTTACGAGCCATAGGCATTGACATTGACCTTAAAGGGAGAAGCGCGGGCAAAAAAATTATAAGAATTACCAAGAAAGAACCCTGGCAGGATTGGTGATGTATGGATGACTACATTTTTTGGGGGTAATGGTGTCGATCATGGTGTCGATGGTGTCGATCTCAAAAAAAAGATCGACACCATACGAGACCTTGCAAATACTGGAAAAGGTCGATGGTGTCGATGATGACGATATTTTTCTATCTTCTTCTTCTTGGTGACGATCGGTGACGCTATTCTCTATCTTTTATTTGCATACAATTCTAAAAATTTGTAGGGGGGGAGGAGAGAGAAGGGATGGCAAGAAGAAAGGGTAGCGAAAACATCGCCCCTATCGACACCATCGACCCAACATTGATGAACACTGAGTTTTTATGGTGTCGATCCCAAAAAAAGATCGACACCATGATCGACACCTATCGACACCATAGGGTGCGTGTAACAAAAAGCAGAGGTGGTGTAGGTGGAAATTAAACAAATAATTCCGTCGGACGGATGGTGGGTAGTATCTTTGCGCAATGATCTTGATCACCCGTTGCTATTTCGCATAATTTGCTGGGCGCTGATAGAAGACGAGGAGGGGCAACACGTAACACCGATGATTGAGGGGAATGTGGGGCACATTGTGCCAGCAAGAACATTACTACGCCCATGGCATTATAGCTATGGGCACACCTACGAAGAAGCCTACGAAGAACCTAAACACCTATTTGACGAATTGAGAAAGTTAGCAAACAGGATGAACGGCAAGGAGGTAGTGTAAGATGGGTAAGGTAAGGGAACGTTCAACCAGTGATATTTACTGTGATACCAACAACTATGCCGAAGCAGAGAAGATACCACAAGATGAGATTATCCGCGAATTAGTGGCCGAAAGGCCGGCAATCTTGAAGTGGCTGCTTGATGGATTTGCCGACTGGCAACACGACCACCACTGGATGGCTGATGAGGTAAAAGCAGCAACCGAAGAATACCGACAAGAACAAGACAGGCTGGCTGGTTTCTTTGCTGATTGCTGCGAGTTTAGACCACACTATGAAGTTGCTGTTGCTGATCTTTATAGCGCATACGTTGGATGGTGCGAGCGCG
>JBPOIK010000207.1:0-3383 GCA_052034525.1 Planctomycetota bacterium
TCAGGCTCTTTTCACATCGACCAGCCACTCGGCTTCCTTGTGGGCGATGCCTGTTGCCTTCTCGGTGATGCTACTGTCTTCGTCGATGTAGTGCAGCCCCTTGCCGACCTTGATAAATCTCACATTCTCGTAGCCCTCTATGATGGTGCGGTACACATAACCGCTGCGGCTTTCGCCGTCGTAGCTTTTGCCGTCCCAGCCGTTGAAGGTGAAGGTGATTCGCTCGGCGGTCTTGCAGAAGAGGCTCTCGAAGTCCTCGCGGGTGATCGCTGTGTTTGCATCGGTCAGGTTCAGGTGTTCTCTCAGCTTATAAGGGTTCATGGTAATTCCTCCGTTTAGGTGTATTCCGGTGGGCTGCGCCCGTTCCGTTGTACCCATATTACCGTCACTTGCAAGAATTATCAAGCGGCTAAATGTACAGATCATAATTGGCGTATCTGCGCTGTTTCTTGTTGATAATATGTGTATCGCCATACCTTATGTTCCGGCATTTTGATGTCCGCTTCCGCCGCCTGTCCTTCTTCGGTATCAAAGTCGAGCAATTCAACATCGGTGTCTTTCTCGGTGCTGAAAACTTCCTGCACCAGACCGCCTTCGACCACAATTACGATTATTGCCATTCGGTTCACCTCCGTTCTGCTCCGCTTGTAGGGCAGGCGGTGAAGCCTGCCCCTTTGCGGTCGGTTTTCAGTTGATCTTGAAAAGGATGCCCTTGCTTTCTTCGTATTGCTCCTCGCCCCAGCGCAGTGCTTTCTTTGTGACGGTGTGCAGCCCCTTCATCGTGCAGCCCTCGGCGGTGTATCCGTAAAGGTCGTCCATCAGACCTGTCGATTTTGTTGTGATTGTAAACTCTTTGACTCCGAGCTTGCGGAGTGTTTCGATGAAATCGTGGTACTCACGCTCCCAGCAGTAGTCGGTCATCTCGAACTCGTCGTTGTCGTTTTCTCGGCGGTTCTTGAAAACCCAGTAGGCTTTCATCTCGCCGCTGCTGTAGGGGTACGGTCCTGCCGCCTTTTCCTCGGCGTTCCATGCATCCATCTCCAGGCTGTCGATGCCGTGGTTCTTGATGATCTCCTGCTTGCGCTCCGCACGCTCCTTCTTAGCTCTCTCGTAGGCGGCGCAGTTTGCGGTCATCTCGTCAAAGTAAGTAGTGTTCATGGTGTTTTCCTCCTGTTTTCGGTTTGTTCTTTGCCTTTCGGCATCTGTATATTAACTCTTTTCGCCCGATAAGTCCACGCCTATGTGCAAAATAAATCGTAGAAGAATCAGAGCTTTTCTGCTGCCAGACTGGTACATATACCAATGCCATACAGGAGGCTCACAAACGCGCCGTGTCGCGCCCGTAATCCAGCCGACAAGTAAGCGGTGCAGAGCCGTAAAGCCCCACACCGCCCGTTCTTCGCCCCCTTATTCGGGAACGTACTTGTCGTGGATGATTCCGAGGATCTTGTCCTGTTCTTCGACGCTGATGCCCATACTTTCGAGAGCTTCTCTCGTGCCGCAGTCAGGGCAAATCAGCGTGTTGTTGTCGTATCGGGAAAGTGCAGGTCGCTCGGTGTATCTGCGTCCGCACTTGGGGCATGTACGCTGTTCGGTCATTCTCTCTTTCATGCTGCTCACTCCTTTGCGCTTTTTTCATAGGCTTCGTCAAGGTACTTCTCATCGAATCCGAAGTCGCGATAACCTTCCTTGCAGGTGCGGATGTAATGCGGAGAAGGTCTGCCGAGCGGATTCTTCTCGTGCATGATGTAGATGAAGGCGGGAAGCTCCCTGACCGTGCCGTCTTCCATCCTGACCTTGACCTGCATCTCCTTGCGGTAGTAGAAGTTCGGGAAGCCCTCGTAGGCATCAAGGCGGGCTTCATCATCGGCGGTCACTTCCCACACTGCAACCGGAACCTCGCTGCCGTTCTTCGGCTCGACGGTGAGGAAGGCGCAGGCTCGGCTGCCCTTGTAGAGTAGCTCGTAGCCGGGGATTATTGCCGTGCCAATGGGCTTTGCTGTCGGGCAACGGAACCGCATCTGGTGGATGTTCAGGTTCGAGCCGTAGGCTAAGTAATACTTGTTCATGTACTTCTTCCTTTCTGTTTTCCGCCCTTGCCTCCCGTAGGAGGCTGGCGGCTTTGGTTTCAGCGGTCGTTGTGGCTGAGGATCTCGTCTGCGCTGCCGGATTCAGCGTATCCGCAGTCCCAGATCGCAAGAAGCATCTCGTCCTCGGTTTCGGGTACCTTGATGCTGTAGGTGATTTTCCTTGCGTGGATGTCGCTGAGCATCTTGGTGGTCGTTTCGAGGAAGTCTTCGGGGATTTCCTTGGTCGTTCCGTCCTGTCTGAGAAGGCGTACTCCGTGGCGGCGCAGGCTTTCAATATGTTCTTTGCTTGTCATGTGCAGGGCTCCTTTCGGTGGTTTTCCTTTCGGTAGTGACATATTAACTCTTTTCGGCTCATTATTCAAGCGGCTAAATGTACAGATCATTCCTGGCGATTTTTCGACGTGGATCGTGCATTTTATGACTTGCCCACACTCGCGCCGTGTCGCGCCCTGTGGCTTGGCAGGTGTTTGGGGGTAATGATTCGGAGGATACCCGTCCCGCCCCACACGGGGCAAGGTGGCGGCTGTGTGCGCCGCTGTACCGTTCCGCTTGTGTTTCCGCCCCGCAGGGGCAGACCCGTTAAGGTCTGCCGAAGCGGAATGCGTTGTCGCCTGTAAGGTTCTCGGTCAAGGTTTCTCTTGCCGTTGCGAATTCGTCCCCGATGAAGCCCAGTCTCATCAGCCAGGTTCTCATTGCGAACTTTTTGTTTTCTTTCTGCTGTTCCTTGGGGCTTGCGCTTCTGAGGTCCTTTGCCGCCTGGCTCAGTGCGAGGCAAAGCTGAATGTAGCTCTTGAGCTTGCCTGCGTGGAGGCCGTTCTTCTTGCCGCCCGAAGGAGGCGCGAATTGGAAAAGGCGGAATTCAACCGTGCCCTTCGTAAAGGTTGCGTGGAGGTTCAGCATGTGGTATCTGCTGTCGTTGTAGTGGTGGGTTCTGCCGTAGTTGCATCCCTGCGAACCGTACCAGATGTCTGCAAGCTGCGCCATCGTTCTCGGCTTTTTGTTGTTGAGCTGTGCGAGGAAATTCGGGTTGACCGTTCTGCAGTAGCGGTTCATTCTGCTGCTGTCAACCTTGATTGCCTCGGCGATCAGCGTTTCGTGGCTTGCCATCAGGTTTGCGAGGTTTCTGAGGCTCTGCGGTGTGTGTCCCTGCGCTCCGATGTGAATGTGAACTCCGCATCCTCTTGTGTAGTCGCTCTTTGCGCCTGCCTTGCGAAGTCTTCTCACAAGCTCCTGCAGGGTTTCGATGTCTGCGTAGGTCAGAATCGGGGTGACCAGTTCGCACTTTTCGCTGTC
>JBPOIK010000013.1:0-46274 GCA_052034525.1 Planctomycetota bacterium
GTGGGATGGGACGCGGGATGGGGGGCGGTCAAGGGCGCGGGGCGGGCCGCCGGGGTGGTCGGGGTGGAGGGGGTGGCATGGGCGGCGGAGGCGGACGAGGCGGCGGTCGATGAAGATCGGTCGCCTCGACAAGGCAATTGCAAGCGCTCTATCTTCGGCGAACGCGAGCGGCGCGAGCCGCCCGTGCGGAAAGATGCCGCTCACCCATCGCAATTCCTCTGGACAACAGCCGCCGCAGCGCGCACTTTGGCTGGCACGTCGCGATCCTGTCGGCTGAAGTGGCGGATGGGGCGGCGGTGGCATACTCGACGCTGCCACGAATCCCCTGAAGGACGCGGAATACGGGCTCGTCCGGGAGCACAAGACGCATGACTTCGTTGAATGAGGCGACCATTTCGAGGGCTATTCTGGACGCATACCATCGGGAACTCACGGACCGGCTCGTCAGCGACGTGCTGATCGCCGGCGCGGGCCCATCGGGGCTGATGGCCGCCTGCCACCTGGCCCGACGGGGGCTTCGAGTCACCGTACTGGAGAAGCGGCTCGCGCCCGGCGGCGGCATCTGGGGCGGCGGCATCGGCATGTGCCAGGTAGTGGTACCGGACGAAGCCTTGTCGCTGCTGGACGAGGCGGGCATTCGTCACACGGCGTACTGCGACGGGCTGCACACCGCCAACGCCATCGAGCTGGCTTGCGGCCTGTGCGTGCGCGCGTTGGAGGCCGGGGCCGCGATCCTGAATCTGCTGACGGTCGAAGACGTGTGTGTGCATGACGGTCGGGTTGTCGGCCTGGTTGTGAATCGTTCGCTCGTGGGTGACAGCCTTCCGGTGGATCCCATCACGTTCTCCGCACGGGCGGTGCTGGACGTCACCGGACACGAGGCCGTGGTCGTGGCGGCGCTGCGGCGCCGCGGCCTGCTGACTTCGATGGGACCGGCCGGCGCGCTGGTTGAAGGCCCCATGAACGCCACCGAAGGCGAGGCATTCGTGGTGGAGAACGTGTCCGAGGTGTATCCGGGTCTCTGGATTGCCGGCATGAGCGTGTGCGCCACGCTGGGCGGACCGCGCATGGGGCCCATCTTCGGCGGAATGCTCCGTTCCGGTCGACACGTGTCCGACCGAATTGCCGCCACCCTCGCGAACGCCTCCGCGGGCGGCGGAACCCGGGCCTGAAAAGGGAACGGATGCGCCGGCAACCCAATCGCATCGACCGCGAGTGCCGGGGGCGACCACGCAGTGGAGCATGGGTGATCCACAACAACCAGCCGAGGTGATCAGCCGTTCGAGCACGCGGAAAGACTGCCTGGCGCTCGCACTGGTGCTTGAGGCCGCGGACATCCGCTACCAGATCCACGCCGACCAGGGCGAGTTCGTGCTCGTCGTGGCGAGCGCGGACGCGGTTCGGGCCCGGGCGGAACTCGACGCATACGCCCGGGAGAATCGGGGCCGGGCGGTCCGTGCCGCCGCCGTTTCTCAACGTGCCGACGGCTGGACGGGCGTGTCGGGCTATGTCGCGGTCCTGCTGATCGTCTCCCTGCTCACCCAGCGAGACGCGTTCGCCTTCGACTGGTTCGAGGCCGGAAAAGCCAACGCCGGGCTCATTCGCCAGGGCCAGTGGTGGCGGGCCGTCACCGCTCTGACTCTGCACGTCGATCTGTCACACCTGCTTGCCAACCTGTTCATCGGCGGCCTGTTCGGCCTGTTCGCGGGCCAACAGTTCGGCTCCGGCCTCGCGTGGATCGGCATCCTGGGTGCCGCGACGGCCGGCAACCTCCTGAATGCCTGGATGCGCGAGCCGACCCACACCTCCGTCGGGGCCTCCACCGCGGTCTTCGCGGCACTGGGGATCGTGGCGGCCTGTGCGTGGAAGCGCCGTCGGCCGATGGAAGGCCCCAGACTCGCACGCTGGGCGCCGCTCGTGGGCGCCGTCGTCCTGCTGGCATTCCTGGGTACCGGCGGGGCACGGACCGACGTCCTGGCCCACGTGACCGGGTTTCTCTCGGGCGCGGTGCTCGGCGCGTTCTGCGGGATGCTGGGCGACCGCCTCGCGCCGGCAGCGAAGGCCCAGGCTCTGCTGGGGTTCTGCACTCTGGCGGTTGTCGCGCTCGCCTGGATGCTGGCTCTGCGAGCGTAAGCTCTGTGGGACCAGAACGGACCGCCGGATGGGGCATCCGGGCTGCACGGCGCCGCCCCCTTTTCCCCGTGCGTCCGGGGTGGTAGGCTACCCGTGAAAGGTCGCCCGACCGGCCGGCGGCGCGGTCCGGTGGCGAGGCGACGCCCAAATCCGATTCCAGAACGAGTGACGAGGAAAAGCACCATGGCCACCCGACCGCAGCAGTTCAAGTTCCCCGAAAACGCCTACCGCGAGCTCAAGCCGGGCGAACAGTATGTGCCGATGGTCCCGCCGAATGCGACCGTGCCCGAGCTGACCTTCCGGGCCATGGGCTTCGGCCTGCTCATGAACATCATCTTCTCGGTGGCCGCCACCTTCCTGGCCCTCAAGGCCGGCCAGGGCATAGAGACGGCCATCCCGATCTCCATTCTGGCGGTGGGCATGTCCGGCCTGCTGCTCAAGTGGGGTCGGCGTGGCAGCTCCATCCTTGAGAACGTCTATATTCTGTCGATCAGCACCACCTCCGGCTATGTGGCCGGCGGCACGTGCTTCACGATGCCCGCGATCTACGTTCTGCGGCTCAACGAGAGCCTGGAGATGAGCGCTACTTCGCTCTTCCTTCAGATCGCGCTGGTGCCGTTCCTGGGCGCCATTCTCGGGGCCCTGTTCCTGATTCCGTTCCGGCGGTATTTCGTCAAAGAGATGCACGGCAAGCTGCCGTTCCCCGAGGCCACCGCGACGAACGAAATCCTCGTCACCGGCGCTTCGGGCAGCACCACGCAGGCCTGGATTCTGATCTACTCGTTCGTCTTGTCGGCGTTGTACACGTTCGCCGCGACGGCCCTGAAGCTGTTCAGCGACAGATTCACCACGGGCATGGCCAAGCTGGAGGCGGTGGGGAAAAAGTCCGTGGAGACGCTGGCCTTCGGCGCGTCCGGCGTGTTCGCCACGCTGACGACGAAGATCAAGGCCGTCTTCTCGATGGGCACCGGCGCGTATTACCTGGGCCTGGGTTTCATCATCGGACCGCGCTACGCCTCGATCATCTGTGCGGGCTCGTTCCTGTCGTGCTTTGCCATCATCCCGCTGCTGGCCACGCTCAACCTCGAACAGTTGCAGACGCTGAACTCCGGATGCACGGCGCACGAGGGCATCGTGGAGGAGACGCCCCGGTTTACGCTGCCGGACACGTTCGCCAGGCAACTGGATGGATTCGCGGGACCGGCCAAAAATGCGACGAAGGACGGAGAAACCGCTCTGCCGGAGTCGGTGAGGTCGGCCCGGGAGCGGATCCGAGCGGCCTTCCAGACGCACAAAATCACGCTCGCCGATGAGGCGAAGTATGGAGCACGTGCGCTGGGACAGGTATGGGAAATCCAGAGCGGGCGACACGCATTCGTGCTTACCGCCGCCGACAACGGAGTGGTCGTTGCGCAGGTCGGACAGGAACAACCGTTATTCACGCTTCCGACCGAGTTCGTTCAGACGCTGGACCTTATGCTGGAGGACAAAGAGAGAGTTGTGGGAGAGGTCGGCGCTGCCTTTGCGGCTTCGAATCACCCCTTCCAGGAGGCTTTCGTCGGAATTGCCGTGAAGGAAGCGGGGAAAGCATGGGTATTGAAGGACAAACAGCAAACCTACGAATTGCGGGCTGAATCCGACCGGGCCGGCATCGCCGTGTTCGCGCACGGAGCGAGCGTCGATGAGATCTTCGGCAACATCCCCAAGAACATCGGCATCGGAGCCATCTTCACCGCCGGCCTGCTCTCCATCCTCCGCATGGGGGGCGTCATCGTGACCGCCCTGCGCCAAGCCCTGGGCAGCCTCTTCAGCCGAACGACCGCTGCAAGCCGCGACCGCACCGATGAGGACATCAGCTACGGCGTCATGTTCCTTCTGGGGATCGTTGTGGTCGTCGCCATGACGGTCTTCTTCCGCATGGTCGTCTTCAAGAACATGGCCAACCCCATGTGGCTGACGCTGGTGTCGGTCGTGCTGGCGCTGGTGATCACCTTCCTGTTCACCACCGTGTCCGCCTGGGCCATCGCCATGATTTCCGTCACGCCGATCTCCGGCATGACGGTCACCACCATCATCATCACGGCCGTCCTGATGATGTGGAGCGGCCTGGAGAAGGGCAATGCGGGCATGTTGGCCGTCCTGCTGGTCGGCGGCGTGGTGTGCACCGGACTGTCCATGGCGGGCGGTCTGATCACGAACTTCAAAATGGCCTACTGGCTCGGCGCCAGCCCGAAGCGGATCACCTGGAATGCGATTGCCGGTTCACTGGTTTCCGCAATCTTCGTCTGTGGCACCATCATGATCCTCGCCCGCCAACCGGGTTACGTCGGTCCCGGCAAGCTGGACGCCCCGCAGGCCAACATGATGGCCAGCGCGCTGGAGAGCTTCCTGGGCACCGGCGAGGTGCCGTGGCTTCTCTACGGCGTGGGCGTCGTAATCGCCTTCACCGTACAGCTTCTGGGCATTTCGCCGCTGGCGTTCGGCCTGGGCATGTACCTGCCGATTCATATCAACACCCCGATCCTGATCGGCGCGTTCGTGTCCATGCTCGTCAAAAAGAGCACGAAGGACGAGAAGCTCTCCAAAGCCCGCGCCAACAAGGGGATTCTGCTTGCATCCGGCCTGATCGCCGGCGGCGCCATCATGGAGGTGCTCGTCAACTTCACCAGCGCGATCGACGATCTGAAGATCGGCGGGAAGATCATGCGCTTCCTGGACATCAGCGGGCGCATGATCGATGGCGGAGTGAACCCGGAGCATCTGGCCCGCACGCAGAACTGGCTCGGCCTCATCCTCTTCCTGGCCCTGTGCGTCTTCGTCTATCTCGACTGCCGACGGGCGAAGCCGGAACTGGGCGAGACGGAGATCGGATAGCCGCCGTCGGAGAGATCGGGCCTCCCGGCCCTTGACAGATCCAGACCGTCTGCCCCCATCTGAAGATGGGGGCACTGACCGGTCGGCAGAAGCCGACCACCCAGCCTTCACAACCAGAAGGCTCAAATCCCCCACAGGGAGCTCAAGCCCTTGGTAACCTCACAATCCCCCAGTTGGGCTGAGCAGTCTCGGCCGGCTTCAGCCGGCCAGCCAGTGCCCCCGGCTTCAGCCGGGGGAAGCGGGCACCTATTTCTCTTTCCCCCAGCCGGCTTCAGCCGGCTTGGGGGGGGATTCCAAAAGGGAAAAATACAGAGGGCAGGCCGTCTACCCCCATCTGAAGATGGGGGCACTGACCGGTCGGCTGAAGCCGACCACCCAGCCTCCACAACCAAGAGACTCAATTCTCCCATAGAAAACTCAAGGCCCTTGCACACTCACAATCTGACTGCCTGGCCCAGCATTACAGGCCGGCTGAAGCTGACCAAGAGGCCAGCCAATCTCCACTGGTAAGCAACTCAATTTTCCCATAGGAGATTCAAGGTCCTGGTAGCCTCACAATCCCCCAGTTGGGCTGTGCAGCCCCGGCCAGCTTCAGCCGGCCAGCCAGTGCCCCCGGCTTCAGCCGGGGATAAAGAACCTTGGACTTGCCGGGCCAACATACTCAACAGGTTTGCGACACCATGACAAAGGGCCCGGTGGACGGTTCCACCGGGCCCTTGATTCAGCGTTCTGTCCTCGAAACGTCAACCGATCCTTGCGTATCGGTTGCGGCTCCGATCAGACACTACTTGATGATCGTTCCGTCAGGCAGTGCCTCAATCTCAGCCAACGTGGTGAGATTGGTCACGTCGATGACGCTCCGACCCGCCGTACTGGTCCAATCGTCGTCAGCGACGATCACCGCATGGCCTTTCGTGCTGTCGATTGCCAGGACGACAATGTTCGCCCCTGCCGGAGCGGCGGCGGCCAACTGAGCCGTCGTCTGCGTGCTGGTCAGACGCACGACCTGATTGTTGTTTCCTGCCACCAATGCCTGTACGTCCGCAACGCTGGTGAACGTGTCAGCCGCAGTGGCCCCATACGCACCCGTAAAGTCAACCACATCACCCTCAGTCAGATCGGTGATCTCATCACCGTCTTCATCTCCAGCAGTCGCGATAACGAACGTATCGTCGCCAGCGCCGCCGGTCAGCTTGTCAGCCCCAGCTCCACCGGTCAACGTATCATTCCCGGGGCCGCCATCCAGCACGTCGTTGCCGGCACCACCGTCGAGAGTGTCATCGCCCGGTCCGCCGGATATCCACTGTTCGCCAGCGCCACCGGTGAGGGTATCGTCACCCTCGCCGCCGCTAATCACGGCGCTGGCGATCGCACAGGTCAGAGTCAGATCGCCGGTCAGGGCCGTGGCGTTGAAGGTCGGCACCGCCGTGCCACCCGTCCAGGTTCCCAGAACCAGGTTCTGGGCGCCTGTGATGTTGATGGTCGAAGCGTTGAACGTGCTGCCGTTCTGCACCGTGTAGGTGATGGCTCCGGCCGCCTGTCCGGTGCGTGCCCGGGTTTCGATGTTGAGCGTCTCAATCTGCGTGCCGACGATCTTTGGCACGGTGCTGTTTTCCGAGCAATTCAGGACGATGTTGGCCGTCTGACTTCCAAACGCAGAATCGATGACCGCGAGGGCGATGCTCTTGGCGGCGGCGGCCGCAGGAGCGCCAATCCGGTCGTCGATGTAGAGCGTGATCCCGTCGGCGGCGTTGGTCAGAGCCACCGTATGATCGTTGCTCCAGCTCCAGGTCACCACCTCAGCCGGCGTGATCTTTTCCAGATCAATGGTGGTATCGTTGGCGGTCCCGTTGATCCAGACCTCTTCAAGGTTCGTGACCGAGAAGGCGGTCGTCGCAGCGGCCGGGACAGCCGCGCCCGGATTCTCCAGCCTCAAGATGTCCCATCCGCCCAGAGCGTCGATGACGTCGCCCTGACCCAAGGTTCCGGGCGCGGCGATGAGAAGATCGCCGAATGCAGTCGTGGCCAGCGCGGTGTCGTTGCCCCCCGTAAGCGTCAACGCGGCGCCCACGCTGATGGACAAGGTCGCCTCATCGGCGTTCATGTCCAGGTCGGTCGCGGTAATCGCCACGGTGTCGATGCCGGTGTTGGTTCCGACGCGATCGCTCGTGTAGCTCAGGTTCGCCAGAGCGGTGTTGAGGTTCGTGATCGAGCCGGTTCCGACGAGCGTGGGCGACTGCCCGCCCGCAGGCACCACGGTTCCGCCGGCGTTGGTCCAGACGATCCCGCCCAGGTCGTTCAAGCTCAGCAAACCATCGGTCGTGGTGAGCGTCACGGTGAGGCTCCCGCTATCCGGATCCGTGACCGTCACGCCCGGAATGTCCGAATCCTCCCCGATCTGCGCCGAGGCGTTCGCCGGAACGGTAATGGTTGGCCCCTGGCCGTGCGGGAACACACACGTACCCGTTGCCGGATCGCAGGTCTGTCCTTCCGGACACACCACCGGTGTATACACGCAAGCGTCGTCCACGCATGCGTCCGTCGTGCAGAGGTTCCCATCATCGCAATCCGCGTCGGTCTCGCAGGCCGGCGGGGTGGTGGTGGTGATATCCACATGCAGCACGTAGATCGCGCCGCCGCAGTCCCAGGTGACGGTGATCCTGGTATCGTCCGCCGCGGGCGTATACGTGGTGGGGGTCGCGTCGGCCGGATCAAACGTGCCGGCCCCGTTGACGGCCCAGCCCACGAAGGTGCAGGTCGTTGCCTGAGCGGCCGTGAAGCCCTCCGGCACCGGAGCGTTCAGCTCGACATCCACGCCAACCACCATCGCGCTGAAATCTACGCCCGGATTGGGCGCGGCGAAGTCGCCTTCCTCCTGAACCTCACACCGGTCCTGCTCTTCGTTGCAGGTCTGGCCCTCTTCGCAGGGGTCGCCGGTGAAACCGCAGGTGTTGTCGTCATTGCACACCGGATCGCCGGTGCAGAAATTGCCGTCATCCGGGCAATCCGCATCTTCGAGGCATTCGAGGCACACGCCCTCCTCCTCGACGCACAGCCGGGCCTCGCACGGCGGCTGGCCGGGCACGCACTCGCCCGTGTCCACGTTGCACGTCTCGGCGCCGTTGCAGAACACGCCGTCGTCGCAGTCGGCGTTTGTCGTACAGGCGGCAGGCGGCGCCGGCGGTTTGGGCTTCGTCTGGCAGCCCATGGTTCCCACGAGCAGCGCGAGACCAAGTACCATGCCCCAGCTCAAGAGCATTGACAGGTTCCGCCTGCTCTCCGTTTTGTGAATTGACCTAAGCATTATCGTTGACCTCCAGTGAAACCTATTGGCCTAGTCCGCGCTACACGATGTATCGCTAACCGAAGTTTGCCAACAAACAGACCGCCGCCGCGGTGAACGCTCACCGGGCGGAACTCATTTCCGCAACACTCTTACGCCCGAACGTGTGTCGCCAATTCATTTGCAGACAACCGACGCACAGCCTCGTGCGATCCGACCCCTTGGCGTGACGCCTTCGTCAGAACAGCCCCTGCGAAGGCCGCATACGCCTGCCTGGTCTGGATTTCTGCCTCAAACCGGACTTGGGGGCCGCTGCAATTCCATTCTCCTGAACAACGCGCCACGTTCAGGAAATGGTCCGCCTCCCTGCAACTCCTTTGCCGCCCGACAGATGCAATGGCCGTCGAACGCAACTGGTTCCGATGCGGGGGAATTGTAGGGCCCGAGCGGTTCAAGTCAATACCGAAACTTCGAAAATCAGTGGTTGCCACAGAGCCCGCGCCGTGCCCATGCCTTCTCGCCCGCCGTACCGCGACATACTCACACCATCATCGGTCCGCCCTTGCCCATCTCTTGAGCCCTTCGCCGCGGATTGTGCGTTTTCGAATCGGAAAAAACCCCGATTTCAACTCCACAAACCCCGTTTCAGCCGTCCGGCCACCCGAAACGACAAACGTTTGAAAGCGAATCAATAAATTGGTGCTTTATGCGAGGCGGCTTACAACCTTCTCAGTGGTAGCGGCCGCAGCCCTTATGCGCCGGGCCAGATCGTCCAGCACGTTCATGAAGTTGATGTAAGCGTCGTGTGGCGAGTCGTACGGGTTGAAATACTTGTGCACATCCCCATCTGCGAACCATTTCGTGCACATATAGTAAAAATGGTCAGACGTTTGAAGCTTCCGCCAATCGGCCAGAAGAGCCGGGTCATCCAGGGCCTTGACCTGGGCCTCCAGTTGATACAGCTCGCGGATGGCCTCCGTCTGCATCGCGTTGCCCAGCCAGGCCGACAGATCCCGCTCGGTGTCCGCCCAACTGCTCAGATGCGGCACGTCATACACATCGGCGGGCGGATAGCGATCCGCCGCCTCAGACACCGTCGCGAAGTCGTTTTCCGGATAGGCCAGTACGGCCTCGGGAAGGGCCCGCAGAAATTCGAAAATTCCCGTATCCGCCCACTGGTGCTCGCCGAGGGTCTCATAGTCCATGAAAAGATTCACGAGGTGTCCGTGGCCGTTGGTCGCGCTGACCCACGCGGCGAACTTGCCGGCGTCCATGGGCCATTCCTGCCAGTCGCGGTTGCCGAATCGGAACGCGATGTCGTCGCTGAGCCGATAGTTTTTCAGCAGCAGCGAGATGCCCGGGCAGTGGGGCGGCGCATACACAAAGGCGGGAGAGCGCGAGCCCAGCACGGCGTCGAGCCCCTCGCACAGCACGGCTCGAAAGCCCATCTGGGCCGCCAGGTGCGCCACGTCGTTGCTGTAGATCAGCTCGGTGTTGCGAAGGACGGCGGGATCCTGGTCGAACAGATCGCGCATTCGCTGTCGGTGCGCCTGCACCTGCTCCACGAACTCCTGGCGTGAGTAGAGGAAAGAGAGCGAGTGATAATACGTCTCGGCGAGGAACTCGACACAGCCGGTCCGGGCCAGCGCGCGGAACGTGTCCAGCACGTCCGGGCAATACCGCTCGAACTGCTCGATGACCACGCCGGTGAGGCTGTAGGAGATACGAAAGCGCCCCTCGAATCGCTCGATGAGATCGAGCATGAGCCGGCCGGCGGGTCGGTAGCACTTGTCGGCCACTTTGCGGCAGACCGCGGCGTTGCGATCGTCGTCAAAGGGATGTCCGCCGCGATCGAAAATGGTGTATCGCCGCAGGCGGAATGGCTGATGAACCTGGAAATAGAAGCAAACCGTCGCCATCGCGCCTCCTGCCTGGGGCAGCGAACACTCGGAGCCCGCCACGGGGCGCCGCCCCGCAGCCGGCGTTTGCGTTACGGTCCGCCGGCGGCCCGCACGAGTCGCTCGTAGAGGGCCAGGCAGTCCCGGGCGGGATTCTCCCAGCGGAGGCGGGAAAGTTCAATCATGCCCTGGTGTCGCAGGAAGGCGCGCAGGCCCGGTCGCTGCAATACCGCCAGGATCAGATCTGCCATGCGGTGCGTGTCCCAGAAGTCGACCTTCGGCGCGCTGTGGAGGACCTCGGCCACTCCCGACTGTTTGGAGATGATCACCGGCACGCCGTGCGCCAGGGCCTCCAGCGGCACCAGGCCGAAGGGCTCGGACACGGACGGCATGACGAACAGATCCGCGGCCTGGAACATCCGCGCCACCTCCGCGCCGCGCAGAAAGCCGGTGAAGACGATTTTTCGGCCCAGGCCCTCGCGAGCCACGAGTTCCACGATCCCGCCGGCCAGGTCTCCGCTGCCGGCAATGACGAACCGGACATTGGACATGCGTTCGAGTACCCGGCGGGCGGCCGCGACGAAGTATTCCGGACCCTTCTGCATGGTGATGCGGCCCATGAACAACACGACCCGGTCGGTCCCGAACAGGCGGACCGGTTCATCGATCGGTTGGCAGCCGTTGGTGTCCATCGCGTTGTAGACGACGCTGACCTTCTCGGGCGGGATGCCATAGCGGCAGACGATGATGTCCCGGGTAAGGCGGCTGACCGCGATGACGTGGTCGGCCTTCTCCATCCCTTCGCGTTCGATGTCGTAGATGCGCTGGTTCACATGCTCGCCGCTGCGGTCAAACTCGGTGGAATGCACATGGACGACCAGCGGCCGGCCGGAACGGGCGGCCACCGCCAGGCCGGCCCGGTAGGTCAGCCAATCGTGAGCGTGAATGACGTCAAAGTCGTAGCCCTCGATGATGTCACAGGCCATCGCGGCGTAGCGGTCCACCTCATGAAACAGATCGCCGCCGTAATGGGTGCGCACGACGGAGCCGGGCTTGACGGAGCTGGGCGCCCGGCGCGCGGGGCGGGTCTGCACGGGCGGCTTCTTCTGCTCGACGGGGCGGGCATAGGCGCTGTTGGGCGGCTCGGCGAGGATCCGGATGGGCTGGGTGGGCTCGGCCTTCTCGGGGACCACCGGACCCTCGGGCGTCAGGAGGGTCACGTGAGAGCTGTGCGACGCCTCGACCGCGTGCGGCAGGACGAAGATGACCTCCGCCCCCAACGCAGTCATGGCTTTGGTCAGCCCGTAGCAGGCCGTCCCGAGACCGCCGGAGATGTACGGGGGGAACTCCCACCCAAACATCAGGACCTTCATCAGCGTTCTCTGGTTCCTCCGTGCCCAGCCGCCGAATCAACCCGGACCGCCCGATGCGGCCTGTCGAAGCGTCGGTCGTGACGCAGGCCGTGGGGTTCCCCACCGATCCCCCCCACAGGTGGCTTGACGAACGCCAAAAAACGTCCGTCGGAGTCCCGACACGGCGGCCGACACCCCGTCGGCTCCACGCACCGGTCTTCTCCCGGCGCTATACCGTCTTCCACCGACCGGGCGCGGTCGCCCCATCGCCCGCACTCCTACGGACGCCGACCCACCTGACCGCTCCTCCCCGCCGACTGCACGTATCTGCTTCGTGAACGAACGTCTCTCTCGGGATCACCGCGGCATGGCCCGGCCATCGTGAAGGTGTCTTGGACCGACGGGCGCTCGGTGTCCTGTTGCCGACCCCATGGCGTTGACATCAGAACACGGCCTCGCGGTCGACTCAGTCTATCTGGCCGCGCGCGCGTGTCAAACCCCCATGCGAAGGGTGGAATTGGTTCTGGCTCTTCTGCCAGTCTTACCGTTTACCCATTTCGCCCAGATTCACCCATGCCCGGACGAACGTGAGGCAGTGCGCAACGGGTGCGGCGCGTATGGTGTGGGCGAACGCGGATTCCGGAGGGGTCGCGACGTCAGGATCGCCGGCAGAGTTGGCCGAGCAGGCGAAGGATTTCGATCGCGATTTCGCTCTTGGTGCCGTGAATGATCGGCGACCACTGTCCGTCCGCGGTGAGGATGGAGATGCCGGCATGGTCTCCGCCGATGTTGTCCGGCGTGTTGAGGATGATGGCGTCGGCGTGCTTCTCCCGAAGCTTGCGTTGCGCGTGTTCCTGGGCGTCGTGGTCTTCCAGAGCAAAGGCGACCACCACGCGGGTTCCCTTGACGGCGCCGAGTCGGGCCGCGATGTCCGGCGTGGGCTCCAGGGCCAGCGTGAGGGGGATGGTCTTTTTTTTCAGTTTCTGTTCGTGGCGGACGGCCGGGCGGTAATCGCAGACGGCGGCGGTCAGCACGGCGGCGTCGCAGTCGTCAAAGGCCCGCGTGCAGGCATCGGCCATTTCCTCGGCGGAGACGACCGCGATGTGATGCACGCCGCGGGGCGGAGCGAGGCTGACCGGACCCGAGACGAGCGTGACGGTGTGCCCCTGTTCCACAGCCCGGGCCGCGATGGCGTATCCCATGCGTCCGCTGGAGGCGTTGGAGATATAGCGAATCGTGTCGATGTATTCCCGGGTCGGCCCGGCGTTGACGAGAATCCGTATCATGGGCGGCTACACTCCGCTTCGGGCCGCAGGCCGGGCCGTCGGCGCCGCCGGAACGTGCGGCGTCGTCCGCGCCGCGTCATTCCACGCGGAAGTCGATATTCAGCTTCGTCACGCCGGTGTTCCGGAAGGTGAAGACCAGGGTATCACCACAGTGGAAATCGCTGCCGTCGCGAAAAACTCCCGTATCCGCATTGGGGCCCAGGCCCAGAGCCACGTCCAAGTCCGCATTGTCAATCATGACAGCCTGGAGAGCATCGCATTTGCGGGCCAGGGATGCCGTCTCACCGGGCGACAGACGCCATTGCATCCGGGTTCCGGTGTTCTTGAGGACGGCCTGCGGAGTCTCCTGCCTTTTGCCGTAGTAGAGCACCACGTCCACGGGGTAGTCCGCCTCGTTGACCAGCCGGATGGACGTCTGACTCCCGCTGGAGAGGATATTCTGAACGGCTCCGCATCCGGCCACCGCGGCCAGAAGGACGGCCAATCCCCATCGCATTTGTCCGATCATAAGGGCACCCCTTTCTGCGATCGTTGCATTGGCGGCCAGCCATGCCGGACGTCCTTCGCCCGGTCCGCCCTTGCACCCGCACTTCAAAATACCGTCGGGGGCCGTTCCCTTCAACGGTTCCCGGTGGCGGGCTCCCGCCGCCGGCTTGCATTGGGCCCGCAAAAAGGGAGACGGGGCCGCCGGGTGTATCTCCCGGCGACCCCGTCCAATCGGGTCATGGTTTCACCGGCGGCCTGGGGCCGTCGGCGCTTCCGGTACGGCTTATAGCGGGCCGTAGAGGAAGAAACTGAACAGCACGACGTCCACCTCATCCACGACGCCGTCTCCGTTCATGTCGGCACAGCCGCAGAGCGGTCCGCCGCCGGCGACCGGTCCGGAGCACTGCTGCAGGAATCCGTAGTCCAGCAGGTCCGCGCTCAGGTCGCAGTTCAGATCGGAGATGCCGCAGTACTTGACACAGCACTCGTCCGGGATGCCGTCGGAGCCGGGCTCCCCGGTCGCGTTGATGATGACGTCGGTGGACAGCCCGCTATCGATGTCATCGTAGTCCGCGATGCCGTTGCCGTTGCAGTCCACGCACTCATCGAGCCTGCCATCGCCGTCCTTATCCAGGACGTACACGCCGTTGACTTTCCCGCCGGCCACGATGTCGCAGCCGTCGGGGAAGCCGTTATTGTTGCAGTCGTCCAGCGTGTTGGCGACGCACTGCGGATCCGGCGAAGGTCCGCAGATGTCGATCGAGTCGAGCACGCCGTTGCCGGCGCCGAAGTTGTCGCAGTCGGACCAGCCGCCGCCGCCCCGACGAGTGACGTAGCATTCCTCGGCCGGATCGATCCCGCTTTCGTGGAACGCTTGTTCGCAGGTCAGATCGGTGCCGGCAATGTTCTGGATATGCGTCTTCCATCCGATATACGGCAGCTCGCCGGTGATGTCCAAGTCGCACACGTCGGGGATGCCGTTGTTGTTGGAGTCGATCGCCGGGTTCGCGGCGATCTCCTCCGGATCGAGACAGGCGATGTTGACCGGCCCCAGCGACGGCTTGCCGCTGATCCAGACGCAATCGGCGTTGCAGTCCTGGCAGCGGTCCGGGATGCCGTCCCCGTTCAGGTCGGCGACCAGCCCCAACGCGATGGCCTCACTGTCAATGATGCCGTCGTAGTCGCAGTCGGGACCGTCCTTGCGGTACACCCGGTCGATGAGCTTCTCGGTCGTCGGCGGATTGGACAGGAACGAGATGTGGCGGACGTGTCGCAGACCGCTCTGAAGCGGCGAACCGCCAGCCCAGTCGACCGTGTAGGCGGGCTCGCCGACCTTGGTGACCACCACGTGCTTGCGGGTGTTCTCGATCCTCACCTTGAACTTGAGGGTCTGGTTGAAGCCCCAGGTCAGGCCGGTATCAAACGTAGCGCCCGTCTCCTTGTAGGTGTAGATCCGGTTGACGAAACTCGGCGCCTCGCCGGTCCGAACAAAGACGAGTCCGGTCGTGGGGCCCTCGAGCGCGAATCTGGGGCTGGGCGCCTTGTCGCCGTAGAACGAATCGTAGAAGTCGGTCAGATCCACCCACAACGGCTCACCCTCGTAGTTGGCCCCGCTGCCGAAGGTCACCTGGAAGTTCCACTGCATGACGTCCGGCTCCTGGCCGACGTACAGCGGCGAGCCGAACACCGAGCCGTGGCTGCCCGGAGAGTCCGGATCGAACTTCACCTGGTTGCTGCCGCCCTGGAAGACCACGTTGATATCCGCCGGCGTGGGGCCGAACGTGCCGCCCCACCAGCCGAGCTGGCCGATGATCGACTCGTTCACCACAAAGCCTTCGATCGTCTCGAAGCCGATGGTGGACGCGAAAACCACGGACGGCTCACAGAAGTCCAGGATGCCGTTGGCGTTGCCATCGAGGACGCCGCCGATGCCGTCAATGCCGCCGTTGGCATTGATGTCGCACTCATCCAGGATGCCGTTCAGGTCGCAATCGAGCGCGCCCTCCAGCACCTCACAGGCGTCGAGGATGCCGTTGTTGTTGCAATCCGCGCCGCCCTGGGCGATGTCGATCTCATCCGCGATGCCGTTGCCGTTGCAGTCGCTGAACGGCATATCCGGGCCGAACACGCAGAGTTCCAGGTTGTCCATGTAGAAGTTGTGCGTCACGCCCGCGGCTCCGGCCGACCAGCCTGGCGACCAGGTGGTCATGCTGTCCAGGTAGGCAATGTGCGTTCCCGGACCGGCCGTCCCGACCACGTAGAAGGAGTCTCCCCCGAACCAGAACCCGATCCGGTACTCGCCGTTAATCTTGCCGTCCCGGAGGAGATACACGGCGACCGGGGAACACTCGTTCGCCTTCCAGCGGAACGCGTCCGGATCGCCTGGAGCGGTGAAGAAGCTGATACTGCTGCTCCCGGCGACTCCCACGCCAATCGCCCGCTGGATGTTCGGCGGCTCTCCCTCACCAGCGAAGTCGATAACGGCGTACTCGAGGTACGTGACAAGGTCGCCGTCGGAGTCCACAAATGATATCTCCGTCGCATCCGAGGTGAGAGAACCCCCCGTCTCCTCAATCTTGTAATCAAAAAAGGCAATCTCCTGAAAGGCTTGGTCGTCCATGTGCGAAGGATTGCCAAGCATCGGCGAGGTGACGGAGGTGCTAGTGGAATTGAGGTTCCCGGTGAGCTTCAGAGCGTAACCGTTCGCGTTGCAGTCGTCGGCCAGCATGGCCACGGTCGCCTTTCCGCTCACGTCGTTCTCCACGCTCCAGCGCAGCAACGGGTTCGGCTGGCTGAACGGCTGACCGTCAATGTCGCCCAGCGTGTAGCCGCCCCAAATCGGTTCGACCTCCTCAAACTCGCGACCGACCCAGCAGAAACTGAAATAGAAGCACTCATCGGGAATGCCGTCGTCGTTTCCGTCGGACGAGTATCCACTGACGATGTCGCAGATGTCGATGATCCCGTTGCCGTTGCAGTCGCCGGTATAGTGCTCACAGAAATCCGGCACGCCGTTGTTGTCGCAGTCTGTGGCGGACCCGTCCGCAATCTGGCAGTCATCCGGCACGAAGTTGCCGTCACAGTCGTTGCCGATGGCCGGGCAATCCAGGTCGTCCGTGCATTCCGTCTCACCGTCGTCGCAAATGCCTTCCAGGGTGTCGCACACGCCCGGCCGGGCAAGCTGGCACTCGTCCGGAATGCCGTCGTTGTTGCAGTCCGGGTCGCAGTCTTCCGTGCAGAAGAACGGCCCGCCGGGAGCGGTGCTGTTTATGTCAATCTCGCACTCGTCCGGCACGGTGTTTCCGTTGCAGTCCTGGCTGTTGCCAAGGGCAATGTCCACGCCGTCCGGCACACCGTTGTTGTTGCAGTCGGCGCTGTCGCATTCATCCGGAATCCCGTTCTCCGGGTTCACATCGCACGCGGCAGGCACGACGCAGCCGATGCCGAACGGATCCTGGAAGGCGCCACCGGTCTTGAAATAGGTGCATGAACCGTTCTGGCAAGCCGGATATCCCAGCTCAGTGCCACACTGCACTTGCCGAACGTCCGGGATCCCGTCGCGGTTGCAGTCGCTGAACCAGGAGCCGTAGAGCGAGAGGCGGGTCCACGACGTATCGGACCCCGACCACACGTACGGCCCATCGTGGTACGTGTACCGGCGGTCGTAGATCGAGTCCGACTCGCCATCAAAATAGAACGCCCCGAGCCCGCCGCCGACGGTCGGATCGACGTTATTCTTGTACACGAGAGCCAGCGTACTGTCGGCCGTGTTCGCGACGAACTCGCCATTGACGATCTTGCCGGTATAGAGACTGATAAAGATCGTGGTGTCGTTGCCGGTCGTGAAGAAGTAATCTCCCGCCGGGGCGGTGAAGTTGAGAGTCTTCTGATCGTCTGGCGTCAGCGACCCGAAGTCCAGCACAACTCCGCCGAGATAGGTGTCGTGGACGTACGGAGTGGCATTGTAGTCAAAGAAATCGTACGCCTCGATCAGCACTGCGGCTGAAGGCCACGCCACTCCCTGGGCCTCGATAAGGTACATGTCCCTGATCTCGGTGATGGCCGGTATCTTGCCCGCGGGACCGGTCGGAATCGACAGCTCAAGGTCGAATCCCCACCGCCAGGTCGCCGAGCTGTAGTATTGGGCTGCTTTCTGTTCAAATGCCTTGAACGCATACTCGCGCAGCCCGTCGAGCGGCTCGTCGCTCGGCACGCTCACCGATTCCTCCCCACTCGGGGTCCTCGACCTGACGATGGACGACTCTTCGCTCTGCAGCTGCGAGGCCCGCAGCGAAGCCCGGTCCATCGTTTTGACCGGCTCCAGTCCGCGAACCACCTTGTACTGTCTGCCGTTCCACGTGACGGTCTCGGGGGAATCCGCCAACGCCGCCAGGGGCGCGAGCAACACCCCGATGGCCGCGACGGCCGCCACCATCCACCAACAACAGTTGCTTACTTTTCTCACGGTCCGTTCCTCCTGTTTCAACTGGCGTCTTGCCGGACGAGTTCCACACGCTCCGGCCACCACACGCCAACCCTGCGGACGCATGCACAGCCCCGCAGAAGGTCCTCCGCTTCGATCTATCCATCAAAGGAAGTCAGTGCGCGCTGAATGGCTGCCTCATTCCGCCTCACCAGTCCCAACGCTGCTTCCTTCCTGTACGCTCGCATCCAGGCGAATGTCTGCCCATCCACGAATTGGCCAACCCCGCACCCGACGGTGCGCGTCGCCTGCAAACCCGACCGCAGACGACGAAAAGTTGACACCCATCCAGTCGCCCATTCTAATGGGCAAACCGGCCGCAATCAAGGCTTTTGCGGTTTTCCTGACGGCGGTCCGAATCCGCGTAACGTCATGTATCCATAGCCGGTTACAGTCCGGAACCAGTTCTCCTGGAGGGCGTTTTGTCGGCGCGATCCAGCCCTGCAAATAAACCCTTACTGGATGAGTCTTACACGCCGGAGCGGCACCCGTGAATCGATACGTCCGATTCCTCGATGGCCAGGCGCGTCCCCGGTGGGGCCTGCTGCATGACGACCGCTCGGCCAGACCCTTGGCCGACCGTGCTGGCCTGCCGGACACGGCTCTGCCGGACGCAGCTACGGCCGGTGATCCGGAGCCGATCGTCCGGCTGCTGCCCCCCGTACCCGTTCTGCCGCCGCCCAATGTGTTCGGGATCGGGCTGAACTACCGTCGGCACGCGGTCGAAACCGGAGCGGGCCTGCCGGACCACCCGCTCGTATTTCTCAAAGCCTCGACGGCTGTTATCGGACCCGGGGACTCGATTCTTCTGCCCCGGTCGGCTCCGGATGAGGTGGATTTCGAGGCGGAGTTGGCAATCGTGATTGGCCGGACCGCCCGCCGGGTGCCGGAATCCGCGGTGAACGAATACATCCTGGGCTACACGTGCGCAAACGACGTGTCGGCCCGGGATTGTCAGAAGCGTCTGGATGGGCAGTGGGCTCGGGCCAAAAGCTTCGACACGTTCTGCCCGCTGGGGCCGTGCTTCGTATCGCCCCACGAGTTTGACCCGTCAAATGCCGATATTATCTGCGTTCGCAACGGCCAGACGATGCAGTCGGCCAATACGGCGGACCTGATCTTTTCGGCGGCGGAATTGGTCAGCTACCTGTCCTGCCAGTTCACGCTGCTGCCCGGAACGGTGATCTGCACGGGTACGCCGGCGGGGGTAGGCATGGCGCGAACGCCCCCGGTATTTTTGCGGGCGGGCGACGAGGTGGAGGTGCGAATTGCGGGGATCGGATCGCTCGTGAACCCCGTATTGGCAGAGGGTTAGCACGAGGCCCGCACGCGGGCGGGGCAGCGGGCCGATCGGAATCTGAGGCAATTGACGGACTTATGGTGTAGTCGTATAACGCAATGGCGTAAGCCGCGCTCTCGGTGCGGTTTGCCCTCGGTACGGGTGCTCCCCTTGCCCGAATCCGCCGGAATCGCCGGCGACGGCGTGGATCTGTGGTGAAACGACCTTCCTGAACGGTCTGGAGAATCACAAGATGGCCCAATCACGAATGTGGAATCGGAATCGCAAGACCCTTGTGATGGCGGCGGTCTGCGCGACGGCGATCGGGTGTTCGGCCCTGCTGATCAGTTGTGGCACCCGCAGTTCCGGCGGCGGAGGAGGCTCCGGCAGTGGTGGACAGGGCGAACCGCTGCCTGGTGCCATCCTGCTGTTGAGGGATATCGTGGTGTCACAGGACGTGACGGTGTTCTACACGGTCCCTTCCTCCGCGACAAACATCCGGGCGTTCCGAATCCAGGCGTCCGCGCCCGGGGGAAAGGGCGGAGTGGAGACGGGCGACGAGGTTGTGATTGCAACGGGGCTCACGGCGCCGGCGGCGATTGGCGAAACGCGCTCGTTTCCGTTTTCGGTCGAGGGGGTGGAGACGGGCCCCTACTTCGTAGGGCTGCGATACGCCGTGAGCGGGCAGGAATACCGGGTGCGGAGCGAGCACACGATCACCGTGTCGGGCATCCCGGCGCCGGTGTTTGTCTCGCCGTCGAGCAGCCGCAGCCTGTACGGCGACCAGACGGTGCAGATCCGGGTAAACGTGGGTGACGCGGAAAACCCGGTGAACTGGCGGCTGTTCTACATCGCGGAGGACGCGGACGACACGGTGCCGGCCGACGAACTGGGCGTGGCCATTGATGAGGGTACGCGAAACGTGGTGTCGCAGCTTTTCAGCTCGCTGGGAGTGGCGCCCGGGCGATATCGGTTGGGCATATCCGTCACGGATGCGGGCCAATCCATCAGCAGCGCGGTGGCGTCCGGGCTGACAGACCGGATCCTGACGGTTTACAACGATCCGTACATCATCACGGTGTTGTCGGAGCCGCCCGTGCCCCGGTCGCCGCGGATCGAGATTATCGAGCCGGAAGAGGACGTGACGGTCGGCTTCGGGGTCGAGACGGTGACGGTGAAGTACAAGGCCCAGGTGTTCGAGGGTGAGCCCTCAGAGCAACGCGTCGATTTCTTCGTGGACACGGACGACGTGTACGACGGAGACGAGAAGATTCTGCTGCCCAAGCGGCCGGTGGACGAAACGATGGCCACCGTCAGCACGAGCAGTCTGGAGGAAGGCGAGTATTACCTGGGCGCCGTGGTGCATGACGGCGTGAACGAGCCGGTGGCCGCCTATGCCAAGGGCAAGATCCTCAAGGAGGTCACACCGAAGCTGACGGTGACGGAGCCCGCGGTGGCCATCAACCGCCGGCCGAACACGCAGGTGCAGGTCGCCTGGACGACGAATCTGCCGCCCGCGGCGGGGAAGGTGGACGTGTACTACCGACGGATGACGGACCGGAACGGCACGCTGTCGGCGACGGAGAACCGGATTCTGGCCCCGGACGCCCTGTCGGTGAAGACGGCATCCTTCAAGCCGCCGCAGTCGGGCATTCTGGCGGTGTTCGTGCGCATCGTGCTGAACGACGGGACGGTGCTGAACAAGCAGGCGCCGGCGCTGGTGAAAGTGACGACCCGACCGACCGTATTCTGGCTGGGCGACCTGGCCAGCCCGCCGGGCGGCGAGGCGACGGAGACCGCGCCTCCGATTCCGCCGGACGCCCCGCCGGCCGGCAAGTTCTACGGCGCCGTGTTCGAAGGGCACAACTTCGAGGACAACTGCGGGGCCGCGTTCCTGCACGTGGCGAATTGGGACGAAGACGGGGAGCCATATCGCGGGCACGATTTCAACCGGGACGGGGTGGACGACTTCCTGATTGTCTCGCGATACGGCAAGCCGGAGTTCGTGAACCCGACGGGCATCGGTGTGGGCGAGGGATACCTGATCCGCGGTTCGACAGGCAGCCGGTACGCGGGCACGTACAACGTGAACACGACCAGCTCCAAGGTTCTGCCGGGCATGGTGTTCACGGGCATTGAAACGCCGGGGAGCGACACGTTCGGGCTGACCAACGTGACGCGCATGCCGGACGTGGACGGAGACGGCATCGACGAACTGATTTTCTCCTTCCCGCGTGTGGCGAATGCCCCCGCGCCGCACATCCCGGGCAAGACGCGGGAAGCGTATTTGGTGCGCCCGAATCACTTCACGCTGGGCGGCGTGGTGATTGTCGGCAGCACGACGCCGCGTGTGACGGGGGCGGACGACAGGACCGGCGGACGAATTCCCCTGGAGCAGGTCGGGCAGCGTTTCGCTTCCTCGCGGGTGGGGCCAGAGCCCGATGATGGGCCTTTGTGTACGAACGAGTCGTGCTGGATGGCGGATCTTTGGGCGCCGTATGAGGACGCCGAATGCTATCCGGACGCGACAAGCGTTTTCCAGGCACGAACCGGATGTGGACGCGTGGTGCCGGGCCTGTTGGAACCGGACGGCGAATGGGACTCGCTGGTGGAGCCGTTATTCGGGTTCGACCCCACCCTCGCCCTTCCCTACCTGAAGTGGATGAAGGGGTTCCCGTGCGTCGCTGGAGCGTGCCCAACCTGCGTCGAGGCTTCCGCGGTTGCGTGGGATCTGGAGTTCCTGCCCCCGCAAGACATTTACGAGGCGATGGGCGACGACACTTGGTCAAGCTACCTGGAGTGCGGAGACGACCGCCCGTGCTCCCAGTTCGATATGAATTGGGATCCCGTGCCCAACAGCGGCATGCCCATTGGCGCTGGCGAGTCCTGGGCTCTGGATTCCTGCACGTTCCACTACCTGAACATGATCGTGGAGTCGTCGGACGACAGTCCCGGAGTGGATTGCCAGAAGGAATTCTACTTCAGTACCATTCGCACGGGCGAACCCTACGTTCCTTACCCCGAGTATATGCTGTCGGGGTTCTTCGTGGACCGCCTCTCGGGGGCGGAAGGCGACGTAGACGCCGTGTGGAACGAACCCCGGCCGCCATACGGGGCTCGCATCATCGGACGGGCGAAAGACGGCTTCCACCCGGAGGAAAGCGAGGCCGGCTTCTCGGTGTCCTTCAGCAACGGCAACCTGCTGTTCAGCGCGCCGCGTCGACACGCCGTCGACGAGCAGACGACGGATGGCTACGCCGAAACCCAGTTGCTGCCGGACGGCTATAACGAGAGCGCCGGGGTGGTGTACATCACGGATTGGCGGGATCTGTGGAGCCTGACGGTCGAGCAGGGCGCTATTCCGCCCAAGCCGCATATGTACCTGGCGGACGGAAGAAGCCACATTTTCCAGCCGCGGATCGGCGGTTCATGCTTCTTTGTCGCGACGGGCCGCAAGGATCTGTTCTTCAGCAAGGGTTTTGAGGGGGTCGACGGCGGGCTGGTGGTCACCGGTCGGGAGAACGACTCGCTGCGGCACGTGTTGGGATCCATCGGCGATTTCAACTTCGACGGCCGGTCCGACATTGCCATCGGGGCGCCGGAGGCGGATCCGTACGGAAACGGCAAGCAGGACGGCGCTTTGTATGTGTTGTTCCGGCGAGCCGCCTCGTTGGAGGGCGATTACATCCTGGACAAGATCTCGCTGGCGCCGAACTCGCCGGAGCGCCTGGCCGGCATCTTCATCAAGGGCCGCGAGAACACCGGCGCGCGATTCGGCGAAGTCGTGGTTGCCGGCGTGGACTTTGGCACCAACGGCATGCCGCTGGCGGCGGGCGGGGCGTCGGAGCCGGAACTCGTGATTTCAAGCCCGTACGCCGACGGCGACCGCGGCGAGGTGTTCATCCTCTTCCCCGGCACGCGGACGGATCCGCTGATTACGCCGGCGGGCGGGGAGAGCATCAGCACGTTACTGGCCCAGCGGAAGGTGGCCCGGATCATCGGGAGTCGGCCGGGAGACTTGTTCGGGTTCAACATGGCCAATGCCGGAGACATTGACGGCGACGGATACAATGACCTGCTGATCGCGGCGCCGGGGGCGACCCCGAGATTTGATTCCAACCCGTTCGATACGGTGGATGTGCTGGATACCGAGGGCGTGGATCGCGAAGCGCCCTTCGGGGTCCGTGACGATATTGACGGGCCCAGGGGCGTGCCCAACGGCAGCTACAACGCCACGACGGGAGTGAACGACGATCCGTACGACAAGCTGACCAAGGCCGGTCTGGTCTATGTGATCCTGAGCCGTTCCGTGGAAGGCAAAATGCTCGAAGCATCCAAGTGGCAGACCGATCCGACCAAGCCGATGGAAATCTCCATCGACGAGATCGGCTCGGAGCTGCTGCCCGGCTTCATCATCGCCGGGCGCCGCAACTACGATCAGCTCGGCGGCGGACGGGCGTCCGATCCGGACCAGGGCAATCCCGCCAAGATGGTCGACCCGGACCACTGGGACAACGGTCGTTCGTTCGGCTTGGCCGGCGCCGGCGACATTGACGGCGACGGGTACGCGGACATCCTGATCGGCTCGATTCTGGCCGACCCGCGGATTGACCCGGATACGGGCGAAGGCACGGTAAACGCCGGCGAAGCGTACCTGATCTACGGTTTCAAGCCGTAGCCGGTCCGGACACGCAGAGACAAAGACCCGCGGGGGTCGCCGGGCTTTGAAGCGCCTGGCGACCCCCGTTGAATTCCCGGGTTTGCCGGGCGGCTGTTCACTGCGGCGGTACCGGCCTATAATACCCCGTGATGGCGCGACCCGAGCCGACAATTGAAGCAGTACGCCGGGAGTCCGCCGCGGCCGGTCTGGGGCTGGTCACGCTGGTATCCGCCTGCGTGCTTCTGGCCGGACCAGAACCTGTGCAGGCAGGGCGGCATCTGCGGGCCGCCGACACCCCGAGCATCCTCTGGGTGGCGGCCCCGCAAGACCAGGCAAACCTGACGGCCGTCCCGGCCGTCACGCACCCGACGGCGTTCCTGGGGTTTCCGCCGCCGCTGCGCGACCCGATGGTGGTAGCCGCCGCGGTGCTGGAACAGCATCATTTCGTGGTTCTCTCCCTGCGCGGCGGCCTGTACGGCCCGTAGACTCAGCCCCACACCATCGGCGCGTGCGTTCTGCTTCCCGGCGGGTCTTTCTTTGGACCATATCCATTCTTGCTGTGCGAGGGTGATTTCATGGGTGTTCAACAGGCGGTCGGCGGTCTGATGCGGAAGATGTTCGGGTCACGGAACGACCGGCTGGTCCGAAAGCTGTGGCGAGTCTCGGAGGCGGCGTGCGGAAGGGAATCGGACGTACGCGATTTGTCGCCCGAGGCGCTTCGAGCCAAAACGGAGGAGTTGCGCGATCGTCTGAAGGGGGGCGAGGCCGAGACGGCCGTCATGGCGGAGGCGTTCGCGGTGCTTCGGGAGGCATCCCGGCGGGCCCAGGCGCACCGCCACTTTCCCTGCCAGCTCATCGGGGGCAAAGTGCTCTTTGACGGCATGGCGGCGGAGATGCGCACGGGCGAGGGCAAGACCATTGTCTGCCATCTGGCGGCCTACCTGCGGCACCTGCAGGGGATGAAGGTGCATATCGTCACGGTGAACGACTACCTGGTGCGGCGAGACGCGGAGTTCGCGGCGCCGATCTTCGAGCTGCTGGGACTGACCGTGGGGTACATCCAGGCCATGCTGGATCCCGGCGGGCGCGAGGGCGTCCGCAGGGCGGCGTACGCGTGCGACATCACCTACGGAACGGCCAGCGAATTCGGCTTCGACTACCTGCGCGACAACATGAAGCTGCGGGTGGAGGACCAGGTGCAGCAGGGGCTGGATTACGCGATCATCGACGAGGTGGACTCGATCCTCATCGACGAGGCCCGCACGCCGCTGATCATCTCCGGTCCCGCCCATGACGACGTGAGCCGCTACAAGTGGGCGAACACCATCGCGGCCTTCCTGGAGCGCAAGCAGGACCAGGCCAACGACCAGACGCGGCGACGCCTCCAGCAATGGGGCGACACCCCGCCGCCGGAACTGGCCAACAACCCGAAGTTCGTCGACGCAGTCAACCGGTTCCGGATCGATCCGTACCTGGTCAGCGACGAGGAGGCGGAGGCGATCGGCCACACGCAGTACTACGTCGTGAAACTGGAGCGCAAGGACGTGCATCTGACGCACGAAGGCGTGTCGGCCGCCCAGGACGAGGCGAAGATCGGCAGCTTCTACGTCGGGATGAACATGGACCGCCCGCACCTCATCGAGCAGGCCCTGCGGGCGCGGGTGACCTTCAAACGCGACAAGGACTACGTCGTCAAGGACGGCGAGGTCATCATCGTCGACGAAGGAACGGGTCGGCTGATGTACGGCCGGCAGTGGTCCGACGGCCTGCACCAGGCGGTGGAAGCCAAGGAAGGCGTGCCCATCAAGGAAGAGACGCAGACCATGGCCACGGTCACCATCCAGAATTTTTTCAAGATGTACAAGAAGATCGCGGGAATGACCGGCACCGCGATGACCGAGGCCAACGAGTTCATGAAGATCTACAAGCTGGACGTGGTGGAAATCCCCACGAACCGGCCGGTCAACCGGATCGACCACAACGACAAGATCTACCGGACGGTCGAACGGAAGTACGACGCGATCGTCGAGGAGATCTACCAGGTCCGCCGGCGCGGTCGGCCGGCCGACCCGTTTCTGCTGGCGAACGTGCTGCGGGCGCTGCGGCCGATCAACCAGTCGATGGGCATGGACGTCTCGGCGATTGACGCCGCGCTGGCGATGTTCGACGCGGCCAAGGAGCCGACCAACGAACTGATGCAGGCGCTGCTGGACGCCTATGACGATTCGATGGGCGAGCTGTCCACGGGACGCCCGGTCCTGGTGGGCACGACCAGCGTGGAGAAGTCGGAGAAGCTCTCGGCCCTGCTGAGCCGCCGATACGGAATCGAGCACGAGGTGCTCAACGCCAAGAACCACGCCCGGGAGGCGGAGATCGTGGCCAAGGCGGGGCACCGCACCATTCCCGAGCGGGACCGTGACAAAACCCCCATCGGAAACGTGACCATCGCCACGAACATGGCCGGCCGCGGCACCGACATCAAGCTGGAAGAGGGAGTGGTCTATCCCAAGTGCAAGGTGCCGGGCAATGGGGACAAAGGGGCGGAGGGAGGAAGGGACGAAGGGGGAAATGGGAACGGCACGGGGGAGGACGCGCTGTACCCGGCGGGATCGACCAAATGCTGCATCCGCTGCGCCGAATACGACCCGGCCACGAACTGTGCGCACTGCTTCAAGCCGAAACTCGACCCGCGCTTCCCGGAGCTGGGCCGCAAGGTCTGCCCGCTGAACGTGCCGTGCGGACTGCACATTGTGGGCACGGAGCGGCACGAGGCCCGGCGGATCGACAACCAGCTCAAGGGGCGGTCCGGCCGGCAGGGCGACCCGGGCTCGTCGCGCTTCTTCCTGTCGGTGGAGGACGACCTGATGAAGCTGTTCATGCCGGACAGCATGATCAAGCTCATGGAATGGTTGGGGCTGGAGCAGGGAGTCAGCCTGGAGGACAAGCGGCTGACCCGGGCCATCGAGAAGGCTCAGGCCAAGGTGGAGGAGCGGAACTTCTCCTCCCGCAAAAACCTGCTGGAGTGGGATGAGCCGGTGGACTACCAGCGGAAGGCCTTCTACGCCAAGCGGCAGCGCATTCTGGAGGGCCGCAATCTGCGCGAGTTGATCTTCGAGACCATCGAAGAAGCCACGCGGGAGGCGGTGGCCCGGTTCCTGGCGCCCGACTATCGGCAGAAGTGCGTTCTGGACTGGTGTCGCGGCAACATCGACGGCAACCTCGACCTGCCGGTTCATCGCCTGGACCTGGACGATCTGCCGGGCGTGGAGCATGTGGTGCGCCAGGCGGCGATCGCCGAAGCGCAGGACAAGATTCGCACGTCCATCGGCGAGTATATCGACGAAGAGGCCGGCCCGCGGGAATGGGACGTGGGCGGCCTGCTGCAATGGGCCCAGCGGGCGTACCAGTTCAACGAGACGCAGAACAAGCTGCGGCAGATGGAGCCCGACGACATCCAGGAGGCCGTGACCGCCGCCGCCGAGCACTACTATGCCAACCTGAACCTGGACGCGCTGCACGTGTTCGCGGATCCGGCCTATCCGCGGGCCGTGCTGGTGGACTGGCTGAAGGGCAAATTTAACATCGACATCCGCTCCGACGAAATCGCGGACCGCGCGAATGAGGACGTCACCCAACTGGTGCTGGAGAAGGTCCACGAAGCATACCGGCAGCGCGAAGTGTCGTACCCGGTGGAGGTCTGCATCGAGCGGGCGTTCCAGGACGCCGAACGCACGGGCGACAGCGCCTACGTGGCCGAAGGCATTGTTACGTGGGCCAATGCAAAGTTCCAGGCGGGCTGGACGGTGGATCGGGTGCAGGGCAGGTCTCCGGAAGAGTTGTTCCGCGAGCTGCGCGATCTGAATGAGCAATTCCTTCTGGGCGGACAGATGGATCGCCAGATCGACGAGGCGATCGCCGGACGCGGCGAAGAGGATGTCCTGCAGTGGGCCCGCCAGCGGTTCGGCCGGGCCTGGGACGAACGACGGTTCGCGACGAACCGGGAATCGCTCGGCCTGGCGGGGGCCGTGCGGGAGGAAGGCCGCGAAATGCTCCGCTGGGAGTTGTCGCGGCTGGAGAATTTCGTGCTGCTGCGGATCTACGACCAGGCGTGGAAAGACCACCTTCTGGAGATGGACCAGCTCAAAATGGCCATCATGCAGCGTCCGCTGGGCGGCGACCAGACCCACCCGCAGAGTCAGTATGCCATCGAGGGCCGGGAGTTCTTCGATCAGATGTGGTCGCGCGTTCAGGAGCGCGTGACGGACATGATCTTCAAGGTGAAGATGACGGGCGCGACGGCCGCTCCCGTCAGACCGTCCGGAATGCCGCTTCAGTTTCATCACGCGGAGTCGGCGGGGGCCGGCTTCGCGGGCATGGCCGCCGCGGCGGCGGCGGACCAGGCGGCGGCCATGCGCGCCCAGAATGTCGAGCAGAAGGCCGAAACGATCCGGCGCGCCCAGCCGCGGATCGGCCGAAACGACCCGTGTCCCTGCGGCAGCGGCCGCAAATACAAGCAGTGCTGCGGAAGGAAGTAGTCGACCGGCGCCGCAATGCGCCGGCCCCCCCGGACACGCCGCAAGACCCACCACCCGGCGAGGCACCGTCTCGGTCTGCCGTCACGCCATGGATCCCGCGCTGGTCCTTTTTTCAGTGGCGAAGACCGGCTCGTGGCAAGGTGACGCGTTGACCCCCGGCGGGCGGTCCTTATGCTGGCCGGTTCGCGGTGACAGGAGGACCCGGACGTGAAAGCCACGTGGATATGCGGCGCGCTGGCCGTACTGCTGGGCACGAACGGAGGAACAACCATGACGCCGAACCCGGAACCCAGGCCGTTGCCCGCGCCGGTGTCGGTCGGATCGATGTCGCTGGAGGAGACCATCGCCCGACGGCGGTCGGTGCGGGAGTTTCGAGACGAGCCCCTGACCCCGCAGCAGATCGGCCAACTCTGCTGGGCCGGTCAGGGCATCACCGATCCGCGCGGGGGACGCCGCGCCGTGCCCTCGGCCGGCGCCCTGTATTCCATGGAGTTGCTGGTCATGACGGCCGACGGCGTCAGCCGATACCGTCCGCGGGATCACGCCCTGGAGCCGCTTCTGGCCGGCGATCAGCGGCGGGCCGTTCGGCAGACGGCCCTGGACCAGGAGATGATCACCCAGGCGCCGGCCACCCTCATCATCACCGCCGTGGTGGAGCGTGCGGCGGCGAAGTATCGCGATCGGGCGGAACGATACTGCTTCATCGAGGCCGGGCACATCGCCCAGAACATCCTGCTTCAGGCCGAGGCCCTGCGACTGGCGGGCGTGCCGGTCGGAGCGTTTGAAGACGCGAAAGTGGCCGCAGCCCTCAAGCTGCCGGCCAATGAGCGTGTGATGTACCTGGTGCCGCTGGGAAAGCCGCTATAGAACGACGGCGCAGATGAGCCGCCCCGCTGGCTATGGCTCGTGCAGCAGGTGCGCGTTGCACCGCACGGCGTCGATCGCAGCGCCGATGGCCGGGGCCTCGCGAAGCCTCGACGCGACCACGATGCCCGGCCGGATCGTATCTCCTGCCAGATAGTGCCGGCGCAGATCCGCGTCGTCGGCGTTCCGGATCAGCCGGGTCAGGCATCGGTCCAGCTTCTTCTTGAACGCATCGGCGAACTGCGGCTCGTTGTACAGGTTGCCCACGCGCTGGCCGATCACGATCCGATCCAGCAGCGTGCCGCGGAACGGATGATCCCCGCTCAGTTCCAGGTAGGCCTGCCCGCGATTCGGCGCGTCGGCCCGGCCGTTCTTGATGGTGTTCACTCGCTCGAAAATCAGCTCGGCCAGCACCAGCGTGGCCCCTTCCAGAACCGATTCGGCCAGAACGTCTCCCTTGAGCGCTTCTGCCTCGGGATACCGCTCCTGGCTCACCAGGGCGGCAAGGCTGATACCCAGCAGATTGGCATACGCGGTGCTCAGCCCCATGGCGGAGGCCAGCTTCTCGAACGTCGGGCCCAGGCACGAGGGGATCTGCCAGGCCTTCTGAATCCAGGGCTTGGCGTCATCAAAGGGAACAAGTTGGCCGTGCAGCTTCATGGCGTCCGCGATGCCCGTGCCGCCGCCGAGGTAGTAGGCGTTCTGGACGTCGCGAAACAGACCGTCGGCGGCGTACTCCTCGCCCATGCCGCAGTAATCGGCATCACTGCCCAGCCGCGAAACCGGCGTAACCAGCGTGATGCCGGCGCTTTCCAGGGCGTCGTTCAGATCGTCCAGGTAGTCCGGGATGCGCGGCCCGTTGTTGATCACCGCGATGCCCCGGCCATCGGGGGTTTTGAGGCCGGGCATGCCCATGCCGATCAGCACACGCTCGGTGCCGGCCTGCCGGACGACCTCCACGACCGTTTCCGCCGCCGCCTCCACGTAGCGGCGGCCCTGCTCCTTTTCAGCCGGCGTGAGGTCGGGATCGCTCCTCTGCTTGAGTTGTTCGGCCACGTCGACCGGTCGGAACCCGACCACCCGCTCATATTTGCGCGACGCACTGATTTCGCCCAGACGAAAGACCGGCGCGTGGGGCGGGCCTTCCAGGTGCACCAGGTGCGTTTTGACCTCCGTGGCCCCGCCGTCGATCCCGACCAGGGCATACGGACCTGCTGCGTGAATGCCGGACATGATATCTTTCTCCTCGGCGGCGGATCCCGCGCGCGGACGCCAGAGTCTTGATCCCCAAGCGAAGCGCCGCGCCGTTCCGCCATACCATCGTGCGTATCGGGGATTAGACGCGTTTGTTGGACCCTGTCAAGACATCACGCGGATCTGAGCGGTCGCTTCGATTGCCGGCCGGGATTCTCCGGGCATTCCTCGGCGCGAGCCACTCGGTTCTATCGCCGGCACGAACCCGTTCGGCAGGAGCGGCCCAGGGCATGCCGGTGGGCGGCTATCCAGGCGTAGGTCCGTCGGGCCAGGGCCCGGACGCCGGGCACTCGATAGATCGGGGCCAGCCAGCGGATTGCAGGCAGGCGCAGAGCGATCGCGTGAACGGCGTCGGCCCCGACGCGAATCTGCCCGTCGGGCAGAATCACACGCAGTCCATCCGTCAATTCCGTCCCCCGCAATTGTGGAAATCGCACCAGCAGATCCGGATCCCGGATCGCGATGAACCGGCACCTTCCATCGCGGTCCCACGTGCGAATGGCCCGCATCCGCGCGCGACAGAAGGCACACTGGTCGTCATAGGCAACAACAATCGGCTGAATCGGCACCGGCATATCCAGAGTATAGGCCGGCCGTGTTGAAGACGCCGAGTTTCCACCCTGCATAGCGGGTGTTATCATGATCCGCACCGGCAGATGTCCTCCGGTTTTCGCTTGTGGATAGCGTGATGGCGTACAGGCATTTGTGCCCATATTGTCCCTGTCGGATACTGGCCCAGCGCCGTCCGCGGTCGTGGGCGGCCCGGATCTGGCGATGGCACACGCGGTGGTGTCCCGGCTGGAAGGCGTACCAGCGGAGCCTCGCCAAACGCGCCGCAGAGCCTGCGGAGCGCGTCTGACGCCGGCGACGGAAAACCGGCGGCGACTGCAACGAACCCCCCCCATGCCCGCACACTCTCGGACGCGATTGGTCCTGATCGCGGCTCTGGTCGGCCCGACGGCCCTTGCCGTCCCATTCGACCTCGCTCTGAAGCTCAAACCCGACGCCGATTTGTACTGCATCACCAAAGGCGTCATTCAGCATGAGGTGGCCGTCCCGGCACGGTAGGGATGCCATGTCCACTGGATGCAGTTGTTCGACAATGCGTCGTCCCGTTGGGCCGAAGAAAACGGAATCATATCCCATCAGGTCGAAAGCAACGAGACTCGGCTCATCCAGCAAAGATCCATCTTGGGTCTCCTGGGCCAACGGCATGTCGGACACGGTCGGCCGCTCTGGTGGTCGGACACACGCTATGGATGGACAAAGGAACGCTGCAATCGTAGCATGAAGCCGAAACCGTGCAGACAAATATATCACCGCCCTTCGCGATATCATTGTTGGGCTGCCGTGTGTAACGATGACCAGCTCCCTAATGCACTCATCGACTCCGTCTGGATCGGCCAGAAGCGGATCATCGTCTGTGTTACCTGTGCCGCCGCTCGCCCGGTACGGCGCGCAACTGTGGGTCCGAGAGCGCGCTGCGGTCGGCGGGATGTGCAATTGGCCGTCGAATGTTACGCCCCAGTTCCAGGTGTATCGTTGATTGGTAACGGTTCACACCCTGATAGACAAGAGCAAAGGGGGGTGTCGTTGGAAGCAGGCGTGGATGGCGTCGCGCTCTCCACGCCGCCGCGCCTTCGCGCCATCGCGTGGAAGCTTGTACGCCGTCGAATGCAGAACCTTTCGCCCGGGCCTGGCGAAACGGCGGGTGGTCGCGGCGGATGTGATAGTCACAGTGACGGGGCGATCTGCCTGACCGCCGTGGTCTTGCCTGCGCGCGTCGGCCTTTTCATGGATCCGGTAAGCTGGCCCGACGCCCATGTTGGCGCGAGGAGCGCTCGGGTGGCCGGACTCGAAAGCCGCTCCGGCGTCCGGCTCCGGCGGCTCAATATCGCCGTACGACACCGATGACCACGCCCTGGAGGTCGAGCCGCCCGGGATCGACATAAATGGGGGCGAAGTCCGGATTGGCGGCTTGCAGGCGAACGCGCGTGCGCGACTCGCGGTAGAACCGTTTGAGCGTAGCTTCCCCGGTCTCCAGCAGGGCGACGACGGTCTCGCCGTTGCGGACGCGCGCGCGCTTCTCCACCACAACGTAATCCCCGTCGCGGATGTGATCGTCCATCATGCTGTCGCCGGAGACCTTCAGCACAAAGGTATCGGCCCGGGAGGCGAAGACCTCTTCCAGATCCAACGTTTCAACGTTCTCAATGGCCTCGATCGGGTGGCCCGCGGCGATCCGCCCCAGCAGAGGCAACGCCGAGGGCCGGGATTCAGGGAAGGTCACATGCGAAGTCAGCTCCAAAGAGCGTGCCTTGTATGGCAGGCGCCGCAGCAGCCCTTTTTTCACCAGTGCTCCGACGTGCTCGAACACGGTGACTTTTGTGACGCCCAGCTCGTCCGCCACCTCCTGCATGGTCGGGGAGTAACCGTGGCTTCGCCTGTAATCGCGGATGAACCGCAGAATTGCCAGTTGCCGCGGTGTCAGTGTCCGCCCTTCGTGGCCCAATCTCGGTCCGGCCATTTGCCTGCTCCTTTGTGAATCCCGGTCCCAGCCGCCCCCAGGCAACCAGGGGATATTCCGCCTGCCGCGATGCCCACGCGGCGAATTCCGCTTCGCCAGGGTCCGATCCGGCAACAAACACGCCTTGGCCGGTTCGCCACGCCAGAGCCATCCGGCTTGTGTGCTTCCATCGCCAGAAGCATAGAGCGACCCGGTAGGCAAGCTGTTCTACGAGGCGAGCCAAGGCCCCAGCCCCCGTCGGACGAACCGCCGCCCGCGGGCAACGCCGCAGACGACCCCCGCCCGCTGCACAACGCAGCGAGACGGGGCCTCCAGCCGCCGGGACGGCAGCCTGCCCGGGGCGCGAGCGTGCCGAATCTTCCGGTCCGACCGGGTTGCCCATCGCTTCCGCAACGGCGACACCGCCAAGGCGCTCCGCGCGGGCGGGAAACGCGGCCTTCGCGGGTGCGCCAACATCCCGCGTCGCCCGGCACCTGCGCTGACGGGACCGGCCTGCCCCGGGGTACGCCACGCGGGACGGCACGGCTTCCGCCGCGCCTTCCAGTGCCCAGGGCCTCGGCGACCCCTTTCGCAACGAGGGGTCTGCGGCCGGAGTCTGCGACACGGATCCGCGACGGACTGTGCCGGAAGCCTCGGGCCAAATGGGCCCGCCAAGCCTGGTGCCCGGACAGGTCGCCCGGAGGATGGCATCGGACACCCACAAGGTCTGGTAGTCTCCCCCGGGCCCCAGGACACACAGGGGCCTCGCCGCGGGGTTCGCATGCCTGCTGCCCATGATTCGTCGTTCCCTGACTGTTTTCTGGGCGAACCCCTGCCGGCGCGGCGAGCAGGCCTCGCTCCCTCGTTTGAATTATGTTAGGTATCCTTAATGTAGCCTAACAATGCCCAAACGTCAAGGAGAAAACGAAAAAAACTCCGCTGTCGGTCTGGCGGCAGGCGGCCGAGGGGGTCGGAGGCCGGGAGCGGCGGCGTCCGGAGGGATCGGAAGGGGCGGGCAGGTCAGGGTGCGGTCGGGCGGAATGAGAAGGTTACCAGCGCAGCAGGCCTTTCTGGGGGACGATCACGGTTTTCGATGGGCCAAACGAGTCCTGGAACCCGGCGAAGTCGCGCAGATCCGTGCGTCCGTCGCCATTCAGATCGGCGCACTGGCACTCGGCGGAGATGGGCAGCACGGGGCCCGCGAGGCAGTCGGCGAAGATCAGGTAATCCGCCTCGTTAACATATCCGTCTTCCGTGCAGTCGCCGGGCCGCTCACAGCCGGGCGGCGGTCCTGCGGGCGTTCCGATGCGAAGCTCCCATGCGTTGAGCCTGCCGACGAAGTCGGGGATCGGATCCAGAAGGGTGATGGTCCATGCGCCATGCACGTCCATCCCGTTGAACACGGACAAGGGGTCCGGATGGGGCCGGAACGTGCCCGTCACCGGGCCGTACGCGCCCGATGTGGCGTACTCGATGGAATCGTTCGTCCAATCGTCGAGCGTCACGTCGAACCCCGTGTCGCCGAATCCCACGTGCGGGTTGGGAATCGGGTATCCCGGCCGATGAATGACGGTGGCGGTAACCCCGTCGTGGGCCAGTTGCACGATGAGATCGCCGTTCCACTGGTGCTCGATGCGCAGCCCGAGGTTCACGTCGGCGATGAGGTAATGATCCTCGACGATCAGGGTTTGTGAGTCCTGGGGGGGATAGCCGAACGGCGAGACGTAGCAGCCCGGGGGGCCGACATACGTCGTGATCCGCAATGGTCTCTGGCATTCATCGGGAATGCCGTCGGGCTGACAGTCTGCGCTGAAGGAGCCGAGCACGTCGCAGGTATCGGGGATTCCGTTGTAATTGCAGTCCGGCAGGGATTCACACTCGTCCGGAATGCCGTTGCCGTTGCAGTCCAGGTCAGGCTCGCAGAGGTCGGGGACGCCGTTGCTGTTGCAGTCGGGCAGGCTTTCGCATTCGTCCGGGATGCCGTTGCTGTTGCAGTCGGGCAGGCCTTCGCATTCGTCCGGAATGCCGTTCGACTGGCAGTCCTGGCTGAAGCCTGTGATGATGTCTTCGGTGTCCAGAACGCCATTTCCGTTGCAATCCGGGAAGACCGCGGAATCCACCGTCACGCCTCCCGAGATCACCAGGGCGAACCCTTGCCGGTCCATCCGGACTTCTGTCCCGCGGATGGTCACAGTGTATGTGCCGGGCGCGGGGTCTGGCAGCAGGATCTGCTCGACGTTGTTACGGCTGTCGGCTGTTCCGCCGGCAACAGACCGGCCCCCGCTGAACCAGTTTCCGCGATAGGTAACCGGGCCGGCCTCCAGGGGGCCCTTCAATTCCAGATTCAGGTTATTCAGCACCGGATTGGAGGCCATCGTCGCGCCGGGAGGCTCGGTATAGGCCAGCGTGATCCGTAACGGCGTGGCACCGGACAGCACGTGCACGGATGGTGCGGACCATTGTTCGCCTGTTTGAAGGCCGTCGGCGTTCCGTCGCTCGTATACCCAGAGCTTCCGGGCGTCGGCCGGGAACTCCAGGACATCGTCCAGCAGCAGGCGGCCCCAGCCCTCCTGGTTGCTGGGGTACTGGTTGCCGCCGGCCGGAACGCCGGTCATGTCGACGGCCCCGTTCAGCAACACGGCTTTGATCAATGCGGCGGACGGCAGAAACGGTCGGGGGGGGCCGTCGGCCGGATAGCGACCTTCCACGAAGTACTGCCGAACGAGCAGACCGGCGCCGGCGATGGCGGGGGCGGCCACGGAGGTCCCGAACCACTGACCGAATTCGCACGCCTGGATCCCGTCGTGATGGGCGGACCAGGTGCCGCAGCCGGGGGCGAAGATTTCTGGCTTTCGCCGTCCGTCCAGGGTCGGACCGGTTCCGCCGCTGCAGAACCTGTCCTGATCGGGGGCGTCCATCGAGGCCCCGACGGCCAGCACGTTCTTGGCGTTTTCGGGTGAACGCAATGTGGGTTCGTTCGTCACGGCGAAGACCAGCAGGCTCTCCTCGTACTTGAAGGCGAACGCATCGATGATGCTGCAGAGGGCCGTGTACGCGCAGTTGTTGTCGTCGCCCCAACTGTTGTTGTGTACGCGGGCTCCGTCGGCGTGCGCGTCGACGAAACGATCATAGACACTCAGGGGCAGCGCCTGGATCAGGGCGAAATCGGTGAAGCTGATGCGGGCCAATGGAGCCATGCCGTCATACCCGTCGGGCTGTCCGATGACCTCCGCATCGCCCGCCAGCGTGCCGGCGATGCTGGTGCCGTGCGCATCGGGCACGGCACCCCCCCGGATCGCGACGATCTTGCGGTGTCGAGGGCCGATCGGCCGGGGATCACGGAACGCGCAGTGATCGCGATCGATGCCGGAGTCGATCAGCCCGGCGATCTGGCCCTGGCCAAGCAACCCTTGTTGCCAGAGCGGCCTGCTGCCCGGTACGTTGCTCTGAAGAATCCAACTGTTCGAGTTGTTCCGGGGCCCCAGGACGGGTGATGGTTCGACAAACTGCACGCCGGGCAGTTTGGCCAGGGCCGGCAGAGCCCGCGGCGACACCCAGGCACTGACGAACCAGCGGCCGCCCGCTTCGTGCGAAGCGACCCACTGCGCGGCGTGGCTCTGAAGAACTCGCCGTATGTCGGAATCATCCACGCCCAGGAAGGTGGATATCACCAGGGAAATCGGCGGAGAATCGTCCGGCGGATCATCGCCCGCGAGCATGTCCTGGAGCGTCGGCGCGATTTTCCATTCGGAATGGATGGGGCCCAGCCACGTCACAAAACCGAGCGACGCCAGCAGCGCGACGGTCTGATCCTCTATTCGCACGACATATCCATCCGGCGGGATGAAATCCGCGAGCACGGCCCCGGCCTCTGCCAGAGCGGTTCGGCGTTGCGGCGTGATCGGACCGTTCAGCCGCAGAAGATAGGGCGTCGTGACGTCCACCGTTCTGCGCGGCTGCGCCAGAAGGTTGTCGTCCGGCTCGAGGCGCACCATTCCGCAGCGAAGCTCCAGCGGCACGATCTCGGTTGCATGGAGCAACGCCGTACCTGCGAAGCCGGCGCACACAATCAGCAGTCCCGCCGTTCTGCGGCGCATCCTGTCGAGGCGCATTGAACAGATTTCTTCTGCCACGTGAACCAAGGCTCCGGTTCCCGATGGAAACAGACGCTCCGATCCCTCGCCGGTGGATCCACGTCCTGTTCTTTTTTTGCGAAGGCCGGAGTTCCCCCCCGATCAACACTCCGAGGATGGCAGGTCGGTGCGCCAGGCGATCCGCCCATTGCCCGGCCGCGCAGGCCGCATGACAGAGCTGATGCTTGGCGCGAGGTCCATCCCAACCTTCTTTAGTTTATCTACATTCGCCGTCATTTTCGATATGTCGGCTTTTCCGGCGTGCCGGCATATGGGTTGCGGGTTTCTGGTATGGAGTGATCGGCCCGTTCCTGCACTGGTTGAGTTTCCGACGGAGTAGAATCTCCGCTCGGAGCCTTCCCGGGCCGTCAACCCTGGAGCAGCGCTTCAATCACGCGCACGGCCTGGACCGTTTCCAGCACATCGTGTGCCCGGATGATTCTGGCGCCGGCGAGGACGGCGGCCGCGGCGGCGGCGAGCGAGCCGGCCAGCCGATCCCGTGGGTTGGGCAGACTCAGGATTCTGCCGAGAAACGCTTTGCGCGAGGTGCCGACGAGCACGGGCAGGCCGGCGTCGACGATTTCGGAGAGGTGACGAAGCAGTTGCAGGTTGTGTTCGACGGTTTTGCCGAATCCGATGCCGGGATCGACAATGATCCGATTCCGAGCGATTCCTGCGGAGCCGGCCGCGGCGGCCCGATTCCGCAGGAAGTCGGCCACCTCGGCGACCACGTCGGTGTATGTCGGGTTGATCTGCATCGTGGCGGGCGTGCCTTGCATGTGCATCAGAATGGCGACGGCACCTCGCTCCGCGACCAGCCCGGCCATGGCGGGGTCGTGTCGCAGCGCCGAGATGTCATTCACGGCATCGGCGCCCGCGTCGAGGGCGGCCCGCGCGACCTCGGCGGATTGCGTGTCGATGGAGAGGCCGACGTGCGGGTGGTTCCGGCGGATCCGGCGGATCACCGGAACGGCGCGCCGGATCTGCTCCGAGGGATCGACGGGCGGTGCTCCGGGACGGGTGGACTCGGCTCCCACGTCGATCATGGTTGCGCCGTCCGCCACCATGCGGTCCGCGTGCGCCACTGCGGTTTCCGCATTCGCGAAGTCGCCGCCATCGCTGAAGGAGTCTGGCGTAACGTTCAGGATGCCCATCACAACGGGTCGTGACAGGTCGTCCCAGGCGGAGTGTGCGACAGGTCCGGATGCCATAAAGGAGACAGCATACCGCGGCGGCCGTGGCGGAGTCGATATGCGACCGCCGCCGGTCGATGGCGGTCAGCCTGGTTGCGGCAGGGTTCCGCCCCCCAGATCCTGCCGGGGCTCGGGATCCGCCTTGATGGGGCGGGCCAGTCCCACGTTACGGGATTCCTGTTCGGCGGCGTCCAGCAGATCGCCCACGCTGGGGCGATCGAGCGACTCGCCGCGGATGAGGGCGTTGATCTCCTCGCCGGTCAGCGTCTCATGGGACATGAGGGCCTGGGCGATGGCGTCGAGCTGATCGCGGTGTTGCTCGAGAATTTTGCGGGCCTGGCGGTACGACTCGTCGAGAATCCTCTTGATCTGCCGGTCGATGATCTCGGCGGTGCTGTCGGAGTAGTCACGACCGCCGGCCAGTTCGAAGAACGGGCTGCCGCCTTCCTCCTCGCCGTAGTAGATGAAGCCGACTTCCTCGTCCATGCCCCATTCCTTGACCATGCGGCGGGCGATTTCGGTGGCCTGGCGGATGTCGCTGCCGGCGCCGCTGCTGACATCCCCGCAGAACATCTCTTCGGCCACCCGACCGCCCAGCGAAACGCGGATCAAGGCCATGAGATACTTGCGGGTCACGACCAGGCGATCCCGCTCGGGCAGGGAGAAGGTGGCGCCGCCCATGGGGCCGCGAGGGATGATGCTGACCTTGTGGACGGGATCGGCATCTTTTTCGAGGGCCTGGATCAGCGCGTGGCCGGCCTCGTGATAGGCGGTGACCTCGCGGTCTTTCTGGTCCACCTGATGGCTGCGTCGGGCCCGACCCCAGCGGACCTTGTCTCGTGCCTCCTCCAGGTCTTCCTGTTCGACGTAGTCCTTGCTCGTCATGGTGGCCCGCAGCGCGGCCTCGTTGATGATGGCGGAGAGATCCGCCCCGCTGAACATGGGGGTTCCGCGGGCCAGGCGGCGCAGGTCCACGTTGGGCCCCAGCTTGATGCGCCGGGCATGCACCTTCAGGATTTCATAGCGGCCCTGCAGGTCCGGCAGCGTGACGGTGACCTGCCGGTCGAACCGGCCGGGGCGGATGAGGGCGGGATCCAGCACGTCCACCCGGTTCGTGGCGGCGATCACGATAACCTGATCGTTCGTCTCGAAGCCGTCCATTTCCACGAGAATGGCGTTGAGGGTCTGCTCCCGTTCGTCGTGTCCGCCGCCGGTAAAACTGGCTCCGCGACGGCGGCCGACGGCGTCGATCTCGTCCAGGAAAATGATGCAGGGGGAGTTGTCCTTGGCCTGCTTGAACAGGTCGCGCACGCGGGAGGCGCCCACGCCCACGAACATCTCGACAAAATCCGAACCGCTGATCGAGAAGAACGGAACGTCCGCCTCGCCTGCGATTGCCTTGGCCAGAAGGGTTTTGCCGCAGCCGGGCGGGCCGACCAGCAGCACGCCGCGCGGAATGCGACCCCCCAGTCGCTGGAATTTCTTCGGATTCTTCAGGAACTCGATGATCTCCGCGACCTCTTCCTTTGCCTCCGCGATGCCCGCGACGTCAGCAAAAGTGACGTTGGTGTGCTCCTTGCTGGTCACCCGGTGCCGCGAGCGGCCGAAGCTGCCCAGCATCCCCGCTCCTCCGCCCGCGTTGCGGATCTGACGGAACACGATGAAATACAGGAACAGGATGATCAGAAGCCACGGCAGCAGCATCACCATCACGTTCAGAAACGGGCTGGGCCGCTCCATTTTGAGCCGGGCTTCCGGATTCCGGGCGAGTTTTGTCTCGATCATCGTGCGCAGTTCGTTGTCGATGACCTGTGGCAGAATGGCGACCTCAAACTCCAATCGGGCGTCCGGACCCTGTGCGTCCGTCTTTCGGATTCGGCCGGTGATGCGGTCTTCGTGGATGACGACCAGATCCACCTCGCCCGCGTCCAGCAGGCGGGTGAACTCCATGAGATCGATTTCCCGGGCGCTGTTGACGCCCTTGCTCATCAGGACGACGAGCATGAGCGCCATGGCCAGGAACAGCATCCAACTGACCAGCCCGCGCGGCGGCATCCGGAGATTGGGCGTGGGTTTCTTGTCGGGCGTAGGCCCGTCCCCGTTCGGCATGACCGATGACTCCTTCTAACCATTCCTCCATCGGCAGAATGTGTTGCGTTTCCGCAACGGGCTGTCACAGGATTCCGCGGATCATCTGCCGGGGGCCTGGCGACCGCACCGGATCGTTCTGCACCCATCCGGCGCCGGCACTGCAGGATAATAGGGTCTTCACCACCCCGTTTCCATCGTTTCGACGATGCGTTCGGCCGCCTGGTCGAGACCCCGGATCATCCCCTTCGGGAAGGTCTCGCCCACATCCGGAATGTAGTTGGTCGTGAAGGCGAAGCGAGGCCGATCGACGAGGATTTCGCCCGTTCGCTGGTCTTTCCAGGAGTATCGCATCAGGATGGTGGCCGCGACCTCGCGGGGCCGGTTTGTCCGGAAGCTGTTGCCCAGGCCCCGCTGCTGCACTTCCAGGATTTCCCCGGTGAGCACCGTGTCGGCTGCCTGGCGGTCCGCGATGCGGTAGGGCGTGTCCATCTCGATCCGCTTGATCAGGGCTTCGGTCAACTGGAACTCCAGATCTCGCCGGAACTCCTTGGACTCGAACATCTCGACGTACACGGTCTGGATTCCATCCCGGAACGGTCGCTGGGTCGAGTATCCGCAGCCGCCGGCAAACCCGACGGCGGCGATCAGCAGGAGGGCCTTTTGAGATCGAACGAGAGCGCGGCGTGTCATGGGTTCTGCTCCTCGCGCAGCATTTCTTCCCGCATGGTGGATGGAGGCGGCTGCTCCACGGGCGAGATTTGACCGGGGCGGGCCGAGTCTTCCGGCGCCAGCCGGGCCAGGCGCTCCTGGGCGCGTGACGCGGCGATGGTGTCCGCCCAGTTGTCCACGGTCGAGCGGTAGTAGAAGGCGGCGGCCCGGTTGTGCCCGGTTCGTTCGTAGTAGCGGCCGATCTCGAACTCCTTGGCCGCCCGTTGTGAGCGGATGTCCTGCAGGATGAGGCCGACGCCCTCCTGCTCCCCGGAGCCGGGATAGCCGACCAGGTAATCCCGGTATCGTTCTTCCGCTTCGATCAGCGGTGCGTCATCGAATTGAATGCCGTTGAAGCTGGCCAGGGCGGCATCGGCGCTGCGCCGCATGGCGTAGCGGACATACCGGCTGCGGGGGAAGTCCTTGACGATCTGGGCGTATTCCATCTCCGCAAGGCTGAACTCACCCTGTCGATAGTAGTAGTCCGCCTTGGTCTTGACGGCGCGCTCGGCCAGGTTGGCTTCCGGGTAGTTCGTCGTCAGGTCGTCCAGAATGCTGATGGCGATGTCATCGGCCTTGAGAATCCGCAGCCCCAGGAACTTGCGCCGCGTGCCGCTCAAGAAAACCTCCGCGATGACGAACTCCAGCTCCGCAGCACGGACGACCAGTTCCGTGCCGGCGTACTCGTTCAGAAACTGCTGCAGGTGTTTGTGGGCCTTGTAGTAGTCTCGCCGGGAAATCTCCACTTCGGCCCGGAGAATCGCGGCCTGGGGGTACAGTTCGTGTCCCTGCCCGTACGTCCGGATCCATTCGCCGATCCGGCGGCCGGCCTCGCGCAGATCGCCCTCGGCGAAGGCCCCCCGGGCCAGCCGCAGGTCGCCTTCCGGCGTTCCGGGCACGGGTGGGGACTGCGCCACCCACGCCGACGCGGAGGCGTCGTATTCAACCTTCTCCCGATGAACCGGCCGCTCTTCCGCGGCGATGGCGGTGGCCAGGACCAGACCGACCAGAAGGGGCCCACAAGTGCGTATCCGGCGTCCAGTTCTCACGCGTGTTACATCCCTGGTAGAAAACGGAAAGCTCGCGCCACGTGACTCACGCCTAAGCGGCTATTGTACGCGCCGCCCCGGGATCTTCGCAAGCTTGACATGTCGCGTCCGCGCGACGTAGGCTCCCCCGCGCCGTCCGGCCGGAGCGGTCCGGCCGGCGCTTCGCGTCCAGATTGTCCGTGCGGGGATCGGCCGCACGGGCGGTTCCGCCGAGGAGTTGTGTCATGTCGCGATTCGCATCCGCCTGTGTCGCCGTCCTGTTGGCCCTGGATTCCGTGCCGGCGCCGGCGGCGTCGCCGCTGAACGCCTCGCAGGAACTGGCCGGCCCGTTCTCGTACTTCGCGGAATCTAGCGACGTGGTCGGGTTCCGGGATGCCCCGGAGGGGTTCCAGCTTATCAATGACGGTTCGCTGCTGTCGGGTTTCGGACAGTTTTCCATCGCGGCCGGCAACCCGTCGCGGACGATGGATGCTCGCGTCAAGACGCTGCACGAGGATCGTCTGCCCATCTTCGAGTACGGCTTCCGGCGGGATGGCGTGGACTATGCCTTCCGCGTCTGGGGCTTGGCCTGCGGCCTGGACCCACGGGAGCCGCTGGTCGCGTATGTGCAGGCGACGGTGCGAAACCCCGGACCCGCCGCGGCGGTGGCCGGGCTGAGGGCGGAATTCGGGCCGATCCGCGAATCACACCGAAAGCCCTGGCCGTGCGCGGAGTGGTATCGCGACCGGTTCCTGGACGCTCAGACATACGCCGCGGATGGCGCGGCGCGTGTGGTGGACGGGCAGGTGTGGCGGGCCGGGCACCTGGTGTTCACGTACTCTGGCGAGCCGAACGTCGAGGCCGACGGCGCCGCCGTCGCGTACCGGTTTGAATTGGCGTCCGGCGCCGCCGAGACGGTCGAGTTTCGCATCCCGTGTGTTCCGATCGCCGGGGAGCACGAGGCTCACATCGAGCAGGTGGGCCGACCTGCGTTCGCGGAGGCGTTTGCCCGGGCGGAGGAGTTCTGGCAGAACCTGCTGGCCGGCGCCCTGCAGATCGAGCTGCCCGAGCTGAAGGTCGTGGAAGTCCAGCAGGCCGGCCTGTGCTACCTGCTTTGCGCACGCGACGTGGACGCCACCGGCCGGCAGTTCGTGCAGAAGGTCAACGAGTTCCAGTACGACCGCTTCTACCCGCGTGACACCGCGTACATCATCCGCGTGTACGACATGTACGGCCTGCACGACATCGCCCGGCAGACCCTGCAGTCGTACCTTGTGCGCGGCGAAGACGGGGCCGTGCGGGAGTTCCTCCGTATGAAGCAGCATCCGGACGACTGGGGCCAGTCGCTCTGGGCGCTGGGCGCACACTTCCGCACGACTGGCGATGTGGAGTTCGCCCGCGAAGTGTTGCCGGGCATCGCCCCGCATCTGGACGATTTTCAGCGCAGCACGGGCGGCGACCCGCTGGGGCTCTGGCCGGTGGCGGGTCGGTACGACAACGAGCTGATCGACGGGCACTACACCGGGCACAACTTCTGGGCCATCCTGGGGTTGGCGGAGGCGGCGAACCTGGCCCGGGCGGCGGGAGATCCGGGCCTGGCCGACCGCGCCGAGGCGCTGCAGGCGGCGTTTCGCCCCGTGCTTCTGGCGCGGCTGGAGATGCTGACGGCCCGGACGGACGGCTACATCCCGCCGGGTCTGGACGATCCGGCCGCCGGTTATGACTGGGAGAATGCCACCGGCGGCGTCTATCCGTTTGGCGTGCTGCCACCGGACCACCCCTGGGCGCGGGCCACCGTGCGGACGGTGCGGGAATACAAATGGCGGGAGGGCATCGCCACCTGGGGCCCCAACGGCTGGCTGCTCAAGCAGAAAACGCAACAGGGCGACGAGGCCGTTCCCGGCTCCCTGCACCATTACCAGACGTTCAACACCACGCAGGCCATGCTGGCCATGGGCATGCAGCGCGAGGTGCTGGAAGACCTGTATAGCGTTCTGGCCCACACGTCGTCCACGCACGCGGGGTTTGAGCTGGGGATCACCCCCTGGGGCACGCGCGATCCGGGCGGCAACTACCCGCCGCACGGCTGGTTCGCCGCCCGCTATTGCGAGCTGCTTCGGAACCTGCTGGTGCGTGAGGAGGGGGACGTGCTTCATCTGGGCTCGGCGCTGTCGCCGCGATGGGTTCAACCGGGCGATGAGATCCGGGTGAACGGCGCGCCCACGAATTTCGGCACGCTCTCCATGACTCTGCATTCTCTGGAGGACGGCGCGGAACTGATGCTGGAACCGAAGTGGCGAACGCCGCCGGAAAAACTCGTCTTCCACGTGCCCTGGTTTCTCGCACTGGAGGGGGCGGAGGCGACCGACGCGTCGATTGATCCGGAGAAAGGGCTTGTGGTGCTGGCGCCGGATACGCGCGCGTGCCGTCTGCACTGGCGCTGGACGGAGGACCCCGACCTGAGCTATCCGCGCGCCGTGCATCTGTGGCTGAGCAAGCAATACGACGCGCGGCCGGAGACGGACCGGAACTTCCTGTTTCCGCGGCCCGTGCGGCCGACGCTGATGAATGCCCATCGTGTCTTCACCGACGCCTGCGAGCTGAGGCTGGCGTCCGGTTCGGGCGTCGGCGTGGTGTTCTTCACGCTGGACGGCGGCGATCCGACGCCGGAATCCCTGCGTTACGAGCATCCGGCACCGATCAATGAAACCACGACCGTGCGGGCCATCGAGGTCTGGCCGGACGGGCGGACCAGCGAGCCGACCATCGTGACGCTGGCCAAAGTGGCGTTCCGGGAGCCGGAGGCGCCGCTGACGGCGGCGGACCGGTTCGCCCCCGGGGTCACCCTGGAAGTCTGGGACGGCGTGTTCGGCAAGCTGGCGGATTTCCTGGAGTCGCCGTCGGTCGAAACGCGTTCGATCCTCCACGTGGATCTGCGGGAGGTGGGCCGGGACCAGCCGTTCGGGGCCCGGTTCACCGGCTACCTGCGCATTCCGGCCGACGGCGTGTACGCCCTGGTCGTAGGCTCGGATGACGGCAGCGCGCTGTGGCTCGGCGACGACCAAATCCTCGACAACGACGGTCCTCACCGGTACACCGAGGTTTCAGGAGAGCGGGCCCTGCGCGCCGGGTATCATCGTTTCACCCTGGGTTATTTCGAGCGCGGCGGCGCGCAATACCTGCGTCTGTTCTGGATCGGCCCGGACGGCCAGCGCCGGCCGATGCCCTCCGAGGCGTTTGTGCGCGAGAAGTAAGTGCCGGTGTTCCGTTTGCCCGGCCCTCTCTTTTGTGGGACCGGCTTTCCAGCCGGTCCCTGGGGATCGCGCTGGCCGTCCCCGCCCAGCGCCCCACGTCTTCTCTCCGTCCCACAGGGACAGCAGGAGTTGCCCGCTTCATGTTCAGGCCCGTACACGGGCCTTCCCCGCCGCCGCACCGTACCGCCCCCCCGACCGCCCATCCGTTCCAGTTTCGAGTTTTCAGTCCCTTGCCTTCGGATGGTGGCCGGCCATTCGGGAACCGGCTCACAGGCAACCCCTCACCCTGCTCTCCCTCCTCGCAGGCACAGCGCGCCTTCAACAGGCTTTTCGACCCGCGCGCCTCTCCGCTTGCACGAACGGCTCTCGCGCGTCGAAATGCCGGCCCGTCCATCCTGCTTGGTGCCGGAGTCTCCGCTCGATCGCCCAAACCGTGCTCCCAGCACACGCCACGTCTCCAGCCTCCGGCTTCTTCCCCTGCGCCGCGCGACCCTCTCGCACCAAAGTAAGGGACTCCACGCAGAGTGAAGTAAGGGGTTCCACCCAGAGTGCTGAAGCACGGCAGTCAAGTCTCTCCTGATGAGGCCGGTTTCTCTGCGGTATTCGCTTGACCCGGCGGATTCTCTGTGGTACGGTTACGCCACAAGCATCTGGCGGAGCGGCAACAAGCAGATTCTCCCACGGAGGGGGTTCTGTCCTTTCTTCGTACCGGATGGGCCGCTTCGGGGAGCCAGGATGTCCATCGCGTGGCAGTTTCTATTTTCGCGTAGGAGGAGTGAATCCAATGGAGGGGACCTGCGCATGGATGCATCGCCCAGCGCGGTCCCGCCCCTGACGTCAGCAAAAGCGTGAGGGGCCCGTTCGTGACGACAAAACAAGCCCGCCCAACCATCCGCGCCCAGGGTGTGCGCCCGGGTCGGGCTGATGAAGGTCGATTCGGCAACGTCAGGAAACAACCCGGCGGTCGAATGCCG
>JBPOIK010000093.1:0-25490 GCA_052034525.1 Planctomycetota bacterium
GCCTGCCCGGGGCCGACTCGGGTGAATCGGGACAGCCTGTCGTTGCCGCGGGGCGTTGTCCCAGAGAAGCGAAACCGCTGGGCCGCCACGAGAACGGCGTACCCGCAGGTCTGAACCGGCCGTACAATAGGGCGTATGAGTCCACCGCTCGATCAAAAGTTCCGCCGTATGCAGGGCATTCTCCGCTCGCTGGAGCGGGTGGCGGTGGCGTTTTCGGCGGGCGTGGACTCCACCTTTGTGCTGAAGGTGGCGGTCGACACGCTCGGGGCCGCCAACGTGATCGCCATTACCGGGCGCAGCGACAGCCTGGCGTCGGACGAGCTGGACGCCACGGTCGAGCTGGCCCGGCGGTTCGGAGTCGAGCATGTTCTCGTGGATACGCACGAGCTGGACGACCCGAATTACGCCGCGAATCCGGTGAACCGCTGCTATTTCTGCAAATCCACGCTTTACGAACATATGGGCCCCATCATGGCCGCACGGGGCATCGCCTGTGCCGTCAACGGCACAAACGCCGACGACTATGGCGACTACCGGCCGGGCATTGCCGCCGCCGCGGATTTCCACGTCCGCGCCCCGGCCGCGGAGGCGGGTCTGACCAAGCAGGACATCCGTGAGTTGTCCGCCCGTCTGGGCCTGCCGACGTTCGACAAGCCGGCCATGCCGTGTCTGGCCAGCCGGATTCCGTACGGCGAGCCCGTCACGCGGGAGAAGCTGCGGATGATCGAACAGGGCGAAGCGTACCTGCGCAGGCAGCTCGGTCTGACAGACTGCCGCGTGCGGCATCACGGCCTTCTGGCCCGCATCGAGGTGCCGGCCGACCAGATCGAGCGCCTGGCCGGCGCGGAGGTGCGAACCGCGCTGGATGCGCACTTCCGCCGCATCGGCTATCAGTACGTGGCGCTGGATCTGCGCGGGTTTCGCAGCGGTGCGCTGAACGAGGTGATTCCACTTACGACGCCGACCGGTCCGCCGCCCGCGCCAGCACAATGAACCCGTTGGCCCACAAGCCGCAGCCGAACGCCGGCCTGGCCGGACCGTTGCGGCACTCGTTGAGCGACACCCATTCCACGATCTCGAACCCGCTCGCCGTCAGCAGTTCTCGCAGTTGGGCCCGCGTGAAGACGTGGATATACATGTTCGGAATGCCTCGATACCAGGGAATGTGCTTGTCGCCCCACTCGTCCCAACCCATGAGGGTTCGAACGGTGTTTTTCAGCAGGAACACAAGGCCTTCCGCGCTGTAGAGGTTGTGCCAGAGGTTGTGTACGTGGATGGCCAGCAGCCCGCCGGGCCTCAGCAGGCGGTGCCAGCCGCGCACCGCCCGGCATCGATTCGCCCGCCCGGCGATCAGCCCGAGCGTGCTGAACATGCAGATGGCGTAGTCCGCCCAGCCGGCCGGCAGCCGATCGCAGACATCGCTGATGTCCGCCTCGATCAGCCGCGCGCGCACCCCCGCCCTGGAGAGTTTGTCGGTCGCGACGGCCAGCATGGATCGGGAGAGATCCACCCCGATCACGTCATACCCGGCCCGGGCGAACTGCAACACATGACGGCCACTGCCGCAGCCCAGATCGATGAGCCGACCGGGTGGGGACATCCAGGACGCCAGCAGCCGCGAGTCGTATTCGAACAGGCTGGAGCCCTCGAAAAACTCATCGTAGTTGCGGGCGACGACGTCCGATTCGAGGTATCGGCGAGTGGACGGCTGAATGGCCTCGATCGGCTTGCGCATGAAATGCTCCTCCGCACGCCCATTGGCACACCTGAAAAACGCTTCGCAGGCGTTTGACCGCGGGTTTTGACCACTCGGGCTGGACGATTTACAATTATGTAGCCGAAAAGGAGTTGCGAACAGAGGGCTTCACGGCCGGGCGGCCGGTTTCGCCGTTCTGTTCCCCTCGGGGGAAGAAGCGCCAGGGATTGACTGTCATGTTGTCTACCGTCCTGACCGTCCCCTCCGGTGCCAGTTCCGTCGTGGCCGTTCTGTTTGGCATGCCCGGCTGGATGGAGCTCTTGGTGATTGCCTTCGTGGGGCTGCTGCTGTTCGGGCGTCGGCTCCCCGAGGTCGGTCGGTCGCTGGGTCGCAGCATCGTGGAGTTCAAGAAAGGCGTTCGCGAGGCCCGCGACGAGATCGAGTCTTCCACTTCCGCCGGGGGTGAGCGCCCCCACAGTCTTCCCCCACGCCAGCCCTCCCAGACGATCGAGACTCCGCCCACCCGCGACCGCGCCGAAAAGCCCGTTCGAAACGCGCAGGACTGATCGCCTGGTCCGGCGTGTCCGGGCGCGCGGTTCACGCAGGCGGCGCCTTCTGCCGGAACCCTGGACCGACTTGCGGACCGGCGACCACCACCCTGTTCAGACAGGGTGCCGGGCGGAACGTCAGGCGCGGGCTATGCGTGCGGCCCGCTTACCGCCAGGCTCTGTTCGAAGATCACGTAATCGTCCTCGTCCACGTCATCGTCGTTGTCCAGATCGGCGTTGACGGCACAACCGGGCGCCGGCGGGTTGCCCGGCCGCCCAAGCTACCGGCGGAAGCGAGGCGGGATCTTTCCCGCAGGACAACTGAACGATGAGATCGCCAAGGAGAGTCTGCCCGATTCCTCCGCGATCTTCGGGGATCGAGCGGAAGCCGGCTGCGGCGTGGATATAGAGAGAGGGAGTGAGCGGAGCTGCTTCCTTCCCCCGGCTGAAGCCGGCCGGGCAACCGATCTGGAGAATCAGACTCTGGCCTGGGTGCCCGCTCCGGACAATCAGACCTCGACCGCAGCGCCCGGGTCGGACAATCAAGCTTCGGGTGCAGTGGCCGATGTCTGGTTCGAGGACGCGCGACCTCGCACGGCGGGTGGGAGGGTCGAAGCCTGGATACCGCAAACCAGCCGCTGTCTCATCGAGGGTCGAGTGGGGCGTGGGCTTGGCTCGGGCGGCGGATGCCCGCGTTTCCCATTCAGCGCACTTGCGGTACATTGCACGTCATCGCGACATCGGCGATTGCAACACCCTTTGATGGAGCCTCGTCATGACTGTGGCCTGGACGGCGGATGCGTTGATGGATCTGATGCGCGGGTTTCAGCCGGCGTGCGTGCTGGCCGCCGGGGCGGAGGTGGGCGTGTTCGATGCGCTGGCCGACGGGCCCGCCTCCGCGGCGGACGTGGCTGGCCGGATGAACACGAATTCACGGGCGACGACCGTGCTGCTGGATGCCCTGGTCGCGCTGGGTCTGCTCTCGAAACAGGGCGACGCGTACGCCTTGGCCCCGGAGCTGGTTCATCTGCTGACGGAACGCGGGCGGCGGCCGGAAGTGCTCGCCATGGTGCGGCACCAGGGCAATTGCCTGCGGCGCTGGGCGCAGTTGGCGTGGGTTGTGCGGAGCGGGGAGCCGGCCGAACGGATGCAGAGCGTGCGCGGGCCGGAGGCCGACCAGGCGGACTTCATCCAGGCCATGCACGCCGCGTCGGCCGGCGCGACGGCGATCGTGACGGATGTCGGTCCGCCGCCGTTCCAGCATCTGCTGGATGTGGGCGGTGCGTCGGGCACGTGGACGATGGCATTTCTGCGCGCCATGCCGCACGCGAAGGCCACGCTCTTTGATCTGCCGCCGGCCATCGAGCAGGCCCGGCAGCGGCTGCGCGAGGCGGGGCTGCTGGATCGTGTGACCCTGGTGCCCGGCGATTTTTACCGCGACCCGCTGCCCCGTGGAGCAGACCTGGTATGGGCCAGCGCGATCATCCATCAGAACAGCCGCCGGCAGAATCAGGACCTGTTCCGCAAGATTGCGGACGCGCTCGAAGCGGGCGGCCGGATTCTGATTCGCGACATCGTGATGGATGAAACGCGGACCCGGCCGTTGGCCGGCGCGCTGTTCGCCGTGAACATGCTGGCGGGCACCCCGGGCGGCGGGACGTACACCCTGCGGGAGATCGAAGCCGATCTGGCGGGGGCGGGGTTTGCCGACATCACCCTTCTTCGCCGCGACGAGCGGATGAACTCCGTGGTTCAGGCGATCAGGCGAGCGTGAAATCGTGTCCGATGTGCGTCGCATCTCCGCCGAACGACTGGCCTTCCGAATGGTCGTGCTGGCGTGGGGGGTGCAGGCCATTGTGGCGCAGTCGCTGTTGCTGCGGGAAGCGCTGGTTCTGATGTACGGCAGCGAGTTCGCCTGGGGCGTGGTGCTGTTCGCCTGGCTGCTGGGCGTGGCTGTCGGGGGGTTGATCGGGGGCTTGCCGGCCGGTTGGTTGCGTCGCGCGGATGTCTGGCTGGCGGTTGTGCTGGTGTTGCTGAGCGTCGCGGTCTGCGTGGAGATCTGGCTGTTCCGTGGCGCGCGGGTGTGGCTTGGCACGCGGCCGGGCGAGTTGCTGCCCCTGCCCCGCACGGCGCTGGTGGCGATGCTGTTTGTCTCGCCGGCAAGCGCGTTGGTGGGGCTTTCGTTTCCGTTCGCCTGTCGGCTGATGGCGGAGCGGGGATGGGCCGGCGGTGCCGGTTCGCTGGGCGGCGTGTATGCGTGGGAGTCGGCGGGCAGTTTGCTGGGCGGGGCGGTGTTCAGCTTCTGGGCGGTGGATCGCCTGGCCCCGATCGAGACGGCCCTGGTCGGCGGCGCGCTGGTTGTCGCGGCGTTGAGTGCGTGGATGATCGCGCGGCGGCGGCGTTTGGCGGCCGTTCTTCTGGGGTCGGCGGCGGTGGCGGGGGTGGGCCTGGCGGTCTGGGCGGGCGACGCGTGGAATCACGCGCTGGTCCAGCGACGATGGCAGACCCTGGCGCCCGGCAGCACGCTCCGCGCCGAGGCGGAATCGCGATACCAGAACCTCGCCGTCGGGCAGCGGGCCGATCAATACACCCTGTACTGCGACGGCCAGGTCACGGCGGACTTTCCCGACCCATACTCCTTCGCGCCGCCGGCTCACTTCTGGATGTGCCAGCATCCGGCGCCGCGCAACGTGCTCGTGCTGGGCGGCGGAGCGGAGGGCCTGCTGTCCGAGGTGCTCAAGCACCCGGTTCAGCGCGTGGATTACGTGGAATCGGACCCGCGGCAGATCGGCATTGTCGAGCCCTTCCTGTCGGAGGCGGACCGGGCCGCCCTGCGCGATCCGCGTGTGACCGTGCGCCACGTGGACGCGCGGTACTTCATCAAGACCCGGCGCGATTGCTTTGACCTGGCGCTTGCTCGATTGCCCGAGCCGACGTCCGCCCTGCGGACTCGCCTGTATACGACGGAGTTTTTCGGCGAGCTTCGCCGGGCGATGACGGCGGAGGCCGTTGTCTGCTTTCCGGCGGCGGCCCAGCCGGCCGAGTTGTCTCCGCTGTCGGCGGAGTACCTCGCGTCCATCCGCGCGACGGTGGCGCGGCATTTTCCGTCCATAACGATCACGTGGGGCGACCCGGCCCACGTTCTGGCGGCCACGCGGCCGGGCCTGACAGCGACGACGCCGCCTGTCCTGGAAGATCGATTCGCCCGGCGCGGCGCGAAAGAGGCCCTCTTTCACCCACTGCTGTTTGAGGAGCTTCTGGACGCGGAGAAGATGGCCCGTCGGAGCGCGGAGCTGGACGCCGTGCCCCATCCCGCCGTCTGCACGGACCTTCATCCGCGGCTTTACCTGCTGCGACTGGATCTCTGGGAGCGCATGACCGGCGGTCTGGATCGCGCCGGCGGGCGTGTATTCGAGCGGTTGCGCCACGTTCGTCGGACGGGGGTGGTTTTCGCACTGGGCGTCGCGGTGGTTGTGACGCTGGCGGGCGCTACGGCGGGCGTTCGGCTGCGGGCGGACCGTCGGCAGACACTGCGTTGGGGCGCGATCCTGTTTTCGATCTGCACGACGGGCCTGGCGACCATGGCTTTGAGCCTGGTATGGCTGTTTGCGTTTCAGAATCTCTACGGATACGTATACCAGCGCATCGGCTGGATCGTCGCGGTGTTCATGGGCGGGCTGGTCGTGGGCTGTGCCCTCGCCGCCGGGCGTCTGCCGGCCGCCGGACCGACAATTCGTCTGGGGCGCCGTCTGCTGGCCGTGGATGTGCTGCTGGCCGGCTTTGCTGTGGCCGTGCCTGTCGTGCTTCCGTGGCTCGGTCGCATGCAGGTCGTCTCCGGTGCGTTTGTGTGGGTGGAATGGGTGGTTCTGCTGATGGTCGCGGGCACGGGGGCGCTGGGTGGGGCGGCGTTCGCCCTGGCGGGCAACCTGCGAATGGTCAGTGGCGGTTCGGCCGCTCCGGCGGCGGGCGCCATCGTGGGCGTCGACCACGCCGGCGCCTGTCTGGGCGCTCTGGTAACGGGCGTTCTTCTGGTGCCGGCGTTCGGCACACCGTTCACGGCCGTTCTTCTGGCCGGCGTCAAGCTGACGTCCGCCGCACTGCTTTGGGTGACGGGCAGAGGTGGTTCTGAAAGCCGCGATTGCGTCGGTGCCCCGTCGCGCACACGGGCCATCGTGGCGCAGGCCGATTCCCCCGGATAGATCGTTGACAACGCGCCGTTCATCGCGTGGGACGCCGGCACGAACCTCCCTTGTCCGGCGACGTGTGGCGGGAGGGCGTTCTGCCCGTTGACGGCCGCTTTCCACGGCCGCCTTTTCTGTCGGCCGTGGCGCGTGGCGACACACCCGAACGATTCTCGAGCGGGTCAATCCGCGCGCCGGGCGGACGACACCGTGGCGTCCGGCTGCGGTGTCGTGATGATTGAGGCGTTTCCGTTCATGTTCGATTCCCGTGACGCTTCGTTCCCGGGAATTCCTTTCAGGCGGATCCGTTGCGACTGCCGCGTCGCGGTTCCATGGCACATAGAGCGGTTCGCCGGTGGGTTCGGTCGTCTATTGTCCGGGGCGGACGTCGTCGCGTCGTGAGGACTACCGTGTGTTGCGCGGACGTCTCATGGGGCAATCGAGCCACGACCGCCGGATCCTGCAGGTTCTGATCCCTCGTCGGCGGCATGCCCCGTCCGCGGGGAAACCTCCTTCAGGAGTCGCACGCGTTCGCGTGCGCATGCACGATGAACTCGTAGAGCTCCTTCTTGGAGGTTCGCTTCCGAATCGTGTCGACATGCGCGTGGATGAAGCCGGCGTCTTCGAACAGCGCGGCGTAGATTTCCTCTACCGGGAGCAGGGTGTCGTAGAACTTGCTGTTGCCGACGATGTAATGGCATTGGGCCCCCGGGGCGAGCACCTTGCGCAGGCTGAGCACGTGACTCTTGATGTCCTCGAAGTAGCGATGGACGTAGCGACTGAGCAAGGTGTGCCCCCGCCCGATGTCTTGGATGATGCGGTCAAACTGGGGGAATGGAATGCATCCATCGCCGGTCGGCGCCCACGTGTTCAGCATACTCGTTGCGCAACCCCATGTGCCCCCGATCGCTTTCCAGTCCAACTCGCCGGCGGCGCGGCCGTCGCGGAGGAAGCCGAGCCAGTACATATACGGCCGCAGTTCGCGGATGTAGCTCATCCGGTTGGGATACGGTGGAGATGTGATGACGGCCGTATAGGCCTGATGGGGCAGGGCGCAAACCAGATCACGCGAGTCGCCGAGCGACACATGTGCGTCCGCCCGCGGCGGATCGATCATCAGGCTGCCCGCCACGTCATTTGCAGCGGCGAGGAACAGATCGGTCACGCGGTGAGCGCGCTGCGTGGGAGTCTCGCGAAACAGCTCGTCCTCGCCGCTTGTGCGACGCTTCTTGAACGACATGGATTGGTGGGCGAATGAGACGTTCGCGGCCTCGATCATCACCCGACAGAACGCCACGTTGAGCAGGTCCGTCACGCCGGGCAATCGTTGGCGGTCCGGCTGTCGGATCGCCTGGCTGAGGGCCGCCAACGTCTCCAGGGTCGGTCTGTCCCACCACTTTTCGATCTGGTGGATCTCTGGCGTCCAGGCGCCATCCGTGCGGTTCGCCTTTTCGGCGACGCGGGCCGATTCTTCCCTGACCGCTGTGGCCGTATCGCAGGTGAATTGGGTCAGCTTGAGGTTTCCAAGCCAGACGAGAAACGGGTTGATATCAACCGCATGGCAGCGAATCCCTTGCGCCGCACACGCCAGTGCCGTCGTACCCGTGCCGGAGAACGGATCGAGGACGAAATCGTCGCGTCCGAGATTCCGCAGCAGCGCACAGACAAGGTGAAGCGAGTAGGCCGGCGTCAGGCGCAGCCAGCCATGCCGTCCCAGAGCGACGTTGCCGCGGAACGTCAGGTGATCGCGCCTGCCCGGCCGCTCGTGCGATGCGTTGGCAGCTATGGGTTGACCAAAGAGCCCGTGTGTCACCGCAGGAGTCCCTCCAACACTTTCTGTGTTTCTGCCTTGATGGCATCGGAGTTTCGTTGGAAGAAAGCGGCCAGATCATACCCGAGGACGTCGCGGCAGAAAACGTAGGTGGATTCGACGGGCGAACCGGAACTTATCCCGCGCAGCAGCAGCCACCTTGCGCGCACATATCGCTCCGCCAGGTTGTCGGGGATTTGTGTCGACAGGAGTAACATCACGGGGAGGTAGCCGGCCGCGTAGGCACTGACTGCATTCGCGATGTCCGCGTTCTGGCGCTTCGCATCGTTGCTTTTGTAGCCCTGCCGAACCTCGAAGACGCAGCCTTCAAGCGATTCACCTTTGTTTTGTGGCAGTTTCACTCGTGCCGTGGCATCCATCAGCCACGCTTTGACGGCTTGCCGCCGTTGCGGCTCTCGAACTCTCGCCAGCGGTATCCGTCCGTCAAGGCTGAGCGTCCGCGTCTCATTTTTCGTCGTTGGGACCGTATAGGACCAGGTGGCGTCTGGTGCCGTGAGTCCGAGCCCGTCCTGCAGAATCTTGCAGAAGAGTGTTTGACAGGCGATTCCGATTTGCCGGTAAACCGAGGTCAGTCCGCCGGCAACCTTGTGCGCGGCATACACGCACGGTGAGTCCAACCCGAACCAAGTATAGAACACATCGTTGCTGTATAGCTTCTGAAACTGCTCCAGTGTCACACCGCCGCTGCGCCCTTGGCCGCACCTGGGTTTGTACTTCAGGCACACGCGCAGGGCGTTCTGAATCACTTCGAGATAAGGACCGTCCGCTTCCACGTTCACATCATAGGACATGTGTTCAGGCTTCCGCAAGGCGTATCGCGGCATCGGAGGACAAGCGGTTAGCCGGGGAGGCCAGTTGGCTGCACGACTTCCGCTGTCCCCTCGCGCAGAAGAGCGACAGGGCAACTCGGGTGGATCGGAGATGAAACGCGAGGTTACTCCATCGCGAGACTCGGGCGGGCTTCTCTGCCAGGGCTGCCGGCCAATGAAGCTGGTCGGTGAGCGGGGGCCGCCGAACGCGGTGGGAATCCCGCCGGGCAGGCTTGCGCCGCGTGCCCGGAACGGGTGGGCGACCGCGGGTGCGTCTCCGTCTTGCCATTCGGAGCCGGTCGTGGACAATGGCCGGTCCCGGGCCAGGCGGTGGGTGAGATCCGCCGGGCCTTTGCGGACCGGGTGGCAGGCATGACGCGCAGATCGGACCCGAGGACAATCCGCAACGAGCTGCTGCGACTGCTGGCTCCGCACTTTCCGGGTCTGGAGGTGCGGGTCGAGCACAGCCCGCGCTGGGACCGCACCTGTCTGACGTTTCGCTGGAGCGGGTTTGCGGGCACATTGCCCGAAGAGCGGTTCAGGCGTCTGCTGCTGCACATTCCGCCGGAGTATCGCGAGAACAGACTCGCCGGCGTGGTCTGGCTGGAGCTGGCTCCGGACGAATCCGTCGACGAGTACCTGGCCCTGCCGCGCAGTGAAGACGTCGCCGGCCGCGAGAAGTCCATCGCCCGGCGGCTCATCCGGTCGGGCTTTTTTGAGGCGATGCAGGAACACCTCGGACCGGTGCCGGTCGATCAGTGTATGAACGACCTGTCCATCACCCGGCAGGTACTCGGCAATCTGGGCTTTGCCGCCGGCGAGTGCCGGGATGCGTGTCTTCTGCTTATTCTGCACGGCGCCTATGCTGATTGCGACGTGCTGCTGGAGGCCAGGTCATCCATCCTGGCTCTGGAGGAACAGCCGTGAACCGCCTGCATCTGTGGGAGCGATACCGCACGTACCTGTGCCGTTGTGAATCCACCGGCTTGTCGCTGGATGTCAGCCGGATGCGATTCCCGGACGACTTTTTCGACCGGATGGCCGGGCCCATGGCCCGCGCGCTCGAGGCCATGGCCTCACTGGAGGCCGGGGCGATCGCCAATCCGGACGAAAACCGGATGGTTGGACACTACTGGCTGCGGGCGCCCGAACGAGCGCCGACACCGGAGATCCGGACCGCCATCGAGCAGACCATCCGCGACGTCAAGGCCTTCGCGAAAGACATTCACGATGGGCGGATTTCGCCGGCCGGCGGGCCGGTGTTCCGGAATGTGCTGCTGGTGGGGATCGGCGGTTCGGCCCTGGGGCCGCAGTTCGTCGGCGACGCGCTGGGTCGGCCCGGGCGCGACGCTATGCGGGTTTTCTTCTGCGACAACACCGATCCCGACGGGATCGACCGCATCCTGCTCGGCGGCCTGGCGAACGAGCTGGACGTCACGCTGACCGTCGTGGTTTCCAAGTCCGGCACGACTCCGGAAACTCGCAACGGAATGCTCGAAGTCATGCACGCGTACGCCGGGCACGATCTGTGCTTCGCGGATCACGTGGTGGCCGTCACCCAGGCCGGAAGCGAACTCGACCGGCTGGCCGAGACGGGCCGCTGGCTGCGCCGCTTTCCCATGTGGGATTGGGTGGGCGGCCGCACGTCACAGATGTCGGCGGTGGGCCTGCTGCCGGCGGCCTTGCAGGGGATTGACGTGGACGCGCTGCTGGAGGGGGCCCGCGCTATGGACGAGTGCACACGGCAGGCGGACGTGCGGCGAAACCCCGCCGCGCTGATGGCCCTGATGTGGTATCACGCCTGCGCAGGGTCCGGCCAGAAAGACCTGGTGATCCTGCCGTACAAAGACCGGCTGGCCCTTCTGTCACGCTACCTGCAGCAGCTCATCATGGAGTCGCTGGGCAAGGAAAAGGATCTGGACGGCCGCCCGGTGCACCAGGGCCTGACCGTTTACGGGAACAAGGGTTCCACCGACCAGCACGCATACATCCAGCAGCTTCGTGAGGGGGTGCACAACTTTTTCGTGACGTTCATCCGCGTGCTGATGGATCGCGAGGGCGCGTCCGTCCGGGTGGAGCCGCACACCACGGCGGGCGATTATCTCTTCGGGTTTCTCGAGGGCACGCGGGAGGCGCTGTTCGAGAGCGGTCGCGAGTCGATGACGCTGACGGTCGAGGCGGTTACGCCGCGGACCGTGGGCGCGCTGATTGCCCTGTATGAACGAACGGTCGGCCTGTACGCCTCGCTGGTCAACATCAACGCGTATCACCAGCCCGGCGTGGAGGCCGGCAAGAAGGCCGCCCGCCACATCCTGGACGTGCAGCTTAAAATCATCAAGCACCTGGGCGAACGGCGCCGGCAGGCGCAGACGGCCGCCGAGGTGGCCGGGGCCATCGGGCTGCCGGACGAGGTGGAGACGGTGTTCAAGATTCTCGAACACCTGGCGGCCAACGAAGAACGCGAGTTCTTGCGCACCCCCGGGGCCACGCCGTTCGATGCCACGTATGCCGCGCTCTGACGCGCCTGGAGGCGTGACGCCCGACCGGTCGGACGCGCGGGGGGTCTGCTTCGCGGGCAATCGTGTTCGAGTCGGTCTGTCCGTGGGACCTACGGGCCGGTGAACGCCGCCTGAAGCACGCGGAAATCTGCCAGGTCCACGTCGATGTCGAACTCGAGGTCGGCCGGCTCACACCCCGGAACGGGCGGAATCCCCGGGCCGGTCATGCAGTCGACGAAGCTCAGGTAATCCGTCAGGTCCACCTTGCCGTCGTCATTGAGATCGCCCGGGCGGGGCACGGGCAGGTCCAGATCGGCGACCAGCCCGAGATTGACAGCGACGTCTTCCGGATTCGATCCGTCCAGGTCCATTCGCATGATTTTGCCGACATACGGCGCGGCGGCCACATCCTGCCCCCAGTACACTTTGCCGGCCCGCAGGTCCAGCGCGATGCCGTTGGGGTTCTGATTCTCACCCACGACGAAAAGATCTTCCACGTCGGTCCCGTCGAGATTGGCCCGGCGAACCACGTCAACGACATGGTCCGTCCAGTATACCTTTCCGCCGGCAACGTCGAGGGCGATGGAGGCCGGTTTGTCGACCCCGCTGACGACCGTCTCCACATGGGTGCCGTCCAGATTGGCCCGCAGAATCTCGCCGTAGTCTGGATTGCTGCATACGCTCCAGTATATCCGGCCATGGACCGCGTCGACGGCAAGCCCGCCACAGAAGTTGGTTTCCAGCACCGTCTTCGCGTCGGAGCCGTCCAGCCTCGCGCAGCCGATCCGGTTCAAGGTCGCATCACCCCAGTAGAGTGTTCGGTTGAGCGGGTTGAGGTCGATCGCCATGGGGAACTCCAGTCCGGTGGTCACGATGTCCTCTTGACCGCTGCCGTTGAGGTTGCACCGGCGGATTGCCCCGTCGTTCACGTCGGTCCAATAGATTTTGCCGGCACGGCGATCGACGGTGATTCCGCGCAGGCCGTCCTGGGTGTTCACCAGGGTCTGCAGGCCGGCGCCTTGGGTGTTCACCTTGCGGATGTACCCGTGCGAAAAGGTGGGATAGAAGATGTCCGCGAAGTAGATGGTTTCCTGCGCGCGGGCCCCCGCCGTCGTCAGAAGCAAAACCGCCGCCAGTTGCGTGATGAGCATGACGGCCCTGCGACCGCCCCTTCCCTGAACCGTGTTCTTGTGTTGCATGGTATCCTTTCCCTTCACCCGTATCCGGAGATCCACGTCGCCGGCCGGGTCCGCACCGTTTTCGTCCGCCGCTCCGGCCACCAGCGCCTGCGGCCGAACCAGCATAGTCCGTCAGCCACGCCCGTGGGAAGGGCCGGCCGGATATCCGCGATCAGCCGGTCCGGAACGCCGCGATCCACGGGTTGTCTTCCCTCGCGCCGCGGCCGCCCATGCCCGCATCACCTCCCGGCGGCCGCGGGCGATACACGCAAAGGGTGTGTTGGCTTTTTTACGCGTTTCTTTCGCTTGCTGGAGCTTCTGCCGAGAATGGAACCGGAGAGGGGGGGATTCGAACCCCCGGTGCAGGTTATTTCCCGCACGACGGTTTAGCAAACCGTTGCTTTAAGCCACTCAGCCACCTCTCCATCGCGTCTTCCACGTGGCGTCCGATCGAACCACTGTCCCCTGTCCGGGACAAGTCTCATCGGCCGGACCGGTTCATGAGTCTACTTCGGAACGGGGCAGGAGGCAAGGGATGGAGACGGCAGAGCGGCCCAATCCGGCGGGGCTTCCGGTGCATCGGGTGGAGGGCCTCTGTTCTGGCTCATCGCGCGCTGCTCGGTCCTGAGTCCGGACAGAACGAGCCTCGCTTGTCCGGCCGTGGTTTGATCGTGCGAGGGAAACCCGTGGCCGGCTTCAGCCGGCCGAACCGTGCCCTCGGCTTCAGCCGGGGGAAGGCGGACCCTCAACTCTTCTGCTTTCCCGCAGCCGGCTTCAGCCGGCTTTCTTCTGTGAACGCAACCCACCGGGAGCTCCCGAAAAGCCGGCTGGAAGCCGGCTCGCGCACAAGAGGGAGAAGAAGGGCTGTGATGAAGGCTCCGGCCACCCCCACCTGAAGGTGGGGGCACTGGTCGGTCGGCTGAAGCCGATCCCTGATGTTTGGCCGGTCATCCGGCGGTGACGGTGTAGCATACCGCGGATTCCAGGGCCCTGATGTTTGGCCTTTGACTAGATGAGTTTTTGTATTTGGGAGGCTTGCCTTCGTTTTTCGTGGGTTGGATAATCTAGTTATATGACGAGATATTCCTTCACAGGAGGCAACGCCATGGGATTCCCCACCAAAGTGCAACTCATTCAACGCGAGGCCAGTGCGCAATGGTACATCAACTTCCCCTCCGCAGTCGCCCAGGCCATGGAGTTCGACAAGGGAGAGGTGGTGGAGTGGATCATCGAGGACAAGGCCAATCTCATCCTCCACCGCAAACACGTGCCGCCGTCACCGGTACGCATAAGAAAAAAGAAAGCCATGCGCCGCTCCTGACCACCATCCACCGACTCTTGATCCAGCCGGACCTGCCCCCGGAAACGCACGCGCGGGTCTGGCGGCACGTTCTGAGTCAGTTGGTCTGCCTGGGACGCCACAGCATCACCGGGTTGATCACGACGGCGGGGCGACAGTTCATGGACTGGAGCGCGGACTATCGCTTGTATTCACGCGAACGAGTGGAACCGGAGGAACTCTTCCGGGTCGTCCGGCGGGCCGTGGCGGCGGCCACGCCCTCCCCTCGACCCCTGGTCGCAGCGGTGGATGACACCTTGCTGCGCCGGCGGGGCAGGCCTATGCCGGACGCCCAGTACCTGCGGGATCCGTTGGGCCCCCCGTTTCGGCCCAACCTGGTTTACGCTCAGCGATAGAAGAGGGCCGATCAACCGCCCCCACAGTAGAAGGACGAGCCCTGTCGGGAGTTGAAACCCCCTTCCCTTCGGCCCTCGGTCATTCCACCAGCCCCTGTGGCCGGGTGTGCTCTCCGTACGGCTCGACGTGGACCACCACGTCCACGACGTCCGGACCGCGGTTGATCAAGTGGTGTTTGACATGGCCGGCAATGGCGTGGCCTTCCCGCACGGTCAGACCGCCGTCCACCTGCAGATGCAGATCCACCTGAAGCCCGGAACCGACATAGCGCGTGCGCAGCGATTCCACGTCCCGGACGCCGGGCACGGATCGCACCAGCCGTTCGATGTGCTCACGATCCGCCTGCGGCGCCCCGGCATCCACAAGCTGGCCCAGGGCGGGCTTGCCGATGATCCACGCCGCGTGGAACACGAAGAGCGACACCACCACGGCGCCCACGTGGTCGACGAAGGCCCAATCCGGCTTCAGGGCGGCGACGGCCACCGCCACCGCGGCGGGAATGGAGCTCAGGGCGTCACTGCGGTGGTGCCAGGCGTTGGCGATCAGGGCCGAGGACTTGTGCCGGCGGCCGACCGCGGCCGTCCAGCGGTATACGGCCTCCTTCACTACAATGGAAAGCAGGGCGGCAACCAGAGCGATTTTTCCCGGCGGTCGCGCGTGATGCTCCCGCAGGGTGAACAGCGCGTTGTAGATCAGTCCGGCCGCCACGACTACCAGCACCAGCGCGATGGCCGTGGTGACCACGGTCTCAATCCGCCGGTGCCCGTGCGGGTGTTCGGCGTCGGGCGGCTTGGACCAGAAGCGCACACCGATGAGAATCGCCAGGTCCGTGCTGCAGTCGGAAAGGGTATGCACGGCGTCGGCGACCACCGCCTGGCTGGATCCCAGCACTCCGGCCACGATCTTGAAGGTCGCCAGCATGACGTTAATTGCCAGCCCGACCCAGGTCACGCGCTGGACTTCGGCGACGTAGCGCGCGTCGTGCGGCGGAGGGGTCTGGGTGACTGGCTTGGTCAAGACGCTGTATCCTGGCGGCGCCCGGCCCGTCGCAGGAATTCGGCCTCGTCGATGGTCTCGATGCCCAGCGCGCGGGCCTTTTCCAGCTTCGAACCCGGGGAGTCGCCGACCACGACCAGATCGGTCTTCTTGCTGACGGAGCCGGTTGCCTTTCCGCCCAGCGATTTGATGAGGTTTTCCGCCTCTTTGCGGCCCAGGCTCTCCAGCGTGCCGGTCACGACGATCGTCAGACCGGCGAACGGGCTGTCCTTCGCGATCTTCTTTGCGGGTTGCCGCATGTTCACCCCCGCCTCGGCCAGGCGCTCGATGAGTTTGCGGCCCTCCTTGCTCGCGAAGAACCTTCGGATGCTGCTCGCCACTTCGGTGCCCACGCCTTCGACTTCGGTCAGTTCTTCTTCCGAAGCGTCGGCGATGTTCTCCAGGGTTTCGAAATGCTGCGCGACCAGCTCGGCCGTGGCCCCGCCCACATGGCGGATGTTCAATGCCGCCAGCAATCGGGCCAGCGGCTGTTTTTTGGCGGTCTCCAAGGCCTGGAACAGGGCGTCAGTCCGTCTGGCCCCGAACTCGACGCGGATCGTCCTGCTCTCTCCTTTGACCAGGCGATCGTGATTGAAGATGAGCCCTTCCACCGCCGCGCGATGCTTCGGAAGCGCGAACAAATCGGCGCAGTCACGTACGAGATCGTGATTCACGAGTTGTTCGATCAGGGCCTGGCCGGCGCCTTCAATATCCATCTGGTCGCGGCCGCAGAAGTAGATGAGCCGCTCCTTTCGCTGCGCGATGCAGCCGGGATTGATGCAGCGCACGTACACGCCGCCCTCATCCTGCATCACCTCGCCGCCGCAGGCAGGGCACTTCTGGGGCGGTCTGATTTCCTTCGCGTCTTTCGGCCGCTTTTCACCGACCACCCGCACGACCTGAGGGATAATCTCGCCCGCCTTTTCGATGATCACCGTGTCGCCCACCCGCACGTCCAGCCGCCGCACCTGGTCGAAGTTGTGCAGCGACGCGTGCTGCACGGTGGTGCCGGCCAGCAACACCGGCTCCATGACCGCCCGCGGAGTGATGGTGCCCAGCTTGCCCACCTGGAAGTCCACCCGCAGCAGCCGGCTTTCCGCCTGCTCGGCCGCGAATTTGAACGCGATGCACCAGCGCGGGTATTTGCTGGTGGCCCCGAGAGCGTCCCGCTGGTCCAGGGAATCGACCTTGATGACCAGGCCGTCCGTTTCGTACTCCAGTTCGTACCGCCTCGTCTCCCATTCGTGGCACAGCGCGACCACGTCGTCGATCGTCCGCGCGATCGTCCGATCCGGGTTCACGGGAATGCCCCACTCGACGAACTGGTCGAAGAGTTCGGACGCGCTGCGGGCTTTCAGCGGCTCCACCAGCCCGAACCCGTGGGCCAGAAAGCGCAGGTTGCGGTCGGCGATCTTGCGCGGGTCAAGCTGCTTGAGCGTGCCGGCCGTGGCGTTGCGGGGGTTTTTGAACGTCTCTTCACCCGCCGCCGCCCGAGCGGCGTTATATCGCGCGAAATCGTCCTTCGGCCAGAAGATTTCGCCCCGCACCTCGCAGACGCGCGGCAGGTTTCTGCCCCCAAGCCGCAGGGGCACGGAACGGACCGTCCGCACGGTGTGCGTGATCACATCGCCCGTGACCCCATCGCCCCGCGAGGCGGCCAGCACCAGCCGGCCCTCTTCGTACCGCAGCGAGACGGCCACGCCGTCCACCTTGGGATCCACCATGTAGCGGCAGGTCTGCCCGTCCAGGCCCCTCGCCACGCGGACGTCGAACTCGCGGAGCTGGGTCTCGTCATACGTGTTGTCGATGGAGAGCATGGGCACGGCGTGCGTGACGTGCTCGAAACCCTCCACCGGTTGATCGCCCACACGCTGGGTCGGTGAGTCGGACGCGATGAGTTCCGGGTGTTTTCTTTCCAGGGTCCGCAGTTGTTCGATCAGTCGGTCGTACTCGCGGTCGGAGATTTCCGGCGCCGCCTTGACGTAGTAGAGGTGATCGTGGCGCCGTATCTCCGCTCGCAGCCGCTCAACTTCCTGCGCCGGGTTCGCTGCCATGCCGGCCATTATGCCGCCGGATGCGGCTGCGGCAACGGGAAGGCGGAACGAAGGGACCCGGGGAGCCGCCGCCGGGTCCGCCGCGCGGTTCGCCGGGTGCTTTGCTCCTGCTCAGTGACGTGAAACCGCCGGAACACCGATTGAGGCCCCGGAGATCGTGCCGGATCGGCGTATTCGAAGCGGGGACACTGGCCGGCGAAAAACCAGCGGACCGATCGGGCCATCCGGTCCCTGCACATGGTAAGGCGGCGCCGTTCCGCAAATTGTCGTTTGCCCTTCACCCCCATCCGGTTGGGCAGGGGGGCTTGCACCCCCGAGTTGCCAAACTTGCTCGGCGCAGAAGCGTCGCCCCGTCCGCCGGGGGTCGGCGAACGGGGCGACGAAGAAAGCCAACGCGGTGTCAGCCGAATGTCAGATGCGGGCTATGCGTGTGGCCCGCTTACCGCCAGGCTCTGTTCGAAGATCACGTAATCGTCCTCGTCCACGTCACCGTCGCTGTCCAGATCGGCGTTGACGGCACAACCGGGCGCCGGCGGATTTCCCGGCCGCCCAAGCTGCAGGCAGAAGCGAGGCTGGATCCGCCCCGCAGGGGAACCGGGCGATGAAACCGCCTGGGAGAGCGAACGAGGCCAGTTCGATTCCTCGGACGATCTTCGTGAATCCACGATATGGAGAAGCCCTGGCGGGCTGTTCCTGTCATACCCCCGTGCGTATGGGTTCCTACGCGACGGTTCGATCGGGTTGAGCCGTCAACGCGCCAAGAGCAGCGGCGGCCCGAGAGTTACGAAGTGGGCGTTGGGTGTGGGACTTGCACCTCCGAGTTGCCCAACATGCTCGGCGCACAAAAAAGCCCCGGCCGCTGTCCGCCGGGGCTGTGTGGGTTCGGATGGAATCGCCGGGCCGAACGGGTGACCCCTGGGGCCTGTCGGTCCGTTAACGGCCGGTGGGCAATCGCGCACCGAGCCGCATGATCATGACGATTTTCCCCATCCGCTCATGCTTTTTGTCCATTTCCGTGTTGTTTTCCAGGCTGCGCCAGTAGCCCAGGGACATGGTCATGCCGCTGGCGAAATAGGGATGCACGTGGTCGTATTTCGGGCCATGGAGGGTGGGCCGCTTCTGGCTGATCTGGTCCGTCATGTCGGCGAACCGTTCCTGCATGTTGCAGGTGGCGAGCATCATCTCGTTCTGTCGGCACACGATCCTGGCGTTGGAGAGGATGCCCCGCAGGGCCGCGCGCTCCTCCCGCAGCCGTTTGGCCGGTTCGTCCAGTTCGGCGATCTGCTCCTCGTAGGTCCGGACCTTGTCTTCGGCCTGGGTGTAGCGGTACCAGTGATACGTCTCCGCGCCCATGAAGGCCTGGGCGGCGGCCAGTCCGCTTGAAGGAACGTCCACGCCGTATTCGCTGTTGTAGAACGCGTTGCGCCTTCGGTCCGCCAGCTTTACCTTCCAGTATTCCAGTTGTCCGGTCTGGCGGGTCTGCAGGTCGCGGATGCGGCGGAGTTCCTGCTCGATCATGTCCAGCCGCCGGTCGACGGCCCTCAGGTCGGCGATGAACACGACCTTGGTGACCATGTCACCGCGCCGGACGCGATCGAGGTCTTCTTCCGTGATAATGGACAGGAACCCGGGATCGCCTCCGGGCCGTCCGGGGCTGATCGTCACGTAGGTTCGACGGAGAAACTCCTTCATCCGCGCGCCCTCGGGGCCGTATACGTCCAGCTCGCCGTAGAGCGTCTCCTTCTCACTGGAGGGGACCAGGTACTCGAATTCATAATGGCCCTCCGGCAGGGAATAGACCGTGTAGTCTCCCTTGCGATCGGGCGAAGAAGCGGGCCAGCCTACCGGCGGGCACCGGTATCGGCTCCAGCGCATTTCCACGAATGAGTCGAGCTCGTTGGAGCTGTCGTCCGCCATCACCTCGCTCGTCGGGGTATACCAGTGGATCTCCAAGCGCTTGGCCTGCCGGGCACAGCCGGCCAGCAGGCACAGCGCGGCCGCCACGGACAGAAAACGACCGACCCGACCCGCGAATCCGCTCTTCATCACCATACGTCCTTTCCTGAGGGTTCCCTTCGGGTTGCGCACCACACCTCGGTTTGACCGCCACGCCTGCGGTCCGGGGGCCACGTCCCTGGGCACACGACCGATTCGCCTGGCAAGAAACACGGGGGGCCAGGCACGCAGGGGCGCCCGAAGCCGGTCGCCGGGACAAGCCAAGCGGCAAGGTAGCAGATGCCCGGGCGGCGGGCAAGTGGGCGGCGGGCTGTTTTTCAGGGCGTCGGCCCCGCGGCCCCACCCCCCGGCTCGTCCGCCCGACGATCATGCGGAAGCGTTTTGGGGGCCGGAAGATGCGTCGCCCTGCCGTCGCCGCGGGCCGCTTTTCTTCCAGGGTCCACCCGCTATCATCCGGATCGGCAGTTGGCCGGGAACAGTGCCCCGGCCCGATGCCGGAATGCACGGAATACGCAATGAGCCAGCATCACGCACGACGAGCCCTGGTCAGCGTCTATGACAAAACCGGCCTGGCCGATTTCGCCCGGACCCTCTGCCAGGAGTTCGGCTTCGAAATCCTTTCGACGGGTGGAACGGCCCGGTACCTGAGAGAGGCCGGTATTCCCGTCACGCTGGTGGAAGACCTCACCGGCTTCCCGGAGATGCTGGACGGGCGGGTCAAGACGCTGCATCCGCGGATTCACGCGGCCATCCTGGCCGATCGGGACAACCCGGAGCATATGCGGCAGCTCGCCGAGCAGGGGATCCAGCCGATTGACCTGGTGGTGGTAAACCTTTACCCGTTTGAGGAGACGGTGGCCAGTCCGGACTGCACGCTGGATCAGGCCGTCGAGATGATCGACATCGGCGGTCCCTGTCTGCTGCGGGCCGCGGCGAAGAACCACCGTCACGTGCGCGTCGTTTGTGGGCCGTGGCAGTACGCGGAGGTTCTCGCGTCCCTGCGCAGCGAAACCGACGAGCGGGACTCGATCGCCGCTCGCTTTGCCGCGCGGGCGTTCGAGCAGACCTGTCGCTACGACGCCTCGATCGCCGCGTGGCTGACGGCTCGTCCCGGGCATCCCGACGAGCCGGCGTTTCGCGCCGTTCACCTTCGGCGGCGCGAGATGCTGCGCTATGGCGAGAACCCTCACCAGCAGGCGGAGGTGTGCTCGCAGTCCGGTCTGAAGGAATGGCTCACGGGAAAGGTTGCCGGGCCCGACCTTTCGTACAACAACCTGCTGGACGCCGGCGCCGCCCTGGAACTCTGCGCGGAGTTGGCGCAATGGCAGTCGGAATCCGGTCGAGTCGCCTGTTTCATCAAGCACACGAACCCCTGTGGCGCGGGTGTGGCGGACGATGCCGTTGAGGCGTACCGCCGTGCGTATCTGGGCGATCCGAACGCCGCCATGGGCGGCATTCTGGCCGTCAATTTCTCCGTGGACGCGGCGTTCGCCGAAGTCGTGATGGATACCCTGCAGCGCTGGGGCAAAGCGGCCGGGGCCGGCGCGTTCTTTCTGGAAGTCTGGCTTGCCCCGTCGTTTGAAGAGGAGGCGGTCCGGATCGTGCAAGCCCGCAAACCCTGGGGAAGCCGTGTGCGGCTCCTTGACGTGGGGGCCGGCCTGACCATGACGGGATGGCCCGGGCACGTCCTGCGTTCGATTCCCGGGAATGTGCTCATCCAGGATCGCGATGCCGTCGGCCTCCAGGAACGCCAATGGCGCGTGGTGACCGATCGGGCTCCGGACCCCCGCGAGCTTGCCGATCTGCGGCTGAGCTGGCTGGTGTGCAAACACACCCGGAGCAACGCCATTTCCGTCTGCCGCGACGGCATCCTCATCGGAAACGGAGCCGGGCAGATGTCTCGCGTGATGTCGTGCCGGATCGCCACCTGGGCGGCCCGCGAAAACGGGCACGCGGCGGCCCTGGCCGGAGCCGTGGCCGCATCGGATGCGTTCTTCCCGTTTCGTGACGGGCCGGATATCCTGATGGATGCCGGCGTTACGGCGATCATCCAGCCGGGCGGCTCGAAGCGCGACGAGGAGGTGATTCGGGCCTGCAATGATCGCAACGTGGCCATGATCTTTACGGGAACCCGGCATTTTCGGCATTGAATCGAGCGCGGAAGTGAAGTCATGAAGCTTTACACCGGCGGGGGCGATCACGGCCGGACCGGCCTGTCCGGAGGACGCCGGATCGCCAAAGACCACGACCAGATGGTCGCCTTGGGCGACGTGGACGAACTCAACGCGACGATCGGCCTGGCCGTGGCCGGTTGCGCGGACGCGTCGATGGCGGAGCTTCTGCGCGCCGTGCAGCAGGATCTTCTGCGTATCGGGGCGGGCCTGGGGCAGGAGTCGGAGACGCCTGCGACTGCCGGGATAGACTCATCCGCGATCGGCCGGCTGGAGCGCTGGATCGACGCCGCCGTTACCGAGGCCGGCCCGCTGCGGAGCTTCCTTCTTCCCGGCGGCTGCGAGTCGGCTGCCCGGCTGCACCTGGCTCGCACGGTGTGCCGCCGGGCTGAACGGTCCGTGGTTCGCGCCTCCGGCGGCGGCTCGGTGGACCCGATCATTCTGGTGTATCTGAATCGGCTCGGCGACTGGCTCTTTGCACTGGCTCGCGTGGCCAACCGCCGGGCCGGAGTCGAGGAAGCGTGTTGGTCCGGTCGCGCCGACGGCCGGCAGACCCCGGAAAGCTGACCGCAAATCATGAGCCTGATTCGTATTGCCGATCGAGACCGGGTCCGGCCCCTGCACGTGGTGCTGATTGTGCTGGTGCTCGCTGTGGTGGCCGGTGGTTGTCTTCTGACCTCGGCGGGCGAGCCGGAGATTCTTCCTGACGGCGCCGTGGCCTGGCAGCCGGATTCGCTGCTTTGGGCGGTGGTTCAACTGTTGAACCTTCGTGCCTCGCAGCCCACGCCGGACGGGGTCGCGGTCAAATCGCTGATCCTGTGCCTGGGTGCGGCCATTGCGGCGGTGGCCGTGGCGATCGCCGTGGCCAGCGGTCCCCGACGTGGCGAGGAGGTCTGTGATACGGACACCGTCGTCGAGGAACGCCCGCCCGAGACTGTTGGCGGCTCGGCGGTCCCCGTGGCCTGGCAGCAGATTCCCCCGCTGACCGCAGCCTGGGTGTTCGCCGTCCTTTACGTTCTCTGGTCTTTTGCCAGCGTGACCTGGTCAAAACCCGGCCGCGACATAGCTCTGGCCGGCTCGGCCCTGCTGGCCATGCACTACCTCTGGACGTTTGCGTTGGGGCTGGGCCTCACTCGTGCGACCGCGCGCTATGCCGGGCATGTGGTGCTGGTGACAACCGTGGCCGTCGCGATCCTGGCCGTCCTGTACTGGCGGGAGCGTAATCCGAATCTTCGCGCATCGTATCCGATCGGCAACCCGACGACGCTGGCGGCGTGCCTGATCCCCGGGTTGATCCTGGCCCTGGGCGCGGCGGCGGGATTCTTTGCGGGACAGACGGACGGGTCGTTCGGACGCCGTCTGGCCGCCGCGCTGGCTGGTCTGGCGGTGTTGCCGGTGCTGGGAGGCGCGTTCTACCTGACTTCGTCCCGTGGTGCGGCGGTCGGTCTGTGCATGGCGTTTCTGGCGGTGTTGTTCCTGGCTCTGCGATTCCGCGGGCGTCTGATCGTGACCGCCGCGGCGGTGTTGCTGGCGTTCGGCGGCGCCGTGTATGCCTGGCACGGCAAAGACATGCCCTCCGCGCAAGGTCGCAGCGCCTCGATGCGCGTTCGGATGTACGCGTGGCAGTACGCGCTGGACCTCAGTGTGGATCGGGTATTTCTGGGGCAGGGGCAGGGCGGATTCGCCCGCAAAGGGGACGCTCTGGCCGTCCGGGATGTGTTGAATGACCCGCAGGCACTCGAGGCTCGCGTGAGCCATGCGCACAGCGAATACCTGGAGGTGCTGGCGGACCTGGGGGTGGTCGGTCTCATTCTGTTCGTCGGGGCGATGGGTCTGACTTTCAGGGCCGTCATGCTGGCCTTGGCGGCACTTCCCAACGCCGGACATCGCTGGTCACTGATTCTTCTGACGTCGGCCTGGTTCGGCCTGGGGGTCGAGGAGGCCTTCGGCGTCGGTCTGCGCCTGCCGGGTGTGCCCATCTTGTTCTATACGCTCTGGGGGTTGATCTGGGCGATGAGTTACACGGGGCAACGATCTCCCGTGAGCGTGCTGCAACGAACGCCGTTGCGTCGCAGTCTGGTTCTGGGGGTTGGCGTGCTGCTGGCCATTCTGACCGCGGAGCTGGCCCGCCGGGATTTCGCCGCGGCGCGCAGCATGAGCGAGGCGGTCGAACACGCCGAGGCACAGCGATGGGACGATGCGATAACCCGTTCGGACTATGCCGCCATGTGGCACCTGCCCTCCCAGCGTCGTCTGCTGGCGGCCGATCGTCAGGTGGCCGCGCGCCTCGATGCCGCACGATACGATTTCAACCAGGCGATGGACCGGTTTCAGCGGGCGCATCAGGCGTCGTCCGTCGATGCACGAATCCTTGCCGCCGCGCAGGAAGATATCGAACGCTGTCGGATGCGCACGCGCGAGGGCCTCGAGCTGTCGGCGACCCTGTTGGAGAAGGCTCCGCGCTTCTGGAATGGCGGCTGGCTTCAGTTCCAGTTGTGGGAAGTAGAGCATCGCCTGGCGCGGACGGCGCAGAATGAGGAAGAGGCGGCCCGGTACATGACCCAGGCTGTCGAAGCCCTGGATCGTGAGTTGCAGCGGCAGCCGTTTCAACCTTCTCTTGCCGCGACGTTCGCAACCGTGGCCGTGGGGCAGCGCTCCCTGGATGAGCTTTTCGATCTTGCGGCGCGTCCGCTCCGCTACCGTCCATTCATCCCGGCGTATGACGATTTCCTGAGGCGAATCACCGAGGCGGAGGGCTTCACGGAGGCGTATACGCCCGTTCTGGATCGATCGCTTCAGGCGACGCGGGTGGAGTCGTTCGCAGAGTGGCAGACGCCGTGGGCGCCCGAGCGACTGCGACTGTGCGCCGCGATTTCGCTGGCTTTCGGCCGGCAGGCGCATGCCGAGTCCGTTCTGGAGCAGACCATCGGGCTGTACGGCAAACTGCCGGAGCCCGCCCCGGTGGGGCTGGCTTCGTGCTACGCGGAGTTGTCCCAGACTCGGTTTCTCGCTCACCCGGGCGATCCGCTGTCCGCGATCGAGGCGGCCAAGCAGGTGGTGAGGGAGGCTCCGCCTTCGCACATTGGTCGGGAGGTGATCCGGACCGCCAATGAGCTGCTGGTTCTCTACCGGCTGGCCGCGGACCAGGAGGACGTGGTGCGAGACAGGCTGCTTCCGCCGCTCATCGGCCGCCCGACACCGGAGGCGGTCGATCGCGAGGTCGCCCATCGCTACGTGGACCTCTGCCAGTTGCTGCTGGCGCGCGGCAGGGACGTGAATCTCCAGCACGTGCAGGCCTGGGTCAACCGTTCGATCCAACTGGATCCCGGCAATCCCGGCGCATGGGGGCTGGTGGCCCAGCTCTCGTATATGGGCGGGGATCTGAGCACCTGTCTGCAGGCTCTCGCGCGGTCGCTGCAGGTCGGCGCCGATCCCGCAGCGGTGGGGGCGTTTGTCGCGGGTATCCTGCCTCAGCATCCGGATCACGCCGAGTTGCGGCAGTTTGCCGCGTGGCTGGAACAGGAATTCGGCGTGGCCGTGCCGGTGCCGACGACGCAGCCGGGAACGACGACGGCCCCGGCGGCCTCCCAGCCGATAATACCGGTTTCCCAACCGAGCGCGGCGGCCGGGTTGGAACCCACCGAATGAGCTCGGTTGCCCAGATGCCGCGTCCGTTGTCCGAAACCCGGGCGCGCGTAAAATGGCCAGATGGTGAGGTGTGGTACGTGAGCAGGATTACAGAGTGGGTTGGCTTCCATTCCGTCGCCCGGTGTCTTTTGCCGTGTCTGATCGCCGGTGTTTTTCTGGCCGGCTGCGGGGCAACCGGTCGGCCATCCG
>JBPOIK010000192.1:0-3053 GCA_052034525.1 Planctomycetota bacterium
GATCGGCCTGGCACCTTGCTGACCTCTTGGAGCCCGGACGAACTGCTCGAAACCGCGCCGTTAGAAACGATGCTCGTGCGGGACGAAAGTATCCAGGAACCCTACGTGCCGGTTCGGTTCCACGCCCGTCTCACCGAACTTGGGATGCTGGAACTTTGGTGTGTGAGCACTCAAAGTCAGCGCCGATGGAAACTTGAGTTCAGCGTGCGCGAAGAAGAACCGGACGAATTCCCCCCCTAACGGCTCTTTTTCCATCCCACCTCCATCTCGGCGATTCGGATGTGCCGGCGGGGTGGAGGCGGTCAGTTTCGGATCGGACTCTGCCCTCAGCGATCCACTCCCACCATGGGGCTTGTTACTGGGGCTGTCGGCCCGAAGAGGTTTGGGCGACGGTTATGGCCACGGGCAGATAGCCGTAAAGCGTTTCCTGACCCCGGAGCACGTAGAATTTGAGCGGATTGATGCGGGCCAGGTCGGGCCGCTGAAGCACGTAAAGCACGTTTTCCAGCGAAATGGTTTCCCAGATGTGCATGCCGACCAAGACATCGCCGGGCAGAATCCCTTGTTCGGCAGCAGGGCTGTTGGGGCGGATTGCAGCCACCATCAGGCCTCCCCGATAGCGAGTTTTATACTGCTGCTTAAACGTTTCTTCGGAGATGGGTTTGAGTTCGAGTCCGAGGGTTTCCCAGATAATACCGGTGGGTCCGGTCCGGCGAGGCTGGGCGGCCAGGGTCAAAGCGATCTGTTGGGTCTGGCCCTCCCGTTGTATAGACAAAGTAACACTCTCTCCCCCTTTCCGATCCAAAAACATCCGATAGAAATCCAATGGCCGATGGACTTTCTCATTGCCGACCGCCGTGATCAGATCACCAGGTTGGAGGCCGGCTTGGGCGCCTGGACTCCCCTCTTCGACCGCTTCGACGCGAAGACCTTCTCCTTCGCCGGCCGGTCGATCGGCGACTTTCACCCCGTGCCAAGCCGACTTTTGGGTATAATCGGCTAAAAGCCGAGTAGCCACCTCCAGGGCCTTATTGACAGGGATGGCAAACCCGATTCCCTGGGCCCCGGCCCGGACAGCCACGTTAATGCCGATCATCTCGCCTTCTTCGTTCAAGAGCGGGCCGCCAGAATTGCCTGGGTTAATACTGGCATCGGTCTGGATCAAATCTTCATAATACTGGGCCTCGCTCACCTGTACGGCGCGGTGCAGGGCACTAATGATCCCCCGGGTAACCGTGTGCTCATATCCATAGGCATTGCCCACGGCAATGACCGTCTCCCCGGGCAACAGATCATCGGATCGACCAATCGGAATCACCGGCATCGCGGTGGGGAGGTCGATTTTGATAACGGCCAAGTCGGTTTCTGGGTCTCGGGCGATCAGTTTGGCGACGTAGCGATTCCCATCGGCCAAAGTCACTTGAATTTCCCGGACGCCGTCCACCACATGATGATTGGTAAGAATGTAGCCACGGGGATCGATGATCACTCCGGTGCCCATTCCATTGACCCGCCGAGCTCCTTCGACCGGGCTGCCAGAAGTCTCGGAGGCTTGCAGGGTTTTTTCCCCTCGGATATTGACGACGGCCGGCCGGGCCCGCTGTACGGCCTGGACGATGGGCGAGCTTCGGCTGGGCGCGGGCTGGCCCGCCACGCCTCCTTCAGGGCTTATACCCCATAGGCAGACCCAAATCACAGCCCAATAGCACGTCGGCAGAACACCAGATGAAACCTTCATGGGAGGTCGGCGAGGCGGAAGGAGTTGTTGATGAAGGCAAATTCCAGTTCAGTTGGCCCATTCCCCTTCCAGGTTTCGGAGGCCCTTACCGGTTTCGGTTTCTGCACTGCGCCTTGCCACGTAGGAGCAGACAAGGCACAGGCTCTCGATGTTCTGCAAGGTGTGAATGCCTATAAAGAGGGGCTCCACGAAACAACCGTTTGGGGAAGAATAACTCCTTTGCTAAATCGGTTGTTTGTTGGGAGTCCCTTCAGAGAGGTAGGTATTCCCAGCATAAATTGCCTAATTTGCCGTTCTGCCCAAAAAGTTTGCCTAATTCCGATATTTTCCCAAAATTAAATTGAGGCAGTCTGGGTAAAATAAGCAGGCTGGGCATCGCCCTTCGTGTGGGAACAAGGTCCCCTGGATTGGGAACATCATAGGCGCTGGATCGTCAGGCCCCCATCCACCAGGAGTACTTGGCCGGGGCTATACGGAAGGTCTCCCCGCACGAGCATGGCCACAGCCCGGCCGACTTCTTCGGGTTGGCCCCATCGGGGCTGCACACAGAGTCCCTCGGCCAGGAGCCGCTCGTATTTCTCCCGCACCGGAAGGGTCATATCCGTCTGGATCACTCCTGGTCGCACCTCATAGACACGCAGGCCGAACTCGGCCAATCGCACCGCCCACAATTGGGTGGCCATGGCCAGGCCCGCTTTTGATACACAATATTCGCCCCGATTCGTCGAAACCACCGTAGCAGAGATCGAACCCATATTGACAATCGTTCCCTGATACTGGGGGTCTTGCTCGTGCTGCTGAATCATCCATCGGGCCACCTGTTGGGTCAGGAAATAAGGGGCTTTCAGATTGACGGCCAGGACTCGATCAAAACTTTCTTCGGTAGCGTCCAACAGATCGGCCCGGACCGTAGGGGCGACACCGGCATTATTGACCAACCCATCCAGTCGGGCGAAATGCTTTTGAATCTCTTCCACCAATCGCACGCGCTCGGCACTCTGGGCCAGGTCCACTTGGCAATAAAGCACCCTCGCCCCAAGCGATTCCACCCGAGAGACCGCCTCTTGGACTGCCTCTGCAGGCCGAACTCCGCACAAGACCAAGTCCAGGCCTTCGCGGGCCAAGACCTCGGCAATTCCCAGACCAATGCCTCGCGTTCCACCGGTAATCAGTGCAACTTGTTTGGCAGCCATCAGAAAAATCCTTTGCAGATGGGCAAAAAGTTGTAACACTTCAGCCGAATGGAGGACCCCGCTGGTTTTCTCCTCCAGAGGGCTTCTATGGGGTCACTGCCGCGCAAGCGGCAGTCCGGTGA
>JBPOIK010000137.1:0-24026 GCA_052034525.1 Planctomycetota bacterium
GATCTTCCTGCCTCGATCGGTTGTATTGCCCATGGGGGCTCCTCCTTTCAAAGTGCTTTCGCAAAAAACACTTATGGAGGATGCCCCTCGCCTTTTCAAATTCCACAGGAAGTGAGACTACCTCCCCGATTGTCTCACTTGCTGTGAAACAGTACACCCGCTGGCAGCAGGCCGCGCGATCTGACATGCCGCGCTTCCAGTCGGCGCATCATGCCAGCCGCTCACTTTCGCCGTCAGATGCAATTCACCGAGGGCCCACGTCCATGCAACTGGTGGCGGTCTGTCGGTCCGGGCCGGCTTCTTCTGGCGGGGGATCGCCAGGTCTGAAGAACCAAACAAAAAAGCCGCAGGTTCCAACTCTCGCAACAGGCGAGATTCGTTGAAGCCAGCGGCTCAGGCAGAATTCTGCCGTGGCGCGGGCCTCAGTGTTACACAACCGGGCCCGGTTGTCAAATGCTTTTTTGGACGAATCGTGGCAACCCGGTTTCGGTCGCGGTCCGGACGTTTGCCGCGGTCGATGCGCGGGTCATTCGTCGAACCGGCTGAGCACGAGCGAGTCATTCTGTCCGCCGAATCCGAAACTGTTGGACAGCACGTGCCGCAGGTCCGCCTTGCGGGGTGCATTGGGCACGTAGTCCAGGTCGCAGTTGGGGTCCGGCTCGCGGTAGTTGGCCGTGGGCGGGATGATTCCGTCGCGAATGGCCAGCACGCAGGTGATCAGCTCGACGGCGCCCGCGGCGGCGATCAGGTGTCCGAACATGCTTTTGACGCTGCTGGCCGGCACCTGCCGTGCCCGTTCGCCGAACAGGGAGCGGATGGCCAGCGATTCGATCTTGTCGTTTTCCTCGGTGCCCGTGCCGTGTGTGGAGATGTAGTCGATCTGGTGGATGGTCAGTCCGGCGGATTCGATGGCGGCCCGCATGGCGGCGATTCCGCCGCGTCCGGTTTCGTGGATGTCGGTGATCCGGAAGGCATCGGCGGTCGAGCCGTAGCCGGTGATTTCGGCGAGGGGTTGTGCGCCCCGGGCCCGAGCGTGTTCGAGTTCCTCGAGGATCAGGATTCCCGATCCTTCGCCGAGTACGAATCCGTCGCGAGTCCGGTCGAAGGGTCGCGAGGAGGTTTTGTACTCGTCGTTCCTTGTGGACAGCGCGGTGAGTCGATTGAATCCCGTGGTGCCCAGCGGATGGATCATGCTGTGCGCGCCGCCGGAGATCATGACGTCCGCATCTCCGCGACGGATGATCGAATAGGCTTCGCCGATGGCCTGCGTGCTGGCGGCGCAGGCGGTGAGCGTGTTGAAGTTGGGCCCGGCCGCCTGGAATTGAACGGCGATGTGGGCGGCGGCCATGTTGGGATCCTGCTCGATCTCGCGCACGGAATGGAGGCGTTCGGCGGCCACTGCGGCCCAGCGGACGCAATCCAGCCGGTTTTCCTCCTGATTCCAGCCGGCGATAGCCGCGCCGGCGAAATTGTCGAAATCAATCGGGCCTTCGCCGCCGCCGAGGTACACGCCGATGCGCTCCCGCCGCGTGGTGGGGTGCTTGTCGAGTCCGGCATAGGTCCAGGCCAGTTGGGTGGCGGCCAGGGCGAACTGCGAGTTGCGGGCGGCATCGGCATGACGGGCGGCGTCCGTTCCGAGAAAATCGTCCAGTCGGAAGCCCTTCACCTCGGAGGCGAAAGTGGTGGGGAAGGTGCGGGCGTCGAACAGCGTGGTGTGGTCGATGCCGCTTTCGCAACGCAGGAGTCGGCTCCACACGTCCTGGATCTCACAGCCCAGTGGCGTGATCCATCCGATCCCGGTGATGACAGTTCTGCGTCCCACGGGGCTACTCCTCGAACCGGCGAATGATCAGCGCTGCGTTCTGCCCGCCGCTGAGCGCATATGCCACGCTCAGCAGGCAACGGACCCGGATGTCCGCCGGATCCTTCGTGGCGAACGCCAGGCGGCATTCCGGATCCGGGTCTTCGGTGTTCGGCGACGGGGGCAGCGTGTTGCGTGCCAGGGCCATCACGCTGACCGCCAGGTCCACCGCGCCGGCGCCGGCGCCGGCGTTGCCCAGCGACCCCTTCGTAGCGATTGCGGGCAACCCGTCGAAACGGCGGTCCAGGACTGTCTGGAGGGCCTTGAGCTCCGAGGCGTCGTGCCCTTTCAGCCCGGTGCCGAACGTGCCGACCAGGTCAATCGTGTCCTTCGAGACGCCCGCGTCGTTCAAGGCGGCCCGGATGGCGGTGGCCAGCCCGGTGCCGTCCGGGTCCGGCTCGGTCCAACTGTTCGTGTTCGTGGCGGCCCCGAAGCCGATCACCTCGCCGTAGATACGGGCCTGGCGGGCTCGCGCATGTTCCAGATCCTCCAGGATCAGCAATCCGCCGCCCTCGCTGACCACGATGCCGCGGCGGCTGGCGGAGAAGGGGCGGCAGGCGCGGGCGGGCGTGTCGTCCCATCCGGTGGCCAGGCGGTTGAGCAGTTGCTGCCGCAGAACACCCATGGGGTTGATTTTGCTTTCAGCCCCGCCGCAGATGCACACGTCCGCCGCGCCGCGGGCGATGGTGCGGTATGCCTCGCCGATGGCCAGGTGGCTCGACGCCTCGCCGCAGGTGATGGTGTTGGACGGCGCCTGAGCGTCGTGGACGATCGTCACGTGGCAGCCCAGCATGTTGGGCAGGAACTTGAGCAGCCAGAGCGGCGTGAGGTTGTTCATGCCGTCGCGGCCCCAGCGAGCCAGGCTGAATTGGCCGTTCTCGACCGCCGTGTACAAGGCGCCGGCCAGTTCCTGCAGGTCGGCGCAGATCAGGCCGGCTCCGATGTTGGCTCCGAACCGCGTGGGATTCACGTTCACCGGACCGTTCGCCTCACCCCGCTCGACGAGGCAGCGGGTGTTCAGGCCCGCGTCCAGCACCGCCACGTGGGCGGCGGCGACCGCGATCTCGATGTCGCGGGCCATCACTTTGACGCTTTTGCGATAGCTTTTGGGTACGTGGTCGGCGGCCTTGAGGCCGGGAATCTCGCCGCCGAGCCGCGAGGCCAGGCCCGAGGCGTCGAACGCCTCGATGGGTTTCAGTCCGCAGCGTCCGGCCATCAGCCCTTCCCACAGGGGCTCTATTCCGATGCCCAGGGGGGTGATGGTGCCCAGGCCGGTGATTGCGACTCGTCGTTGGCCGGTCATGGAGAATCCACTCGGTAGGCCCCGCCGTCAGTCCGCCGCCTTGACGTTGTAGGCCGTCAACAGGTCCATGAACTGATCCGTGAATACGAAATTGTGTCCGGGCAGACCCAGGTCGGTGGACGCGTTGTCCGCATGGGAGAACATCAGATCGATTTCTCCGATCGGGCGATCCTCCTTGTAGACGATCCCGTGGGTGGTGGCGGCCGCGGCATCAATGGCCTCGATGACGGCTTCGTACCGGATGCGGTCACCCGGGGTGCAGTAGTCGTCGAACCGGGCTCGGCGGATTTTGGCCAGCAGGACTTTCTCCCGGAACCCGCGAGCCTCGCCGACCAGGATGCCGGCGGTCTGGGCCATGCCTTCGATCATGAGCGAGGCGGGCATAACGGGGAATCCGGGGAAATGGTCGTGCAGGTGATCCTCGGACTGGGTGACGTTCTTGATCGTCACCGCCCGCTTGCCGGATTCGAACTCGACAAAGGTGTCAATCCACAGCCAACGCATGCCGGGCTCCGCACGGACAGCGGGGCGCTAGGAGGCGGTTCCCGCCTGGCGCCCGCTCTGGTTGAGTTTGAGGGTCATGAAATCCACAATGGCCTTGACGGTGAAGAGGTCGGGCATCCGGGAGACGTTGGGGTCTTTTTCAAACTCCGTGAAATCGGCGTGGGGCATGCTGCTCTTGAGCTGAGCCAGCCCGGCGGCCGTCATCCGGCCGTTCTCGACGTAGTCGGGGTTGTTCAAGATGTCGTCGGGAAAGAGTTCCCCGCGCGGGATCTTGATGTCAAACGCCTTCTCCAGCCGAAAGACGATGTCGAGAAAATCGATGCTCTCCGCACCGAGGTCGCCGGTCAGGGTGGCCTCCTCCGTCACTTCGTCTTCGTCCACCCCCAGGGCGTCCACCAGCACGGACTCGATCTTCGTGAACACCTCGTCGCGATTCATCGCCATTGAGATTATCCTCCTTCACTTCGACCCACCGGATCGGCGGTCCACCGCATTACACCGCGGAGTCGGCGCTTGTTTCAGCGTGGTGGTTGCGCAACAAATCGTATCGTGCTCGGGCCGCCTGAATGACCCGCCCGTCAATCACGGCGAGCGCCGGGTTCCGGTCCGCCAGATTGAAGTGTCTCAGAACGAAGCGCCCCCGGACCACTTCCGTCTGGCCGCAATGCCCGGTGCCGGAGAACTCACCCTGCGCTTCGTCCAGTCGACGACAGTCGACGTCCAGCCGCATCTGATGGCCGGGCTTGACGAAGCTTTTATATGTAACGTTGCGGACCTCCGCCAGCAAGATCATGCTGTGGGCGAAACCGGTGGTGGCCCGGCTGAGCCACGAGGCCGCATCCACCATGGCCTGGAGCATCAGTACACCCGGCAGGATCGGGAAGGTGGGGAAGTGGTCGGCCAGGTACTCTTCGGCGAGGGAAACCGACTTGGAGGCCACAATCCGGGTATTGGGCTCCAATTCGATGATACGATCAATCAACTCAAACTTCATGCACGCACCCTGCGTCTGCACGCGGACCCCGCGCCTCACGGTGAACGTTCCTCACCCGGCCCGCTCCCTCGCTCCGGCCGCCAGAGTGTACCCGTCCCCCCCTCCGAACGCCAGTCCGGTGTTCGGCGGTCTGTTTTGGTCGTGTGGAGCCGGGGGGAGAATCCGGCGGCGGGTTGAAAATTCCGCGCGTTCCGGTAAGCTGGCGGACTCGCGCGGCGCCGTTGGCGTCGGGGGAGAGGATCCAGATGGCCAAGTCCAAGCGTGCCCCGCTGTACGAGGTTCTCTGTAAGTCGAAGAACCCGCCCTTGTGGACACGGGGTCGGCGAGAGGCTTCGGACGAACCGACGGCGGCAGCCCCGGCCCCGGAAACCCCGCCGGCACAGCCGCCGGCGATTCGGCCGCCGGCCTCGGTAACCCCGGAAGCGGGGGGCACAAAGGATGCGGTATTGCGCATTGACGGGCGTGTGATCCGCATCGTGCTGGACAGCACGCGGGCGGCGGCCGCGCTGTTTGCGATCGTGGTGCTGCTGGGCGTGGTCTACGGGCTGGGGCACGGAAGCGGCTGGAAAGCGGGGATGGCCGAGGCCCGCCGGGCGTCGGCCGGCCTTGAAAGCGAGTCGCTGGACGAAATGGACCGCGTGCGCCAGGGGCCGCCCCAGCCGGATGTGACCCAGGGTCTCGGACCCTCGCCCCTGGTGCCCGAAGAGGGCCTGGTGGCGCCGGCGAAGGTGGCGCCGCCGTCCACGGCGCTGGCGTCGCGGCACGAGTCGGCCGAACGGAGGCCCTCGGGCGGCTGGACGCCGGGGATGACTTATATTGTCGTCCAGAATTTTGCGGGGTCGGCCCGGGACGACGGCCTGCGGGCCCAGGCGTACCTCGATCAACTGGGGATCCAGACCTCGCTGGAGCCTTCGGGGGGCCGGCACCTGCTGGTGACCACGGAGGGTTTCAACTGGGACGATTCGGCGGATCGTGCGCGTTACGAACAATACCTTCGGCGGATTCAGGCCGCCGGCCGGGAGTACTACAAGGGCGGCGGTCAGTATAAGTTGGAAGGCTATCCGAAGAAGCTGACCGAGGATCATTGGTAGGGAGTTACGAACACAATGTCGATGGACAAATCTCTGAAAACCAAGGCGGCTCTCGTCCGCCATCGGAATGTGCTCAGTCGGGCGGAGCGGATCGTTCGGCTGCGCGACGAGGCCCGCTGGGAGGAAGGTCGGTCTCCGTACGGCCTGCCCAAGGTGGCTCACCGCAAGGCGGCGGTGGGCGGCAAGGTGAAGAAGAAGGGCAAGGGCGAGGGCGAAGAAGGGGCGGCGACCGCGTCGAAGGCGGCCCCGGGGAAGAAGTAGGCCCCGGGCAGCCCCGCGGGACACCGGCATTCCACGTGGCTTCTTCGAGGTTCTGGCGTACAATGAAATCTGCTGCTCGGGTCGGTCCGGGCAGCGGATTTTGTTATCGGCACGTCAGACCGCGGCTCGGCAGGGCGAGCGGTCGCATTGGTCGTAGCAGACGAACGGAGGGTTCCCATGTCCGGCAGCGAGTTTGTTGCCCAGCGGATGGCGTCTATTGGCTCGTCGGGCATCCGGCGGATTTTTGATCTGGCCGCCGCGATGAAGGACCCCATCGATTTGTCCATAGGGCAGCCGGATTTCGATGTGCCGGAGCCGATCAAAGCGACGGCCATTTCCGCGATTCAGGAAGGGCGAAACAAGTACACCGTGACGCACGGGATCGCGCCTCTGCGGGAACGCATCGGGCAGGCCATGCGGGAGGAGTTCGGCTGGGATCCCGCGGTGCTGATCACCAGCGGCGTCTCGGGCGGGCTGACGCTGGCGTTGATGGCGTGCGTCAACGCGGGCGACGAAGTGCTGGTCGTTGACCCGTGCTTCGTGTCGTACCGCACGCTGATTCGCCTGGCCGGCGGGATCCCGGTGTCCGTGGATACGTACGACGACCTGTCCCTGCATCCGGAGCGCTTTGCCGCGGCGATCACGCCGCGCACGCGGATCCTGATGATCAACTCACCGGTCAACCCGACGGGCATCGTGTACTCGGAGCAGGAGATCCGCGCGTTGTGCGAGCTGGCTCGCCAGCGCAATCTGCTGATCATCAGCGATGAGATTTACTCCGGGCTGTGCTACGACGGCCCGGCGGCCAGCCCCGTGGCGTTCGCCCCGGAGCGGACGCTTCTGTTGCGCGGATTCGGCAAGGATTACGGGATGACCGGCTGGCGGATGGGGTACGCGGCCGGTCCCGCGGCCATCATCCAGGAAATGGCCAAGCTGCAGCAGTACACGTTCGTCTGCGCGCCGCAGCCGGCCCAATGGGCGTGCCTGACGGCCCTGGAAACGGACGTGTCCGCCCAGGTGGCCGCGTACCGGGCCAAGCGCGATCTGGTCGTAAACGCCCTGCGCGAGCGGTTTGAATTCATCCGGCCGGCGGGCGGATTCTATGTGTTTCCCCGCGTGCCGTCGCGATTCCCGAACGCGACGGCCTTCGTGGAGGCGACCATCGCGAAGAACGTGCTGGTGATTCCCGGCAGCGCGTTCGGAGACCGGGACACGCACTTCCGCATCAGCTACGCGGTCTGTGACGAGCGCCTGGCCGCCGGTTGCGAGATTCTCTGTTCGCTGGCCTGACGGCCGGGTCCGGCGGTTCAGACCGGGACCGGCTGCGCCTGTTTCGGCTTGGAACCGCCGTTCACGGCGTCGGCGTAGGCGTCGACGAAGTGGTCCAGGGCCTGCTCGAACGCACGGCGGGCCCAGGCTTCGTTCACCTCCGACAGTTCCACGTGCTGGTTGATCGGCGGCAGCTTGCCGCGGTTCGGAATGACGAACTCGCTGAGCAGTTCGCAGTTCTCCAGGTTGTTCAGCCGGAACGTCATCAGCACGTAGGCATTCTCGGTAAGCGAGAACTTGAACGTGCGGATGCCCGCTTTGGAGAGCGGGGCCGAGGCGGTGAACCCCTGCTGGCCGGTGAACTTGTGGAACTCCTCGTACACCGGTCCCACGCAACGTTCCACCGTTTCCTCGAAGCGATCGCTCGACGCTCCACGGACCGTTTCCAGCTTGCTGGTGAATCTCTTCTGCCAATCGTTCATGGCATCTGACCCCTTTCCCGGGAGAGCCTATCTGTACCGGCCCCGGCGAGCGGGCCCCGTTCGCATGCTGGAAACATACGATACGTTTTCCTGGCGTGTGGAATGGGCAGGCGGGGAAGTCTGCGGATTCGATCCGCCGATAAGACCCGCCGTAACGTGCCTTGGCGAAGACGCGGCGGCGCCGGGCGCGCCGCTTACCGGGCGTGCGCGTTTCTCCGTCGCGAGCGTCCCCAGAACCGCCTGCTTCCGATGCTGTGGGGGTGTCGGGTGTTTTCGGGGGCCGGGCCGAGACACGCGCGATTCCGCTTCGTCCCTCGGAGACAGGCTCGGCCGGAGCACATCGTCAGCCGATCGAGCCGGCACCGTCAGGCTCCGCGGCGGCAGACTCCTCACACGGACCCTCGGCAATCCGTCCGAGTGCTCCGACCGTACGCACTGAAAGAACGATCTAACCTACTATGCCAACAGGGATTATGTGACTAGCGGCGGTGGGGGTCGAACCCACGACCTTGGGTTTATGAATCCCATGCTCTAAACCAACTGAGCTACGCCGCTCCAGTCTGAATCTACCTTAGCTTTCGGATGGGCCGGGTCAAGGGGGGCTGGTGTCGCCGCGGCGCGGATGGATTGCGGTCGGCGTCCGACAGGCGTATACAGTCGTCGGGACTCTGCCGGCGCGGCTGCCGGCTTCCGTGCGCTGCCGGAACAATGTCGGACAAGGCAACCCTGGACGCGGGAAGGGAGTTATGAACGTTCTGCTGGTGGGTGGCGGTGGTCGGGAGCACGCATTGGCGCAGAAGGTGGCTGCCTCGGCGCGGGTGTCGGCGCTGATCTGTGCTCCGGGCAATGCCGGGACGGCGGCGCTGGGTGAAAACGTTCCGGTCGCGGCGGAGGACATCGACGGGCTGCTGGCCGTGGCCCGGGATCGTCGTGTGGACCTCACCATCGTCGGGCCGGAGGCGCCGCTGTGCGCGGGGATCGTGGACCGGTTTGAACAGGCCGGGCTGCGCATTTTCGGCCCGACGGCCGCGGCGGCCCGGATCGAGGGCGACAAGGCCTATGCCAAGGAGCTGATGCGCGCGGCGGGCGTGCCGACGGCCTCCGCGCGCGTTTTCCGCCGATTCTCCGATGCCCGCGACTACAGCCTCACCCGCGACTGCGCCCTGGTGGTCAAGGTAGCGGGGCTGGCCGCGGGCAAGGGCGTCATTGTCTGCGATGAGCCGGCCCAGGCGGTCCTGGCTCTCGAGAAGATCATGCTGGACCGTGTCTTCGGGGAGGCGGGCGACACGGTGCTGGTCGAGGAGCGTCTGGAGGGGCCGGAACTGTCCGTGTTGGCCCTGGTGGATGGGCGGACCCTTTATGTGCTGGACTCCGCGCAGGATCACAAGCCGATCGGCGAAGGCGACACCGGCCCGAACACCGGCGGCATGGGTGCGTACAGCCCGACCTCCATCGCCACGGACAACGTGATGAGCGTTGTTCAGCGCGACGTGCTGGTGCCCATCGTGGACGTGCTGCAACGCGACGGCAATCCGTACCGCGGCGTTCTGTATGCGGGACTCATGCTGACCCCCGGCGGTCCGAAGGTACTGGAGTTCAACTGCCGGTTCGGCGACCCGGAGGCGCAGGCGATTCTGCCGCGGCTGCAATCCGATCTGGTCGAGGCGGTGGAGGCCGTTCTGGACGGCCGGCTGGACGAGATTGAGTTGCGATGGGACCCTCGCCCCGCGGTGTGCGTGGTGATGGCGGCCGGCGGGTACCCGGGCCACTATGAGAAGGGCAAGGTCATCACGGGCCTGGCGGAAGCGAGCGCGCTGGCGGACGTCACCGTGTTCCACGCCGGGACGGAGAGGGTGGGAGAGCACGTTGTGACGGCGGGCGGTCGCGTGCTCGCCGTGACGGCGCTGGGCCGGACCCTTTCGGCCGCGCGCGATCGGGCGTACGAGGCGGTGGACCGGATACACTTCGAAGGGGCTTGCTGCCGCCGCGACATTGCCGCGCGCGCCATGTCGCCGACCGGGTCTTGAGCGGCGAATGATCATCCCTTTGCGTGAACGGACTCTGGAGCATCGTGTCGGGCCGGCGGCGCCTTCTGGCATCTGCGGCGCGCATCCCCGTGCCGCGTTTGCCAACGGGTTCGCGGTTTGTTGGCGCCATCCGCACCGGGTATAGTCATTCAGTCGGCGCGGGGTTTCGCGGCGAAGCCCGGGAGCTTCACTTCGCACGAGGAGGAATCGCGATGATTCGATGGATGTGGCGGGCGATGCTGGTGGCGCTGGTGAGCTGGAGTGGCGCGGTCGGGCAGGAACCGGCCGACATCACGTACGAATCGCTGCTTCGCGAGCTGGTGGACCGGGACGCCATCGCCCGGTGGCCGGAGCCCGCCTATACATGCAGACAGTTCAGCAGCTACGACCGGAGTTCCAAGTCTCCGCAGGAAGACTGGTTCGCCAACGCGGACGCCGGGCAGTTCCTTCGCCAGGAGCAGAATGCCGGTCGGACGGAGTGGGTCCTCATGGACGCGCAGGGTCCGGGGGTGATCGTACGGTTCTGGTCGGCCAATCCGGACGCGGCGGGCACCATCCGCATCTATCTGGACGGATCCGAAACACCGGTGATCGAGACGCCGTTGAGCGACCTGCTGGGCGGCAACTGGCGTGTGGGCGCGCCGCTGGCGGCCATCCGGGGCCGCGGCTGGAACCTGTATCTGCCCATCCCATACGCCAAATCGTGCAAGGTGACGGCCGACAAGGACGGGTTCTATTACCAGATCAACTACCGCACGTATCCTGCCGGCACTCCCGTGGAAACGTTCTCCCTGGGCGTCTTCGAGAGGGGGCTGCCGGTCCTTCGTGACGTGACGGTCCGGTTGCAGACGGTCGGCCGCGATCTGCAACCCTCGCCGATGAGCACGCTCCGCCGGGAAGGGCCGTTGCCGCAGGAGAAGGCGGTGTCCCTGCGGCTTCCGGCGGGCCCGCGTGTTGTGCGGGAGCTGACCGTCCGCCTGCGGGGCTCCGACATCGAGAAAGCCTGTCGCGGAGTCGTGTTGCGTATGACGTTTGACGGCCAGGAAACGGTCTGGTGCCCGGTGGGCGATTTTTTCGGCTCGGGCGTCGGCGTGAACGTTTTTCGAAGCTGGTGGCAGAAGGTCGAGGCGGACGGCTCGATGACCTGCCGCTGGCCGATGCCATATGAGAAATCTGCGACGATCACCCTGGAGAACCTGGCCGGCGGCGCGGCGGAGTATGACCTGGCAATCCGGGTCGCGGATTGGGCGTGGGATGACCGCTCGATGCATTTCCATGCGACCTGGCGGCACGAGTATCCGATTCCGACGAAGGAGAAGAAGGACTGGAACTACGTGGAGGTGGCCGGCCAGGGCGTGTACGCGGGCGACATGCTGGCTGTGCTGAACCCGACGACGGTGTGGTGGGGCGAGGGCGACGAGAAGATCTACGTGGACGGCGAGTCGTTTCCGTCCCACTTCGGCACGGGGACGGAGGATTACTACGGCTATGCGTGGGGCGACTGGCACTTTTTCGAGGGTCCGCTGCACGCGCAGCCTCGGGTGGACGGGCCGGTGACTCTGGGGCACACCACGGTGTTCCGGACCCGGTCGCTGGATGCCATTCCGTTTGCCCGATCGTTCCGGATGGATATGGAGGTGTGGCACCATCGGTCGGTGGAGATGGCCTACGCCGCGACGACGTGGTACTACGCCCGCCCCGGCGCGACGGACAACCGTATGGTGGATCGGACGACGGCGGCATTGTACGTGCCGGCGCTGAAACCGCTGAACAAGGTGCCGGACGCAATCGAGGCGGAGAGCATGGAGATCGTGTCCATGTCGCCGGGCGTGGAGTACAAGGTGGAGGCGGCGTGGCATTGTGACCACCTCAGCAACGCCGCGCAGCTCTGGTTTGGATGCGCGCGGAAGGGCGATGCGGTGGAACTGCGTTGTCCGAACGTCCTGACCGGAGCGCAGAAGGTGACCATTCACATGTCGCGGTATCCGGATTACGGCATCGTCCAGGTGTCGATCGACGGCAGGCCGCTGGGTGAGCCGATCGATCTGTACAACCCGGCCAAGGAAGGGCCGAGTCTGGTCATCACCGGGCCGATCGAGCTGGGGACGTTCGAGCCGGGTCCGCGCGAGCCTCTCGTGCGGATCGAGCTGGTGGGCACGAACCCGCAGGCCACCGAGCCGGGCACGTATTTCGGATTTGACGCGATTGTGTTTACGCCCGTGGCGTCGGAGCCGAAGTAAGTCCGTCCGCGGCTGGCGTTGGGGAGGTCCGGCGCGATGATCTGGCAGGCGTGGTTGACTCTGGCGGCGGTGGCCGCGTCGATGGGGGTGCTCGTTTTCACGCAGGTTTCCGCGGACATCGTTCTGCTGGGCGCGCTGACGCTGCTGGTGCTCTGCGGGGTTCTCACGCCGGAAGAGGCGGCCGGCGGCATGGCCTCGACGGGAATGATCACGGTGGGGGTGCTCTACGTTGTCGTGAGCGGTCTGCGGGAGACGGGCGCCATTCAGATCATCGCGGAGCGCGTGCTGGGCCGGCCCCGGACCCTGGCGGCCGCCCAGCTCGGGCTGATGATTCCGGTGGCGGCGCTCAGCGCATTTCTGAACAACACCCCGGTCGTGGCCATGATGATTCCCGCCGTCAGCGACTGGGCCAAGCGGCTGCGGCTGGCGCCGTCGAAGCTCATGATCCCGCTGAGCTACGCGGCCATTCTTGGCGGCACCTGCACCGTGATCGGCACCAGCTCCAACCTGGTCGTGAACTCGCTGATGAAGCAGTCGGCCGGCGTGCGGCCGCTGGCCCTGTTCGAGATCGCCTGGGTCGGCGTGCCGGGAGCGGCCGCGGGAATCCTGTTCGTGGTGCTGCTGAGTCGCTGGCTGTTGCCGGAGCGGGGGCCGGCGATCAGCAAGCACGATGATCCTCGAGAATACACGGCCGAGATGCTGGTGGCGCCCGGCAGCCCGCTGATCGGGCGCACGCTGGAAGAGGCCGGTCTGCGCAACCTGCCGGGCGCGTACGTGGCTTCGATCGAGCGCGGCGGCGACATTCTGCCGGCCGTCTCTTCGGCCGAGCGGTTGCACGCCGACGACCGGCTGGTGTTCGTGGGCCTGGTCGAGACCGTGGTGGACCTTCAGAAGATACGGGGCCTGGCGCCCGCGACGGACCAGGTTTACAAGCTCGATTCACCGCGCTTCGCGCGGACGCTTGTCGAGGCGGTCGTTTCGCCCACGTGCCGTCTGGTCGGCAAGACCATTCGCGAGGGACGGTTCCGGTCGGTCTACAATGCGGCGGTCATCGCCGTGGCCCGGAACGGGGAGCGTGTGCGGGCCAAGATCGGTGACATCGAGCTGCGGGCGGGTGACACGCTGCTGCTGGAGGCCCGCCCCGCCTTTGTGGAGCAGCAGCGGAACTCGCGCGACTTCTTTCTGGTCAGCCCCATCGAGAACTCCGCCCCGCTGCGGCACGAGCGGGCCCCGCTGGCCATGGCCGTCCTGGCCGGGATGGTCGCCGTCGTGACGGCGGGCTGGCTCGACATGATGGTGGCGGCCATGGCGGCGGCCGGACTGATGATTGTGACGGGCTGCTGCAGGCCGGCCATGGCTCGGCGCAGCGTGGACTGGAGCGTGCTGCTGGTGATTGCGGCGTCCATCGGCCTGGGCGAGGCGCTCCTGAAGACCGGAGCGGCGACCACGCTGGCGAACGCGCTGATCGAACTGGCCCGCAACAGCCCCTGGGCCTCGCTGGCGGCGGTGTACGTGGTGACGGCCGTAACCACCGCGGTGATCACCAACGCCGCGGCCGCGGTGCTGATCTTCCCGATCGCCCTGAAGACGGCTCAGACCCTCGGGGTGAGTTTCACGCCTTTCGCGGTGGTCATCATGATCGCCGCGTCGAAATCGTTCGCCACGCCGATCGGCTACCAGACCAACCTGATGGTGTACGGACCCGGCGGTTATCGCTTCGCGGACTACTTGCGGATCGGCGTTCCGCTGACGGCGGTAATCGGGGTGGTGGCGGTTCTGCTGGTTCCGCAGTTCTGGCCGTTGACGATTCCATGAGTCTGCCCGGCGTCTCGGGCGGATGGTCAGGGGCCGTCGACATCCGCCGGCCCTGGCGGGCAGTTCCTGTCACAGCACCGTGCGTACGGGTTCGTGCAAGGCGGTTCGATCGGGTCGATCCGTCAACGAGCCGAGGGCAGAGGCGGCCAGAGAGTTGCGAAGTGGGCGTTCGGGAGGGCGAAGGGCATGGCCGGGCTTCCGGCTGATCCGCCAGGGGCCGCGGGGGCATCCGGCGGTTTGGGCCGCCAGGTGCTTGCCCACGCCGAGGCGGCGCCGTTCCGCAAATTGTCGTTTGCCCTTCACCCCCATCCGGTTGGGCAGGGGGGCTTGCACCCCCGAGTTGCCAAACTTGCTCGGCGCACAGGAAAGGGCCCGCGCGGGCGGGCCCTTCGAGCACTCTCTCCGGCCGTTCGTTTCAGTCGGTGTTGACGGTGTGGGCGGGCATCCCCCATGTGACGGGGTGGAACGTCTCGACCTGCTCGTACGGGTTCTGCTCCAGGGCGATGGCGCCCGGACGTACGAGGTGCCACCGGGGGTCGAACCGCAGTTGCGGGGTGAACGTGTTCGGGTCGTTGATGCACGCGGTGGGGAAGACCACCGGCGGGGTGTTCTCATCGAAGGCCCAGTTCAGTTTGAGCCAGTCTTCGCAGAGCACCTCGGGCTTCCTGTCACCGACGGTTTGCCGATCGGATCGTTTCGTCAGGGCGTTCGTCGCCGGCGGCGTTTCGACAAGCGCCACGGCCATGGTATCGCCATCGCTCGATGGCGCCGGCGGCGCTATCGCCCGGTCCGCCAGATCCTGAAAGAAGCGTGCGGCCAGGAATACGTTCGTGTCTTCCGCCTCGATCGGCATGTCGATCCGGGGCCCATCTGTCGCGTTCGTGATTGCCGGCTCGGTGGTGTTGCCGGCCTCGTCGATGAGCGTCCGGAACACGTCCCACATGGGTCCGATCCGATCGAAGATGGCCTCGATCGACGGCTCGGCCGGTTGCGGCGCGGCCGAGGCGATCGGACTCGGGTCCGCCGGGTCGATGGCGACCGCGTATTCGTCCGGCGCCGCTTCGACCGGCATGTCGATGACAGCGTCATCGGGCGGAGCGGCGGCGAGCGGTCCGGCCGATGGTGTCGCCTCGATGGTCGGCTCGGCGACGGGCTGGGCTGCCAGCGCGGGCGGTTCGTCCGGTGCCGCCTCCGAAATCTTCGACCCGATCTGGTCGAGCTGGATCCGGGCGGCCGTCAGTTGCGGGTCGATGTCCAGGGCCTGGGCAAACGCTTCCGCCGCCTTGCCGTACTGCCGTGCGGAGCGGAGCATGAGACCCAGGTTGTAATATGCGTCCGCGCCGGGAACGGCCTGCTCAAAGGCTTCCAGCCCTTCGTCGTACCGTCCCTGTTTGCACAGGACCATTCCGAGGTTGATGTAGGCTCGCTTGAAATCGGGTTTGAGCTGGATGGCGTTGCGGATTTCCGTTTCCGCGTCCATCCAGCGTTCCTGCAGGGCGTATTCGAATCCGAGGTTGTTCCGCAGGGGCGCCGACTGCGGCCGGAGCTGGACGGCGTGATGCAGGTACCGCTCGGCGTTTTCGTGTTCGCCGATCCGGCCCAGCAGGATCCCCAGGCGCGTGTAGGCCTCGGGGTGATCCGGGGACGCGGCGATGGCCTTGTGGTACTGGATGATGGCCTTGGCGTGAAGTCCCTGGCTCTCGAAGAGCGCGGCGGCGGCGATGTGGGTTTCCGGGTGGATGTTCGGCTCTGTCGTGTCCTCGGTGGCGTTCAGGACGGCCGGGTCAGCCTGATCCCACTTCGGAAACCGCTGTGATGAAACGACCTCGTCCTTCGGTGGCAGGCAACTGGCGCTCGCCAGAAGCACCGCACACGCGGTAGCGGCGATCATGCGGAATCGTAACACGGGAGTCCCTCACTCAAATGGCCTTCGAAAGGATCTCACTGGAACATGGACGAGCCGGTCGACGGCGACGCCGGGGCGCCGCCGGAGGCGCTGTTCTCCATGGTCTGGATGGCCTTGGTGGCGCGGGTCTCGCGACCGCGCGGCAGGCCGGGGATCACCCGGATCTTGCTCAGATCGGCCCCCGCCTCGGCCAGGTACTCGCGCACCGTCTCCAACCGGGCATCCACCAGGCTGCCATCGCGTTCGGCAGTGTCGTAATGAATGGTGCCGCCGATGTTCAGCAGCAGCTCGGCGTAGCGATTCAGGCGGCGCGCTCCCAGGCTGTTGATCTGGTCCGTATGCGGAACAAAGTGAATGTCGGATACGCACATGTCTTCCAGCAGGGCGTTGTCCACCATGTAATTCAGGTCGTTCTGCATGGGATGAGGGGAGTCGGACGCTCCTTGGGGCGGAGCGTTCAGACGCCGGGTCGGCTCCTGGCAGGCCCCGGCCAGCAAAAGGATCAGAATGGTTCCGGAAAGCAGGCTGGCCCGCAGTGACATCATCGGTACTCCTTTGCTACGGTTTTCCGCCGAATGGCGAGCATGTCTGCCGGCTCGACAGGCCGGACCGCCTGCGCAGCCGGTGTGTTCTCCACGTTCTTACGTATCGAGAAATATGGACCTTGACCTTCGAAAAAACGGCGGTCTTCCCGGACACGAAGTCGCCGTCGCGGGAGGGTCCGATAATGGTCGGGCCGCAGTGTAGGAAAGGCGCGTCCTGCGTTCGGTCGGACGCCGGACTCGGATCGAAGCACGGGGTCGCGGTCAGCCGCGGGCCAGCGTGCCGGCGAGGATCATCTCCAGGTCGCCGCGGTGGGCGGCCGGGTCCAGGGCGCACTCGATGATGCGGTCGTGCGGCAGCGCGTCGATCCGGTCGTTCAGGATTTGCAGCACGCGTGTGTTGATCTCGACGGCCCGTTGTACGGGCATGCGCTCCGGATTGATGTCGATGCCGAAGTATTCCTGGTAGCCCATGGTTTTGAGGGCGTACAGCAGGGCCTCCGCCTGCTGCACGTCGACCACGCCGATGTTGAGGTCCTGGTCGTAGTTGCCCAGCGGCTGGCTGTTCCAGTGCGAGTGGGCCAGGCGGCCGTCCATGCCGCACAGGGTGTAGGCGGCGGGACAGTCCTCGAACCCCATGCGCACGTGTCCGATTTCCGGGTTCATGCCGAACAGCTTGTGGCCTTGCTCGAGCAGCGCCCGGTTTTCCCGGTTCCGGAGGCGGGCTTCGATCCGCTGACCGGCCAGAATGCCCTCGGCCGTCGTGCGGTAGATGTTGTTCGGGGCCGGCTCGTACGGTTTGGGCTCGAGGGCCACGCGCACGCCGGGCACCTCGTCCATGGCCTCGGCCATGCTGCCCTCGAACCAGTCCCACATCCAGCGGAAGAACGTTCCGAGCGAGTAAAGGTATCCGTCGATGCCCGGCCAGGAGATGGCGCAGCGGGCGCCGGCGGCCTTGACCAGCTTCAAGCCGCCCACCGCGATGTCCAGCGCTTCCTTGCGCACGTGGGTGTACGGGTTGGAGCCGCTGCCAAACTCAAACGCCCGGTCAAAGAAGTGCGAGAAGGGGACGGCCACCAGCCGGATGCCCGTCTGCTGCTCGAGCTTCTGGTAGAGATGCAGGTTCTCCTCATTCACCTCGGCGGGATAGTGCGCTTCGATGCCGGTGACGCCGAACGGAGCCAGTTCGGCGGCCACTTCCAGTCGCTGCGCAATGGAGAGGGGCTCCACGTACGCATCGTGAAAGCGCCCGCCTCCGGGCGTGAAATACCAGATCCCCACGGAGACCTGCAGCTTGAGTGAGAAAGACCGCAGATGGGCCAGCATCTCATCGGGACCACGCAGTTTCGCCTGATAACGCAGATCGGGCAATTGGTATGCCATTGGAATCACCTCCGGAGGCGGGCGTATCGGTGTCGTCTGCATCCGGTGCGTCCGCCGCGGCCGCACCGGCCCCCAGACCATACGCGGACCGCCAGGCGGCCGCAAGCATATGCTCCGGTTTGCACGGCCGCGTCGCACCCGCCACAATGTCCATTCGGCGCGCGAGGATGTGACATGATTTCGATCGAATCGGCCGTTGGACGCCTGGGCTCGCGGTTCCGGCTCCACGTCCGTCCGCAGAGGCGGAAAACGGGGCACAGAGCCCCGGTGCGGTATTTTGACGCCGGCAACGGGCATCGGGTCGAGTCGGCCGTCGGCTCCTGAATCGGGGCGGAGATTATCAGGCAAAGGATGCTCTTATGACAGTTCGATGGATGGCGATCGGGGTTGTGGGAGTTCTGATCGTTCGTGCCGCCGTCGGGGCCGAGACGTATGATCCGGTTGCCGACGAGAAGGCAATGGTCATTTCGGGCAACGCGCGGTTCACCGTGCTGACGGCGGAGTTGATCCGGGCGGAATGGTGCGCGGACGGCCGGTTCGAGGACCGTGCGTCGCACGTCTTCATCAACCGCCGGCTGCCGGTTCCGCACTTCACCGTGGAGCGCGACGACCACTGGCTCACGCTGCGTACGGACAAGCTGGCCGTGCGGTACAGGCCGGACGGCGGCCGGTTCGCCCCGGACAACCTGACCATCACGCTGACGCTCGACGGGCTTCCGGTGCGCTGGTCGCCGGGCACGCCGGACAAGGGCAATCTGCTCGGTACGTACCGCACGCTCGATGGCGTCTCCGGCGGGCACCCCATTCCTCCCGGCATCGTCTCCCGCGACGGGTGGGTGCTGGTGGACGATTCGGATCGGCTGCTGTTCGACCGGGTTGATGGGACCGACTGGCCGTGGGTGGTTGTCCGAAACGGCCAGGATGCGATTGACTGGTATTTCTTCGGGTATGGCCGCGACTACGCCCGGGCCGTGCGGGATTACACGCGGCTGGCCGGTCGGATTCCGCTGCCGCCGCGTTACACGTTTGGCGCGTGGTGGTCGCGCTACTGGGCGTACTCCGATGACGAGCTGCGACAGCTCGTGGAAGACTTCGACGCCCACGACGTGCCGCTGGACGTGCTGGTGGTGGACATGGACTGGCATCTCGACGGCTGGACGGGCTACACCTGGAACCCCAGATACTTTCCCGATCCGGAGGGCTTCCTTCGCTGGGTGAAGCAGCGGGGACTGAAGGTCACGCTGAACCTTCACCCCGCCACCGGCGTGGGCAAGCACGAGGCGGCATTCCGGCAGGTGGCCGAACATATGGGGCTGGATCCGGACGCGGTGGACAACGTGCCGTTTGATTGCACCGACCCGCGCTACGTGGACGCCTATTTCCGGTATCTTCACCACCCGCTCGAGCGACAGGGCGTCGACTTCTGGTGGATCGATTGGCAGCAGGGCACGTCCGTCAAAGGCAGCAAGGTGCCCCAGGCGGATCCGCTGTTCTGGCTCAACTACCTGCACTGGACGGACATGGAGCGCAACCCGGCGCGCGATGTGAAGGTCGCCGACGGGACCACGCGCCGGCTCCGGCCCATGATGTTCAGCCGCTGGGGCGGCCTGGGCAGTCATCGCTACCAGATCGGCTTCTCCGGCGACACGTTCTGCAATTGGGAGTCGCTGGCGTTTCAGCCGTATTTCACATCAACCGCGGGGAACGTGGCGTACCCATTCTGGAGCCACGACATCGGCGGTCATATGCCCGGGCCCGTCGGGCCGGAGCTGTACACGCGCTGGGTGCAGTGGGGCATCGTGAACCCCGTGCTGCGCACCCACACCACCAAGAACGAACAAGCCGAACGCCGCATCTGGATGTTCCCGCAAGAGAGTTTCCGCATCATGAGGGACGCGTTCAAGCTGAGGTACTCTCTCATTCCGTATATCTACACGTCCGCGCGACAGTGCTACGACACGGCGATGCCGTTGTGCCGCCCGCTCTACTACGAATGGCCGGACATGGACCAGGCCTACCGGGCCGGCGATACGTATCTGTTCGGCGACCAGATGTTCGTCGCGCCGGCCCTGGCGCCGGTCAATCCGATCAACGGCAGCACGCCCATGCGAATCTGGCTGCCGCCGGGAGAGTGGACGCACTGGTTCACCGGCGCAACCTATGCAGGACCGTCCAGCCTGGTGCTGGCAACCCCGCTGGATCAGATCCCGATTTTCGTCCGCAGCGGCGGCATCATTCCGGCGCAGCCGGACATGCTCCGCGCGCAGGCCCGGGCGGTGGACCCGCTCATCCTGCACATCTGGCCCGGCCCGGCCGGTCAGACCCGCGTCTATGAAGACGACGGCCTGACAGTGGGCTACCAGGAGGGGCAATGCGCCTGGACCCCGGTGACACACAAGAAGGTGGAGAACCGCCGGCAGATCCGCATCGGCCCGGTCGAAGGCGGGTTTCCCGGAATGTTGAAGCAACGGCAGTATGAGATCCGTCTGCGGGACGTCTGGCCGCCACGGGCCGTCACGTGCAATGGCGAACCTCTGTCGCCAGCCACCGCGGCCGACCAGCCCGGCTGGAGGTACGACGCGGAGTCATTCAGCGCGGTAGTGCGTCTGCCCGCCCGGGCGGTCACGGACCTGGCGGCGGTGGAAGTGGAATGGGACCCGATCACTGGCGACTCCGGGCCCGCGCTGCGGGCGGGGCTGCGGGGCCGGCTGGATACGTTGCAGGCGGTATCCAACGGGCTGGGTCCGGCGGCGGAGAAGCCGGCATCGTCGCTGGAGCGCATTCGCGGGGAGATCGCGGCCGGACTCTCCGACGCCGATCGCATTGGGGATGAGGTGTCATCTGTGTGGCGCGAACTGCTGCAAGTGCTCTCTACGACGGAAGTGGCACCTGCCGAACTCGCGCCGTTGGCCGGTCGACTTCTGGGGCTTGCGGTGGACATGCGGGCGGCGGCGGCCGGTGACCAGGTGACCCTTTCCGTCGACGTCGGTCTGGCGCCCCTGGCAGGCGACGCGGGGGATGCCGCGGTGCAGCTCTCGCTGGACGCCGGGCCGGGTTGGTCCGTCACCGGCACGCAACAATGGGATCTTTCCGGCTTCGCGCCGGGCGTGAACGTGGCCCGCCAGACGCGGCTTGCCCCAGAGGGCCGGCCTCAGACCGGCTTGGTCACCGCGAATGTAGCGGTGAAGGTTGCCGGGGTGGAGGTCACGGTGCCGGTGCAGACGGAGCTGCTGCCGGGCATCGGGCACTGGTGGATTGTCGGGCCGTTTTCCGCCGAGTTCCACACTCCGTCTTTGAACACCGTGCTGCCGCCGGAGTCGTCGGTGGACCTGTCGGCCACCTACGAGGGCAAGGACGGCAAGACCGTCGCGTGGAAGAAGGTGGAGCGGGCGATCGGGGTCAGTGGCGGCCTGGCGGAGGAGTTCACGATCGATTTCGTCGAGCAGTATGGCCAGGTGGATCATGCGGTGGCGTACGCGTTCACGCACCTCGACTCCCCGCGAGAGATGGAGGTTCCGCTCGCCCTCGGCTCGGACGACGGGGTGGCCGTCTGGCTGAACGGGCGGGAAGTCCACCGCCACCACGTTGCGCGGCCGTACACTCCCAAGCAGGATCTGGTGCCCGTGAAGCTCAAGAAGGGTATGAACACCCTGCTCGTCAAGGTGAACCAGTGGGGTTCCGGCTGGAAGCTGGGCGTGCATGTCGAGACGGCCGACGGCCGTCCCGTGCCGGAGGTGACGGCGCATTTGGAGCCGTGATGCCGGCGCGGGGATGTGCCGCATGATTGGAAAGGGGCCAGAACATGGCGGACACGGTTGAACCGTCGTCATCTCGCTCTCCGGCTCGCCGGCGGTGCCGACGGCGCATCGTGCTGTTGGCGCTGCTGCTGTTTGGCGTCTGGCTCACCCGCTGGGTGTACCTGCATATCACTCTCCGCCCGACGCCGCGTCCGGAATACTGGGCCGAGCTGATCGAACGCCTCGATCCGCCTCCGCCGGGGGCGTATTCGTTTGAGACGGCGATGCAGAACGTCGAGTTGCTCGTGACGCAGGCGGAGGGGATGGGCATTGTATGCGAGAAAGACAGTCGCTTGTGGCTTTGGACACAAGAACCTGCCTGGAGGAGATTTCCCGCTTTCGAGTCGGATGCTTTTCTCCAACTGCGGCAGCAATGGATAGATGTTGCCCGGCGCGGATGGTGTCCGCCGACCCCCGGACCAGGCGATACCATGGACGAATGGGCCCGCTGGACTTACAACCTGGTTTCTGGTGTGTGGATGCTGGGGAATCACGCCGTTTGGTCTCTCGCCTACGAAGGCGATGCGGATTCCGCCGTGGAAGACTGGTTGACCATCGCTCGTCTCGCACGAGGTCGCGGGCGATCGAGGCGGTACCAGGACCGATCGGCGGAGAGCCGCATCCACTGGTGTCTGGCCGACGACCTGAGGAGTTGGGCTATTGAGGCTTTCTGTCCGCGCCTCGCTGCTTCTGGAGTGGAGTACTCCCACGGACAGCAAGGCCCGTGCCGGTGCCCGAGCATCCCCATCGCCGCATTCGTTGCTGAGTTTGACCGGATCATGGGGCCGGAATTGCATCCGCGGGACCTGTGCGAGGGAGAGCGATTGGCTCTGATCAACACGCTGGAGCACCTGTACGTTCGCGAGGGCGGCGATTGGTTGGACGTTTCTGCAGCGGCTCACTTGTCCCTGACTTGCTCGGGACGCGCCGGGGCCGCGCCTGGAAGCGGCGGTGTCGCACCGTGGCGGACGTGGAATCTTCTGGCTCCCGTCTTTCACGACCTGTCCCAGGCGAAGCGCGTGGTGGAGAAGCAGTTCTGGTGTCCGGAGGGTCCTGCCACACTCCCACGAATTGCTGATTTCCCCGACGGTGTTGAATGTTGGTCCGTGGGGCCGCTGGAGGGGTTTCGCACGTTCTGCTGTAATTTAACGGCAAGCACCATTCAGGTGTACTACTCGTCGCTCAACGACATGGAGGGCGCGATGACTCTTGTGGCCCTGCGAGAGTTCTGGTTGGCCAACGGCACGTTTCCCCAAACGCTCAGCGAGCTTGTCCCCCGATTCCTCCCTCGACTGCCGATTGACTACGGCGACCGCGGCGTCCTCCGTTACGAGCGGCGTGACGGAGGATTCATCCTCTACAGCATCGGCTGGGACGGGGTCGATGATGGCGGTCGGGTCGACTACCGGACCCCCGAGGGATGGCAGATGCCCGACATCGTGTTCGCGGAGATTTCGCGAGTGGAGCCACCTCATGAATGGCGTCCGTCCGGAGACAACAGGGGCGTCCGATCGGGCGGTCGTGGCGGAACAACTCCCTCCGACCGCCGCGCTGCCGGGATCGGTGCGTCGGGTCAACTTCCTTGCGGCCCTGCTGCTGCACTGGCTTGCACCGATGCGATACGGGCCGTTTCTGGCGGCCGGATCCACCGTGCGGGCCGTGCTGGCGGGTGCCGTAAGCATCGTTTTTCTCGCCGCCGTGGTCTTGGGTCTAGAGTTTCTGCGTGAGCGCCAGTATCCCCCCCTCCGCGAGATGAACGATGAGCGTGCGTGGATTCGCGAAGGATTGGCGAGAGAGATTCTGGAACTCGCCTCCTTCTCGCCCAAGACTGCATGGACCCGGGTTCCGCTTGCTGCCGTGGCGAAGACTCCACTGTTCTTCGAGCCGGTCTTGCTGATCGTGGCGATCCTTCTGATGCCGTGGGCCGCGGGCGGGGACCGGGCGTGGTCCGTGTGGAAGCGGAGCGTTCGCAACGTGCATTGGAGCATGACCATCTGCATTCCGTTGGCGATTGTGTTCGCGGTTCTGAAATGCGTCCCGGTTGATGGGGATCGATGGAGGCCTTGGCCGGATGAGCGCTTCATTGTCGGCGGCTTTGTCGCGTTCCTGATCTCCCTGATTCTTCTGCTGCGGATGTGGTTTGTCGGGGCGCATCGCTACGTCGGCCCGCCGGACGGACCGGCCTTCGCTCCGCGCCAGCCGCTCTGCGACGCCTGCGGCTACCCCATTGTTCATCTGCCGCTTGAGACCCGCTGCCCCGAGTGCGGACTGGCGGTGCGTGAGTCTCTGCCCGGCGGGCGACGGCAGGCCACGCCCTGGGTGGAACGCCGTTGGCAGCCCTCCGGGTTTCTCTGGCTGCTTCGGCTGCAATGGCAGATTCTCCGCCGACCCGCCTTCTTTGAACGCCTGCCCGTGCATTCCGGCATCGAGAGCGCCCGGCACTTCTGGTGGATGACCGTGGCCCTCATGGTCCTGGTCAGTCTCGTCGTGATTGGGTCCGTCCTGTTCGTCGTCGGCCCGGAGTCTGGGGCGATGCGGATCGCGATGGCCC
>JBPOIK010000136.1:0-3644 GCA_052034525.1 Planctomycetota bacterium
GTGCCGGCGCGATTGACTTCGCCTTGCAGCACGTCGTTCGCGAAGATGACGGGGCCTTTGAGGTTGCGAAGGAAATTCAGCACGCCGGTGCGCAGTGGGCCGGGCGTTACGGCGCGATAGCCGCGCGCGACCGGTGCGAGCACGGCATGATCGACGCTCTGGTGAATGCCGAAGAGGCTGCGGTTGAAGCCTTCCCACGGATCGCCGGTATCAGCCGCCGGTTGAACAGTTTCCGGCGCGGCGTCTTGCGCGGACGCCACCGTTGGGACGGCCAAGCAGGCCGCCAAAGTCAGCACAGAAACTAGTCCCCGCATGTTCGGACCCCCTTAGGTCCAGCGCAGATAATGCCGAGGTAAGGTTAATCAACTTGCCTGTTTCGGGCCTGAACGGACCGTTCAAGAGAGCGGCTTCGGAAGGCGGCTCAACGCGCTGATCTTGTGAGTAATTCGCACGAGCGGCGCTGAAGTCACACTCAGGCGGAAACTTATCCACTGTCCGTAGGGGCAGCGGCAGCGAGCAGACGCTTGGCAAGGCGGTCTCCCGCGTGGCATATAAAGATATGTTTATATCTGCAACCCAACCGGTCCCGGAGTTGCGCGACGCCGACCGCGTGGTCGCGGCGCTGCGGGCGGCGGGCGAGCAGACGCGGCTACGGGCGCTGGCGTTGCTGACCGAGGGCGAGTTGGCGGTGGGCGAACTCGCACAGGCGCTGGGGCAAAGCCAGCCACGCGTGAGCCGGCATTTGAAACTGTTGACGGAAGCGGGGCTTGTGGAGCGCGCACCGGAAGGGGCGTGGGTGTTCTATCGCTTGCCGCGCGCGCACACGACCGAGCGGCAGTTCGCCGAAGCCGCGCTGGCGATGCTCGACCCAAGCGATCCGGTGTTGGCGCGCGATGTTGAGCGGCTGAACGAAATCCGCGCCGCGCGCGATAAAGCGGCGGCGGAATATTTCGAACGCAACGCCGCCGATTGGGATCGCGTGCGTGCGCTACATCTGCCGGAAGCCGATATCGATAGCGCCATCCTAGAAGCGGCAGGTGCGGGGCCGTTCGATTTGATGGTCGATATCGGCGTTGGCCAAGGACGCATGATTCAGCTCTTTGCCGATCGCGTGCGGCGCGCCGAGGGCTTTGACACCTCGCGGCAGATGCTGGCGATCGCGCGCGCTTCGTTGGACGGCCTCAAAGCCAAGGCAGCGGTGCAGTTCGGCGATGCCTATGCGCCGCCGCTGGAAGCGGGGGCGGCGGATCTGGTGACGATCCATCAAGTGCTGCACTTTCTCTCCGATCCTGGCCGCGCCATAGCCGAAGCCGCGCGCCTGCTGAAGCGCGGCGGGCGCTTGCTGATCGTCGATTTTGCGCCACATGCGCTTGAGTTTTTGCGCGAAGAGCACGCACATCGCCGGCTTGGCTTCACGGACGCCGAGATCGCCGAATGGTGTGAGGCCGCAGCATTGACGCGACCAAAGACAACAACACTTGCGCCGAATAAGCGCGAAGCCTTGACGGTGAAGATATGGGCTGGGGCGAAGGCATGAGCGTCGAGCACCTCCAGGATTTGATCGCCGATAGCGCCGGCCGCGGGCGCCAGACGCGCGTATCGTTCGAGTTCTTCCCGCCGAAGACGGAAAAGCTCGAGGCGGAGCTATGGACATCTATCCGCAAGCTCGAACCGTTGGCGCCGAGCTTTGTGTCGGTGACCTACGGCGCGGGCGGTTCAACGCGGGACCGTACGCACCGCACAGTGGCGCGCATGGTCAGCGAAACGACGCTGAAGCCCGCGGCGCACCTCACAACCGTTGCCGCGAACAAGACCGAAGTCGATGGCGTGCTGCGCGATTACTGGCGCGCAGGCGTGCGGCGCGTGGTGGCGCTGCGCGGCGATCCGCCGGGCGGCGTCGGCATGCCATATCTGCAGCACCCGAATGGCTACGCGAGCGCGATTGAATTGGTGGAAGCGGCCTCGCGCATCGGCGCCTTCGATATTTCCGTCGCCGTGCATCCCGAGAAGCATCCGTCGAGCCCGAGCTTCGAACACGACATCGAGAATTTCAAAAAGAAGCTCGGCGCCGGCGCCTCGCGCGGCATCTCGCAATTCTTTTTTGAGGCGGACATCTTTTTGCGCTTTCGCGACCGCTTGGCGAAGGCGGGCGTTTATGCGCCGATCCTGCCGGGGATCATGCCGGTCACCAACGTGAAGAGCTTGCGCAAGATGGTCGAAGCCTGCGGCGCGACGCTGCCGCGCTGGATGGTGCGCCTGTTTGAAGGTTTGGACGACGATCCCGAGACGCGGCGCTTGGTGACGGCGGTGACGACGGCGCAATTGTGCGCGCGGCTGGCGGCGGAAGGGGTGGAGGATTTTCACTTCTACACCCTCAACCGCGCCGATCTCGCGTACTCGATCTGCCGCATCCTGGGCGTGCGCGCAAAGGAGACGGCGCAATGAACCGTGAGCAAAGACTGAGCGCGCTGAATGCGGAGCTGGCGAAGCGTATTCTGATCCTCGATGGATCGATGGGCGCGTATTTGCAGGGGTTTGGGCTGAAGGCGGAGGATTTTCACGGTGCGCGTTTTGCGGATCATGCCAGTTCGCTGAAGGGCAACAACGATCTGCTGACGCTGACGCGGCCGGAGATCATTGGCCAAGTGCATGATGCGTATCTGAACGCGGGCGTCGATATCATCGAGACGAACACGTTCAGCGCCACGCGCATCAGCCAGGCGGAGTATGCGCTGGAAGAGTTGGCGTACGAGTTGAACCTGGAAGGTGCGCGGCTGGCGCGGGCGGCGTGCGATAAGTTCGAAGCGGCCGATGGCAAGCCGCGCGCGGTGGCGGGCGCGCTGGGGCCGACGACGAAGCTGCTCTCGATGTCGCCCGAGGTGAACGATCCGGGGCGCCGCGACTGCGATTTCGACACGATGGCGGCGAACTATGAAGAGCAAGCGCGCGGGCTGATCGAGGGCGGCGCGGATGTGTTGCTGATCGAGACGATCACGGACACGCTGAATTGCAAGAGCGCGCTGTGGGGCGCGTGGGAAGCGTTCGACAAGACGGGCGTTGAATTGCCGATCTGGATCAGCGGCACGATCACTGATCGCTCGGGGCGGACGCTTTCTGGGCAGACGGTGGAAGCGTTCTACAATTCGGTGCGGCACGCACGCCCATGGGCGATCGGGTTGAACTGCGCGCTGGGTCCGGCGGATATGCGCGCGTTCTTGGCTGATCTCGCGCGTGTGGCGGAGTGCGCGGTGAGCGCGTATCCGAACGCTGGGCTGCCGAACGCGATGGGTGCTTACGATGAGACGCCGCATTCGATGGAAGCGCATTATGCGGAATGGGCGAAGGCGGGGTTGCTCAACATTGCTGGCGGCTGTTGTGGCACGACGCCGGAGCACATCGCGCACTTGAAGCATGCTGTTGAAGGCGTGAAGCCACGCGTGGCGCCGGCGCACGATGCGCGGATGAAGCTGGCGGGTTTGGAGCCATTCAATGCAGCTGCGTAAATATGGACCGCCGGCCTGCGCCGGCGCCTGCAAGGCGGGAGCGCGGGGCTCCCGCCTTCGCTGTGCGAGCTACGGGGGGCAGGCCGCCCGGCAGGCGCGGCGGAGGCGCGCGGGCCGGCTTTGGAACGCCGGCGCGGGCGG
>JBPOIK010000143.1:0-24333 GCA_052034525.1 Planctomycetota bacterium
TTGTCGCGACAGTTGAATGACACTGGGTTTCATGGGCGTTCCCTTTCTGCCGGATGGACCGGCGTTCGTAATTATCTGGGAACGCCCATCTTACGCGCGGCCTCATTACAGCGCAACTTTATTTAGACCTGGCGGACCGGGGCAGGCCGATCGCCGCGCTTTTGCGTGCGTTTGAGCTACGGTAGTCAGCCACGGCCCCCGATAGAGCCCGTTTCCTTCCGTATGCCGGGGAGTCAGCTCGGTCTTCTCGACGCGCCTGGCGTAGTACCTGGCTCGCCGGCACGGTGCAGCCAGGGCGTGATCGCGCTCAGCAGATAGCCGGTTGCGAACGTAGCCGCGCAGGTCAGCGGCGCTACCCACATCCAGTTGACGTAACTCTTAACCGGCTCCCATTCGTAGTGCAGTCCGCTCACGATCAACCCGGCGACGGAACCGATCACGACGCCACCCACGTGAGCGCGCCGGGTGAGAGCACCCAGCAGGAAAATGCCGGTGATCGGACCGACGAAATAAGAGGCCAGTGTGGCGACGGTCTCGACGATGTCGGTTTTCCGAGTGCTGATCCAAACGGCTGCGAGTGTCACCAGCAGGCCGCTTAACGCGGTCGTGACTTTGGCCAGCACCAGTCGTCCGCGTTCGGAGCCATGCTCGGCACGGCGGAAGAGCCGCCTGTACAGATCGACAACGCCTACCGTCGCGAACGAGTTGAGCCCGCCGCTCACGGATGACATGGTCGCGGCCAGAATGGCCGCAACGATCAGGCCCCGCACCCCGACCGGCAGCGCGTGGACCACGAAATGGGGCAGAATCTGGTCCGGCTTGGTGAGCGTTGCCGCGAGTTCAGGATGATCCTGGTAATACACGACGAGCAGGAGGCCGAACATGGCCAGCGCGTACACGGTTCCGCTGACCAGAAAGCCGGAGCCGATCACGGACTTGGCTACTTTGCGGAAGCTGTCCACGGTGAAGTATCGCTGGGCAATCACCTGATCGGCTCCGTAGGTGCCCATCTGGTATGTCAGCAAGTGCAGGAACAGTCCCCAGATAGCGGCCTCCGTCACCAAATCGAATTTCCAGCTAATCATGTTGGTGTGGGGCGTATGGGTCTCCGCCGCGGTCAGGGTTGCGGCCCGCACCCATAGGGCGGTGACGTCCCACTGGTACGACGCCAGCAGCATGCCAATCATCAGGAGGAGCCCGCCGATCAGAACAAGGAACTGCAGGAAATCGGTCCAGATCACCGCCTTTATGCCGCCCAGCGTGGTGTAAAAAGTGGTTACCAGCCCCACAACCAGGATGCAGCCGATCAGTGCCGGACCACCTCCCTCCATCGGCAACCCGGCGGCAGTGACGATGGCCAGAGAAGGAATGTAGATCGCACCCGCCAGCCATACACCACGCTGAAACAGAAAGAGCACGGCAATGACCGTTCGGGCCAGCGGGTGAAAGCGAATTTCGAGATACTCATAAACCGTGAACACCTTGAGGCGAAAATAGATCCTGGCAAACACCACGACCACCAGCAGCATGATGAGCGGCGAGAACAGCACCACGCCGGTGAAGTACTTCAAATCGTGGGTGTAGAGCCAGCCGGGCACGCCCATGTAGCTGACCGCACTCAGATCCGTGGCGATGATGGAGACGCAGACGAGAATCCAGCCCATTCGGCGTCCGGCCAGCAGATAGGCCTCCGTGGATTTCTGGCCGCGCCCTACCCAGCTCCCCAGGACGACGACCGCGGCCATATAGGCGGCGATGACGGCATAGTCCAAGGTCGTCATGGCCTCTACCGCAGAAGTGCTGGCGATTGTGCCCATCGTCGGCGCTCACCTGTCAAGGAAAGATCCACTCAGCCGCGATTCGATATAGCGAAGCGCCGTGGGAGAATCGATCCGCCGTATAAGTGTCTGCCCGCATCTTGCTTTCGAAGCCGGCGGACCGCATCCCCTTCGAAACGGTTCTCCTGCGAAAGGAGATCATCTGCCCTGGTTCACCTGATCGATGACGTCTCTCACCACGCCCAACATACCAGGCAGGTAGTCGAACAAATGGAGGGTTTCATAGAGCACGACTTCATCCACGTTCGGGTCACTCAATGCATCGGTGAGAATCGTCTCGAATTCCTGGAGCGTGTCGCTGTTGTCGAATTCGTACTGGACTGCCACGTACGCGTTCGGGAATTCCGACTTGATTCTTGCCACCAGTTGCGGCCACCCGTGACCGTTCCAGTCGCTGCCACCGCCCAGAGCCTGAAGGATGACGCCATCCACAATGCCCAGGTCGAGCCAAGTCTGCCAGTCCCATTTGAAATCACCGACGTTCTCGCTGGGGATGGGGGTACGCACACCAGCCCCCACAGTCATGTCTCGCGGCACTTCCACCTGGCACAACAAGCTCATTCCGTGTGGCCGTGACCTTTGGCGGGCTTTCCAAAGGAACTCGGTGAAAAAGTCTCCGCGCACGTCGAGCCACTGACCCTTGTCGAACGGCTGGCTGCGAATGTCGACTCCGTGCCGGCATTGGTATTCTTTCACGATCGGGTCGTTGAATCCGTAGGCGTCCGGATTGGAAAGGACTGTGTGAGTCCGAGTCTGGTAGGCGATCCCGTCCAATCCGTACGCGATCATTTCGTCCAGTTCGATCAGTTTGTTTCGGCGCACCTCCGGGTACGCGTAGCAGAATGCGTGAAGATAGGCGTCGGGATCCGTGCGGTGTCGGCGGGTCAGCCAGGGCTTCGCCAGGATAAGGGGATTCGCCAACGGATACTCGCCGTACAATTCGGCTTTCGGCGAGTCCGGCGCGTGGTGCAGGCCGTAGTAGAAGTCCTCGATGACGGCTCCCCAGGCGTACAGTTCCAGATTGTACTGCGTGGCGTACTGTCGGGCTGTTGTTAGCACGTCGTAATCGTGAATAGTGGACACAAGCCACTGGCTCCAGGCGCCCCGGCCGTCGTTGTTGTACATGGGACCAGCCTGGGATAGATAATGGTACTCGCCGATCGTCGTTGCCCACCAGTAAAGTCGTGTGATGCCTGCAGCCGCAACCTGTTGAAAGAGTGTGCGCAATTCGGTTTGCGCTGTGGGCCCGCCGCCGGAGAAATAACCGCTCCACGCGACGTCTCCGAAATCCACTACGGTGGACACGATTTTCAATCGGGGCGGAGCATCGTCGCAGGCGGGGTCCGCGGGCGTGCCGTCACCGCTCAGGCATGCCTCCCAGAACAGGAAGTCGGCCAAGTCCACGTCGCTGTCACTGTCCTGGTCAAAGCAATGGCACTGAACAGGATCATGAAGCCCGGCCGGATCATCCGTGTCGGTGTAACAGAGCTGGAAGGCGGCGAAGTCGCGAAGGTCCACGTCCCCATCACCGTCCACGTCCGCTGCCGGGTTCTGGCAGGGAGGCAGGGGACACGCCACGACTGTGCAATCCGTTTGGCCCCCTTTCCACTGTCCGCCGGTGCCGGCGCATGTATCGGCCGTGTGGCCGTCGGCGCAGAGACCATTCGGCAGACAGCAAGCTCCCGCACATCTGGCCGTGGCACAGGAACTGCCCGCATTCTGCCAGATTCCACCCAGTTCTCCGCATTCCAGCTGCCGAAGTCCATCTTGGCAGGTTCCATCTGCAGAGCAGCATGCGCCTGTGTCGGTGGACTGCATTGCCTCCAGGGCACCGTTGGCCGTATCGAAGTACGCGAGTTCCTTGACCAGCCAAGACTGGGCGACGATGTTCTGGTCGCCGCCGGCCTCGAGTGAATAGGACTGCCACCCGAGATAATCGAACTGGGGCGATACACCGGACAGATTCTGCGATACGCTGCGGATCAGGCTGCCATTCGCATCGTACAATCCGACGGTTTGTGTCTTCGTGGTGGCGTTGTACGAGATGACAAACTGGAAGTCTTGCGCGAACGGGGACGGCCCCAGGTTGACCCACTGCGGCCCGGTTGTCTTCGCCGTTCCATCGGTTCCATAGGCGGCAGCGTTCGCGTACAGGCCAAGCCAGTACGAGCCGGTGGTGCCGTTCTTATAGTTCTCCATCAATACGCCGAGGTCACCCTGCTGAGGCCAATCCAGGAGGCTCGTGATAAACCCGAAATACGACCACGCCGAATAACCAGAGGGCGTTGAACCCTGATCTCCGTCATACAGGGCTGTCCAACGAAATCGGCATAACGCGCTGTGAGAAGTACTAGTATCCCGGAAATCCCGATACCACCGCTGCGCTCGAAGCTGGCGACCAGCCTTGGGGTAGAGATTTCCCACCTGCCGGTGCCCGAGCATGGGGATCGTCACCGGAAGGGCACCAGCGGATGGAGTTCCGAGAATGGCCGGACCACTAGGTGGCAAGCTACGGAATTGTGCGACTTCATCCATGCCATTAACAAACGTCGCCCACCACCCCGGGTGGCCAGAGCAGGTCGCCGATGAACACGTGCTTCCCTCGCCCTGCCAGGCTCCGTCCAAGAACCTACAGTCGTTTTCCGAGGTTTCACGGCAGCCGTCAGACAGGCAGCATGCTCCCATGGGGGTCGGGCACAGTGATTCGGCGCACGTGGAACCTGCCCCGCGCCATCGCTCGCACAAACTGGCGCAATTGTCGGCGACCGTCTCCACGCAGGAGGCATCCGGCAGACAGCAGGCGCCCAGGCAGACGCCAACGTCGCATGCGGTTCCCGCCCCCAGCCACTCTCCGCCGGCCGTTCGGCACGACTCATCGGTCTGGAGGTCGCAGGATCCTTCGCTTCGGCAGCACGCGCCGGTGGGAGCTGGCGGGCAGGACACCTGGCTGCAGTCTGTTCCAGGGCCCACCCACGTGCCCAGGCTTCCCACACAGCCGGCCTCCGTGCGATTCGCACAAGTCTGATCCGCGAAGCAGCAGGCCCCGTAGGAGCAGTTCGACGCACCGCAGTCGGCGCCGAAACCCATCCAGGAGCCACCTGCGGCCGAGCAGGACACGGGTGTGGCTGCAGCGTCGCAAGTGCTGTCCGGCAGACAGCAGGCACCTGTGCAATTCACAGTTGCGCACGTGCTTCCGCTCCACATGGACTGACCGCCCAGCGCGGCGCAATCCGCTTCCAACAGACCCTGGCAGGATCCGTCGGGCAGGCAGCACGCGGCATTGGCCAGCCCTGCGAAGGCGCTTTGAGCATCGTCAAAGTAGGCCAACTCGTCCAGTCGCCACGCTTGAGCCAGCACGTTGGCTTCCCCGCCATAGGGAAGGGTTCCCGACTCCCAGCCGAGGTAATCAAATCGTGCGCAGACCGTGGGAGGCACAATCTGGCTTCCGCCGTGGATTTCGACGCCGTCCGCGTCGAAGAGCCCTACGCGTTGAACACGTGTGTTCGCATCGTAACCGACAGCGAGGCAGTACTGCCGGGACAACGGATCCGGGCCAAGATCGGCGTACCCGAAGTCCGTTTTCATCCGCCCCGTGCCGCCGATGTCGGCCGCATCGGCCCAGAGGCGGACTTGAAGTTGACCGGTGACCGTATTCGTGTCCGTCCGCATGGTCACGACCATGGCGTCTCGCAGCGGATACAGTTCCTCCGTACTGACAAACCCCACGGAAATCGTTCCGCCTCCCGCGTCGAGGTGGGTCCAGCGGAAGCGGTAGAGCCCGCTGTGCGAACTGGTGGTATCTTGATACGTGCCGGGGGCGACCAGCGGACGTCCGGCCTTCCAATAGTAGTTGGCACCCGCCACGTATACGTTCAAGTGCCAGAGGTTCAGCGGGAGCTCACCGTCCAGCGGCGACCCTACGATGTCGTTCGGACCTGCGGGCGGATATGGCATGAATTGCACGACGGCGTCCGTGTCTGTGTCAAATATCGCACGCCATATCTCGCCGGCCTGAGTGGTGGGCACGCAAAGCAGACAAGCCGCAAGCACTAAGAACCATCTTGGACCAGACCTACGCTGAATGCTCATCCCAGTCTGTCCCTGCAAGGCCATCTTAAACCCCCGTGGGCCCGGACTCGTCCGCGACACGTAGGTCCCCGCGCACGCAATGGACGCGCTCGGCCGCCAGACGACGCGAGCCGCAGTCCCCGGGCTGCGGCTCGAGGATTCCAGGCGCCGTTTGGCGGTTCTTGCTGCAAAGCGACCGACTGCCCGCAGACCTCGTTGCCCACGATCCGCCGATCAGCGCAGAATCGGGCCCATGGCCTTGGATTCGCCGAACCATAATCTCCTCATCTCCGGCCTCCATTCGCTCATCTGGGCCGTAACCGTGTCCTCTGGATTACGCCAGTTGGGGCCGGGCCACACGTGCTCAAAGCGAAGAGGGGTGGCATGGCCGTCCCCGAAGAGCGCGTTCATGACATCCTTTTTTCCGTGTTGTGTGCGATAGTACTTACGGAGCTCGTCGGGATAATACGGGCTCAGCACCGCTCGATGGGCCGTCTCGCCCATGTACAGAAACTCGGCCGGTGGCTTGAGCCATTCCACCCGCCCCGGGTTGAAAACGCTGACGATCTGGGCATCGTTCATGGGCGGCCCCCCTGTGATCGCCTGATAGGCCCGGCAGAGCGGATCATTGCGACTGAGCGAAGGGGTGCTGCTTTTGGGCGGATAGCCGTTCGTCGCGTAGCTCCAGTATTGCTCGTCGCCGCCGATGCTGGGCTGGACGCGCAGGAGGCGAGGCGGATTCGGGTTCACGTCGACGAAATCGTCTGCGGGACAAATCAGCACCTTCTGCACGCGCTGCAGGTACTTGTAGGTAATGTACATCTCCCACCAGGGCGCCACGTACCCTTCGACTATCGTCTGGGCATGATAAGGCGGAAGATAGTCGCCTCCATGGTCCGCCGCGTATGCGCAGATTGCATTGCCATACTGCTTCAGATTGTTGAGGCACACCAACGCTTTTGTTTGATTCCGGGCCTGTCTAAGCGCCGGCAGAAGAATCGATATCAGAAGCGCAATGATCGACACCACCACCAGCAGCTCGATCAGCGTAAAGCTCGTCAGGCGTCTGAGTTCGGCGTGTTTGTGGAACGGTGCTGACATCACGATCCTCCTGTACCCAACCCGCTGTGCCCGCCCCCTCAGAGCTGTACACCCCCCTGCCCTCCGGTCCACCGAAGGGCTAGGCCGCCTTTTCGCTTCCCTTCTGATCTCCGGCATCCGCCGCACTACCGCCGCCGGCGCGCGGTGGCAAGAGCCACGCCAACCGCCAATGCCAGCCCAGTGGCGGGCTCAGGTAGCGCATTAAACGCCCCAGTAGGGTCGTCAAAGTAGATCAGGTCATTCACAGCCATGTCCTGGGCTGTGATATTGTGATCCAGCCCTGTCTCCACGGAGTACGCTTCCCAGCCCAGATAATCAAACTGGGCGTTGTTGGTGCCGGCGACAGTCTGCGAGAACACGGCATCGCCGCCTCCCGCGTGCTGAATCGGGTGGCCTGCTGCGTTGTATAGCCCAATGGTCTGCTCCCGAGTGACCGCGTCGTACGCGATAACCAGCTGGAAGTCCTGCGAGAATGGGTCGGGGCCCAGATTGATCCAGAATGGCGAATAGGACTGGGCACTTCCTCCGCTGGCGTAAGCTCCCACCATTGCGTACGGGCGGAGCAAGTAATCCCCGGTGTCAGCGCGCTTGTAGTTGACCATCAGCACGCCCATGTCGCCCTGTTGCGGCCAGTCCGTCCCGCTGCGAACGAATCCGACGGCGGAGTAGGCGCCCTCGTCGGGGATCGATCCCTGAGGTCCCTCATACAGCGCCGTCCACCGGAAGCGGTAGAGCGCGCTGTGGGAAGTCGTCAGATCGTGCCACGAGCCCTGACTGGTTAACGCCCGCCCCGCCTTGGTGTAGAGGTTTCCCCCGACACGATGGCCTAACTGGGGGACATGCACCATGGCCTCGCCGTTCGAAACGCCTCCCGCCAGCATGTCCTCGCCGCTTGGTGGTGCACTCTGGAACTGCACCACGCCGTCATAATCGGTGGCAAACGTGCTGTGCCAGACCTGGCCCGCCGTCAGCCCCGAGGCTGCGAGGGCCAACACCCCTGCTGCAACGATGATCGTTCGCATGTCCAAACCTCCTCCGAAAGAGCCAAACCCCAAAGAAACGCCAGACGCGTTTCGTCGCCCACCCCGGGGAGTCCCCGGGGTGCCACCGCACGCGCGATGGGGTCCGCCCTTATCGCACCGCGCATTTCCGGTCGGGCCGTCTGAGGCAGACGCGGCCGCCAAAAGGTCATGGTCGCGAAAGGGCGACGATTCAGAATACCCGATAAGCATTCGTTATGTCAATACAATTTTAACAAATGGCAGGTATCGAGCTTGGGCTTGGTATTCACGCCGTGTGGCCCAGACCACACCCGCACTCTGTTGCCTCCGGTCTGGAATCCAGCGGATGATGCACCGCTAGCATTCAGATATAATATCATTGATGACAAAATGTTATAGGTGTATTCTCAGCGGGATTGCTCTGAGCATTAACCAGAGGCCCGTACGCCTGGTGTCTTTGAATCTCAACCCGGCGAGGATCGCTGGAATCGCCCGGGCAAAAAGATACAACTTTTGTTACAAAATGAGTGGATATGGACGTTGGTTCTGGTACAATAGGGTTGGTCAGACGTCCGTCGTAGGGTCTGGCGCCAGGGTGTGGCAAAGCTTGTGTTCAAGCGTGAATGGATCCGTCGTGGTGTTGCCGCCAGGTAGTGTGATTTCGGGACTGTCGGGATACGTGCCGAAATACGCCCACTTGGCGCGCCAGCTGCTGGAGCGGGAGATCGCCGGTGCGCACTTGCAACCGGGCGACCGACTCGCCACGGAGATCGAGTTGGCCGAACAGTATGGCGTTAGTCGACCCACCGTCCGCCACGCGCTGGCACTGCTTCAGCGGGAAGGCTACATCTCACGCAAAAAAAAGAGCGGTACGTTTGTTCGGAAAGCGGTCTCGTTGGGACAATGGGCGGAGTCCCCCAGCGGCAACATCGTGATGGTATGCTCGGACGAGCGGGCTGCACACCCGGAAGAGGATTTTGCGTTTCTCAACGCGTTGCGTCTGATTGAGAAGAGGCTGGGCGAACGAGGGTATGCCCTGCAGATCCTGGGCCTCGGTTCAAACGAGGGGTTCAGTCGGGATCGCGTGCGACAACTTTCCCTGCGAAAGGACATCGACGGCATCATCGCAATGGGGCCCTGTGCCGAGCCATACCAGGATCTTCTCCCTCGATTGCCAATTGTTCAATTCAGTGTTTGGCATCCAGGCACACTGCCGAGTGTCGGCGCCGACGTTACCGCCAACTGTCGTGAGGCCATCGCGCATCTACTGGACCACGGACATCGGGCCATCGCGCTGATTGGCGGTCCCTGGCTGAGCAGTCAGGCGTTCGCTCTTTTCGCCAATGGCTATCGCGAGGCGTTCGAAAATCTGGGGCTGTCGTTCCGGCGCACGCTGCTGGTCCAGGCATACGCCGGTGAGTCGTTGGCGTCATTAGCCCGCGACGTGTTGGCTGATCCCTCTCGTCCCACGGCGGTATTCGCCGAAAACTGGAAAATCTGTGAGGCCATTCTGACTGTGGCGAATGATCTGGCCCTGCAGATCCCGGACGACCTGTCCCTGATTGCCTACGGCGAGAATTCCCTGCGCATTCCGTCACCAATTCCCATCACGACGTACGTGCCGGACTGCGAAACGGAGATCGCACGACTCGTTGACCTGCTGGAAGGCTTGATCGAAAATCGGCCGATGCACGATCTTCACCAACGATGCAAAGGGCACCTGGTGGCACGCCAGTCGGTAAAACGGATTGAACCGTCTGTCCATCGGGCATCGTCCCCGAAGGCCGAGTGAAATCGAAACAGGAATCGACGGCCGCAAGGCGACCGTTTTCAACATGCTCAAGGCGAGAACACACGGACAACCTGCGTGGAATGAAGCGAATCGGAGGACGGCAAAGATGACCAGGAACAGGAACGGGCTGTGTGCAGCGGCTCTGGCGATGGCGATCGTGGCGAATTGGGCTCTGGGTGGCGAAGTCTGGCGAAGCACGTTCGACAGTGGCTACGAGGGGGTCTCGCAGTATCAGAGTGCACCACCGAATGGGGAAGACATGCTTTCGGGTGGGGTGGTGAACGGAGAAGCGCTCGTACACATCCCCCAGCTCAGCATCCGTGCAACCGGGAACTTGTTCGTGAAGTCGGGTCGGGAATTGACCAGTCAGGGGTCATGGCACGATCTGACGACTTCCCACAGCGCGCTATATCGGTTCCGGTGGACGGCGCTGTACGAGGGCGCCCAGGGATCCATTCCGGGGGAAGGCGCATACTCGTCGGTCGGATTCATGCGAAGCGGCATGGACTGGCCGCAGCTAGGCGATCTCGTGGTGCAGTTCGTGAACTACAAGGATCCCGGCACGGGAGATTACTGGCTCCGGCCATATGCCCTCGTTGGGGCCCACGCCACCGGGGGAAGCACGCAGAGTTACTCACCATTCTGGATCAACCTCGGAACGGATCCGTTCTCCAAGACGTATCAACTCGTGATCGCGTATGATGCGACCACCCGGGAGCAGACCATCGGGCTTTACAATGCGCTGGGCAATCCGATTCCACACGTCGGAGGCGGTCCGGCAGTGTTCTCGCAGATTGTCAGTGTCAACAATAACGCCCAGTTCGATTACCTCGGCTGGGAATCAGACGCAAAGGAAACCGGCCTGGCCAACAACATCACGGCGCAGGATTGGGCGGTGGACACCCTGATTTACTTCGACGACGCCCAAGGCGCATTCGACGCCCTGGCGACCGGAGCTTGCTGCCTGTCGGATGGCACCTGTGATGAGATGGGACAGGCCTCCTGCTCCGCGCTGCAGGGTGCGTGGTACGGCGGGGCCACGGACTGCGCGAGCGTGAGCTGTCCGGGGCCGGACGATCCGAAGTGGAGGGCTACGTTTGAAGCAAGCGCTGACGGAGTGGTGCAGTTCATGAACCCGCCACCGGCGGGATGGGACATGCTGGGCGACATTGCCGACGGCAAGCTTCCGGTGAGCATTCCAGCTTTGAACGAGTTCACGGCGGACAACCGGTTTGTGAAGTCAGGCCGCCTGGTCGCCTCGGACGGCTCTTTCCAGACCACGGATCGCTCGCGCAGCGCACTATTCAAGTTCGAATGGACGGCACTCTATGAGGGTGACGAAGGGTCCTTGCCGAACGGTCATGCCTTTTCTTTCCTCGGGTTCATCACCAGCGCGACGGAATGGCCCCAGCAGGGAGACCTGGGGATTCTGGTGGAGAATTTCAGGGACAGCTACACGGGCGATTACTGGGTGGGGGTCCGGTCGCTGGCCTCCGCATACGGGACGGGTGGAGGTTTCCAGAGCGCGGGCCCGTATTGGGCCAATCTCGGCCCGAACCCGTTCCTGAAGACCCATTATTTCGTGATCTCGTACGACGCCGCGACCTCGACCCAGAAGGTCGGGCTCTACGACTCAGCCGGGACGGCCCTAGTGACGGCCACGCTCAACGTAACAGAGCAGCCGTGGTTCGATTACTTGGGCTGGCAGTGCCATGCCATCCGGGTGGGTGGCCCGCAGAACATCGAAGTCCAGGCAATGAACGTGGACGAAGTTGTGTATTTCGAGACGGCGGACGGTGCGCTGCGCGAGATGTCCAGGGGACCCTGCTGTCTGCCGGATGGAATGTGCGTGGATGGTGAATTGCCTTGGACGTGCCCGGGGCAATGGCTGGAAGTGGGAACCACCTGCGACACCACGACGAACGGCTGCCCCGTCGGCGCGTGTTGCCTCCCGGACGGCACCTGTGCCGACCTGATCGAGGTCGCGTGCGGCTGGAAAGGCGGCGCCTGGCAGGGGACGGCCACGGAGTGTGGCCCCGCCACCTGCCCAGAAACCCAGGCCTGTTGCCTGCCCGACGGAACGTGTGGCGATCTCTGGCCTGAGGCCTGCACGAACAGCCTGGGGACGGCACAGGGGGCGGGAACCTCGTGCGCTACGACAAGCTGTCCGCCGCTGCCCCCCGGGGCGTGTTGTCTGCCCACCGGGGCCTGTACAGTGCTTACCGACTTCGCCTGCAATGACGCGGACGGGCTGTGGCAAGGAGAGAACACGACGTGCGGTCCTTCCACCTGTCCGGCCGGCGGCGCCTGCTGCCTGGCGGACGGAACCTGTGCGGAGCTGGCCGAGTTTGGGTGCGAAGCGGAACACGGAACGTGGTCAGGCGCAGGCACGGCCTGTGCGTCAACGACGTGCCCGGGGGCGTCCTCGCCCGTCTGGTGGTCGACGTTTGATGCCGACGCAGACGGCGTGGCGCAGTTCATGAGCCTGCCGCCCTCCGGTTTTGACATGCTGGGCACACCTGCGGGCGGCGAGCTTCCGGTGGCGATCCCCATGCTGAACCATCGGCAGGGGGGCAACCTGTTTGTCAAATCGGGGCGTCCGTTGATAGCGCCTGGGAACTATGGCGATACGTCGACTTCGCACAGCGGGTTGTACCGTTTCCGCTGGACGAGTCTATACGAAGCCCCGCCTAACTCGATCGTGGCGAACCCTGCCCTTCCAGGCGGATTCACGTATGTCGGCTTTGTGTCGACGACCGCGCCCAGCGAATGGCCTCAGCAGGGCGACCTTGGCGCGATCCTGGTGAACTACAAGGATGCGTTTACCGGTGAGTACTGGCTCGGCATCTACGCCAATGCCGCGGCATACGGGACCGGCGGTGGTCCCCAAACACACGGTCCGGTGTGGGCTAGTCTGGGAACGGATCCGTTCTCCAAGACGTATCAACTCATCGTGGCGTTCGATGCCGCGACATCCGCACAGACCATCGCTCTGTACGACGATACGGGCATAGAACTGGTGACCGTGTCGCAGATGGTGACCGAGGTTCCATCGTTTGACTACCTGGGTTGGCAGTCGTACACGATTGAAGCGGGAGGCGTCATCAATCTGGTGCCCCAGGCCATTGCCCTCGATGACCTGGCGTATTTCGACACGGCGAACGGCGCCATCGCCGCAGTTCGATCGGTTGCGGTCGGAGCCTGCACGCTGCACGACACGTCCTGCACGCTGGCCCGCCTTGGCGACTGTCAGAGCCGGGGCGGTACGTGGGGTGGCCCTGAGTCCGTGTGCGAGCCGGGGGCCTGCTGCCTCCCGTTCGCACCGTGCGCGGATGGGCTGTCGGTGCAGGACTGCATGGAATTCCACGGACAGTATTTCCCGAACCAGGCATGCATTGAACTGCCGTGTCTGCCTCTGCCTTGCCCCAATCCCGACATCGTGGTTGATGCAGACGGCGACGGGGACGTGGATGAGCTGGATTTCGCGATGTTCCAGGTCTGTTACACGGGGGCATTCAACCCGGGAGAGCAGTTCGTGGGATCTGCGTGCCATTGCTTCGACGTGGACGCGGATGGAGCGGGCGACGGAGATGTGGATCTGGCGGATTACATGGTGCTGGAGCAGTGCCTGTCCGGCCCGAATGCTGCGGCTGAGGCAACATGCACCGGGTTCTGACGGACAGTCGGGTAATGCGTTCCACCGGCCGGGGTACGGCCGGCGGGTCGGATCCCGGCCAGCGGAGTTGTAGAGTCTACTCGGATCGGCACGGAAGGAGAGGAACAAGGTGAATCAGGCGAGCTTCATCAGTGCTATTTGCACACCCCTTACGGACGACGAAGATCTGCACGAAGAGGGCCTGGCAGCGCACATAGAGGCTCAGGCCCGCGCGGGCATTTCCAGCCTGTTTGTGGCGGGTTCTATGGGCTGTATGCAATTGCTTCGTGATTCGACCTTCCGCACCTTGGTTCAGCGATCGGCGGAACTGGCGAAAGGGCGCTTTGAGTTGCTGGCCGGTGCGGGAGACACGTCGTTTGCCCGGACCCGAGATCGGATCCGCTTCCTGAACGACCTCCCGCTGGACGGTGTTGTGGTCCTGACACCGTACCTGTATGCCTTCTCCCAGGACGAGTTGCTCGAGTACTTTTGTGCCCTGGCGGACGTGTCCCAGGCTCCGGTGTACCTCTACGACCTGCCCCAGGTGACAGGTACCAAGATCGAGTTGGAGACGGTTCTGGCCGCAGCCCGGCACCCCAACATCGCGGGAATCAAGTGCTCGGACGAACCGGGCTATGCGCGACAACTCCACGACCTGACCAGTGATTCATTCCGGGTCATCATCGCGCAGCCCGACCTGATTGACGTGTTCATTCGCCACGGATTCCGTGATCATCTGGACGGGATGTATGCGGTGGCACCGCATTGGGCAATGGCTATCGCCCGCCACGCGGCTGCCGGCCAGTGGAAAGAGGCGGCGCGCTACCAGGAAATGCTGTCAAGTCTGAAACGGACTCTGCTGCAGTACGGCGTTGCTGCGTTCACGGCCGTCTTAAACGCGTACGGAATCCCCGGCAACATGGCGCCGCGACCTACGCGTTCGCTGACCAAGGAGCAGCGGGAGCGGCTTCTGGCCGAACCTCTGGTTCGTCAGTTCATTCGCGGCTACACCGCGGCAGCGTGAGAAGTGGGTTCGAACGTAATGCAATCTGACGCGTGGGTTATTCGTCGAAATCAACCGACGCGGCCGGGACTCTTCCCATGCGGTCGCTCGCGAGACACATCCACCGCGGAACGCTCGATTCGGCCGATGATCTGCCTCGCCGGGTTCCGCTGGATCATGCATCTTGTGGACGATTCTGAACGGCGTTGACCCTGTGGGCGTCGATTCCCCAAGCGTTCAGGAGAAAGTTATGAGGATGCTTCTGTTGCCCGCATATGTCGTACGCGGGCGCCGCCGGTTGGACTGCCTTGCCGTGCTCATGATCTCGCTCACCATGACCGGAGCGCTCTTCGGCACGATGCCCGGCGATCGGTCCGTATCCAGTGAATCCGACTCCCCTGCAGCCCAGCGCTCGGAGACGACGCCGGGGCAGCACCCGCGAGCCTCGACGCCCCGCGTGTTGCCAGACTTCGGCCTGATGCTGAACGACGATGGTGACTATTCCTTCACGAGCATGGATCCGGCTGAATCGGTGCGTAACCTGCAGGCCAGCGTGGACGCCCTCGCGGGCACGCCCGTACGGACGCTCATGTATTCCGTGGGGGCCGGGTCTGACGTGCTCTACTATCCAACGAGGGTGGCCAGCGTGTGGGGGTGGAAGGCGTTCGCGGAAGGCCAATCGCCGGACTGGTCGGTGCGGATCGCCAATGCGAAACGAGGAATGGAGGCGGGCGTGGACCCAATCCGAGTGGCGGGCGAGCGGGCCCGACAACTCGGGCTGTTTTTCGTGCCCTCGTATCGCATGAACGACGATCACTTCGCGTTCGCTGCGGACCCGGTGGAGTACCCGCTGACTGGAGAGTTCTGGATCCAACACCGGAAGGAGTTCACGATCGGCGACTCGCCGATCGTTTCCGATGTGCGGTATGGGAACCTGCTGGACTATTCTCATGACGAGGTCCGGCAGTACCGGCTGGGGGTGATTTTCGAGGTCATCGACCGGTACAAAGAGGTGATGGACGGCATCGAGCTCGATTTCAACCGGGTTCAGGTGCTTTTTCCCAAGGGCCGAGCTCGAGAGCGGGCTCATCTGGTGACGGGACTCGTCGCGGACGTTCGCGAGCGTTTGAATTCGGTGGGTCGAACCACGCACCGGACATACGCCCTGTTCGTCCGCGTGCCGCCGACCCTTCAGAACTGCGAGTGGGCCGGCCTCGACATCCGGGCGTGGATGGATCGGCGACTGGTTGACGTTCTGATCCCCTCCCAGCTGATGACCCTCGCCCACGATATGCCGGTTGCCGAGTTCGTGGCCCTGGCCGGCCCAGCTGGATGCCGAGTCTGTCCGAGCTTGTACCCGCGAACATCGTGGGCGTGGCCGTTTATCGCACACCCGGACCAGGACAGCTACGCAGGCGCTCCGTCGCGGGCCGTTTCTCCCGAACTCGTGCGGGGTGCGGCTGCGAACTACTGGCACATGGGGGCTGCCGGGTTTCAATTGTTCAACTTCCACCACGAGGATCTCGGCTGCCGCCCGTTCTCCGATCGGCTGTATCGTATTTTGCGGGATCTCGCCCGGCCAGAATCACTCAATTCAGCGACTCGGATCTATGCCATTACGCCGGCGTACTACCTCGATCACGAGGATACGTATCAGTACAGAAAGCAGCTTCCGGCGACACTAACGCCGGGTCGGCCCCATTCCCTGATCCTGTACGTGGGGGATGATCTTTCGGACCGGAGGACCCATCCGAATCCCGCGTATTGCGGTCTGCGGCTTGGCTTCTGCGGCGTGGGCGCGGAGCGAGAAGTCACCGTGACCCTGAATGATCACGTGCTGCACGCGGGGCCGATGGGACACCTGTTGGTGCGCGTGCCGGTCCAGAAGCGATCACCAGGGGCGCACCCACCATTCCCGACGGGCTTTTTGCAGCTACCGATCAGCGATCCGAACTGCGTACGTCAAGGTCCCAATCGACTGAGCGTATTGCTCGCGCCCGCTGAGGAGGGCGGTGAGTTCATGCTCGTCGAGGCCCAACTGGGCGTGTTCTTCAATCGGAACTATCTGGAGATGCTTACCGCGCCATGATCGCTACCTGATGATGCGCGCGGTAAACTACGCACAATACGTACCGAAATCGCGAACGGCTTGAACCGCCGCCCGCCAGCATTCGATGGTCGTTTCCGGCGCTGCGGCCTCCGCGGTGCCGAGAACGTACCCACCGCCGGCCCCCGCATCCTGGATCGCCTCGCGAATAGCCTGGCGGACCTTGTCCGGCGAGCCCAAGTCGAAAACGTAGCAGGGATCCAGTCCGCCCATCAGGGCCGCGCGCTGACCGTACTGTGCCTTGGCATTCTTGAGCACGACGTCACCCAGTGGGGGTGGCTGAAGCCCGCTGATCACGTCGGCGCCGGCGTCCACCACGAACGGTATCACGTCGCGCATCCTTCCGTCATCTTGATAGATGTAGAGAGCCTCATATTCGTGGGCGAGGTTGATGCATTCTCGGACGAGGGGCAGAAAAACGTCTTGGAACGTTTGAGGGGACCAGCCGTTGGACGGGCCGGCCTGGAACCAACTGTCGAAGACGACGCGGATTCCTCGGTCCAGCATGGCCCGCAGATTCCGCAGGTGTACGTCATTCGTCATTCGACAGATGCGGTGAAACAGCGCCGGCTCCGCAATGGAGCATATTAGCCGTTCTTCCACGCCGAGCACTTCCAGCCCCCACGATCCCAGGTGTGTGTTATCACTCGCGGCGACCAAGGCACGACTGCCGATGTCGGCAAGAAGAAGAGGAATGTCCGCGAGGAGGTCGGTCCGCGGAGCAGGGATGAGGTGGGCCAGGGCATCCAGATCCGATTCCGTCTTCACGAGGGGTTCAACGCGGTGCGGATTGGGGCCGTCGCCGTAACCCATGTCGGAGCGTGGCCATTCGATTGCGTCGTGGAGCGAGCCCGCCGGAGTTTCGAAGGTCCTCCGGTAAAACACGCGGTCCTTCTGGTTCTCGATCTGAAGCTCGACGCTGACGTCGGGCAGGTCTCCATACAGACCGGTGGCCGCGTATGCGTATCCGCCCCCGGGGGCATAGGTGTAGTCGTTGCTGATGGATTGCCAGACGTACTGCCCGAAGTTCAGTATGGGGTCGAAACCGAAGTCCTCCGCAAGCTTGAGCTGGTGCCTCGGGCAGGTGCACCGGTAATGGTGTCGGAGCCAGCGGATATTGTTGGGAAAGCAGGGGATGCGGTCGGGCACGCCCCTGCTCAGGGCCGTCATCAGGCGCTCACGCGATGTCATCTCAGCCATGGGAACCTCGATTCGTGAAGAGACGCGTGTTACACGTCGCGCCCGTACACTCCGAACTCCCGCACGGCACGGGCGGCGGCCCACAGGCATTCCTCCGGGGTCTCTGGTGCTGCGGCCAGGGCGGTCCCGACGATGTATCCGCCGTCCGGCCCGGCATCGGCAATGGCTTGGCGTACCGCCTGGCGTATCCTGTCGGGAGATCCAAGATCGAACACGTAGCAGGGGTCGAGACCCCCGACGAGCGCGATGCGTTTTCCGTACTGCCTTTTGATATCCCGGAGCACCACGTCGCCCAGAGGAGGGGGCTGCAGTCCGCTCAGGGCGTCGACGCCGGCCTCGACGAGGGAGGGCACGATGTCCATCATCTTTCCTGCGTCGTAGAAGATGAATATGGCGCCGTATTCGTGGGCCAGGGCCGCCGTCTCGCGGACGAGCGGCAGGAACAGGTCAGCGAAGGTTTGCGGCGACCAGCCGACGGACAGGCCGCACTGGAACCAGCTGTCAAACACGACTTCGCAGCCCCGTTCCAGCATGGCCCGCAGGTTACGTAGATGCACCTCCTGCGTCAGGCGACAGACCGCGTGGAGCAGAGCCGGGTCGGTCAAGGAGAAGAGCAGGCGTTCTTCGACGCCGAGCACTTCCAGGCCCCAGCCGCCGGCGTGCGTACAGTCATAAGCGGCTACGACAGCGCGGCTGCCGATGTCGCGGATGAACAGCGGCAGATCAGCCAGGAGGTCCTCACGCAGTGGGGGGACCAGGAAGCGCAGGGCCTCCAGGTCTTTGGCCGTCTTGACCAGTGATTCGACGCGGTGAGGGTTGGGGCCGTCGCCGTATCCCGTGTTGGGGCGAGCCCATTCGATGATGTCGTGAAGGTCGCCGGCCGGAGTGTGGATGGTGCGGTCAAACGAAACGGTTTCGGAGCGGTTCCGAATGCGCAGGTTAACCCGCACATTCGGGAGATCTCCGTAGAATCCGATCGCGGAATGCGTCTGACCGCCACTCGGCGCATAGACGTAGTCGTTGCTGATGGACTGCCACGTGTACTGGCCGAAGTTGATGATGGCGTCGAAGCCGAAGTTCTCTGCGAGCTGGAGCTGGTGTCGCGGACAGGTGCAGCCGTAGTGGCCGCGGAGCCAGCGGATATTGTCTGGAAACGCCGGCACGCGGTCGGGAACTCCGCCGCGCAGCGCGGTCATGAGCCGTTCTCGCACCGTCATCTCGGCCATGAACATATCCTCCGGCACTCGTCACCGAGTCAGGCTGCGCGGAAGCCGATACACTCGAAACGTGCCTCCTGAGCGTCTTCGTGGCGGTGGGCACGGCAAAGTACGACCGGGTCCGAAGTCCTGAGCGAACCTCCGCGGCAGATGAGGTTCGGCGATCAGCTTGACCTTCGTCGGGTTCACCACCGTTACCTTCGCGCCCATGGCCACAAGCGCTTCGTACACCCACGCCGTCTGATTCTCCGTCTCGATGGCGATCGAGCGTCCCTCCCGGATAAACCGCGTCAGCCGCCGCATAAGGATCTCCCGGTCCGTCGCCACCTCACCCGCCGCCGCCTTCCGGGCTCTCTCATTCGTTACGTACACGTAGCTGGACACACCCGCCGAGCCGATGCCACAATAGATCACGAGCCAATCTCCCCTCGTTACGGTGTTCAGATACTCACGAAACATCGCGAGCATTTCAACGACCAGACCGAGGTTGGCTCACTTCATAGCTTCTCCCTCCCGCCAGCCGGATGTCGGCACCGGTCCCCCGTGCTTACTTTCTGCGGACCGGCCCTCTTCCTCTGTTACGCCGGCGTGGAATACCGGCATCGGCGTCACCAGGCTGATGACATACCCGAACACGAACGTCGATACGCTGCTGACCGGAGCCGTCCACATCCAGTTCACCTGTTCCTTCACCTCTGGAATGTCGACGGCGAAGGACGCGATCAGGCCGATCACCGCACCGCCGAGCACACCCCAGAGGTGCGCCCGTCGCGTGAGCGCGCCCAGGAAAAATATACCCGTAATGGGCCCGATGAATTTGGAGGCCAGGGCCGCCACCGTCTGCAGAATCGGCGTCTGCAGCGTGCTGATCCAGACGGCTGTCCCCGTGGCCGCCAGCCCCGCGACCAGCGTAAACACCTTGGCCAGCCGGAAACTGTGCTGCTCGGACTTGTCGGCCCCACCGAAATGTCGGCGATACAGGTCCACCACACCCACCGCGGCGAACGAGTTGAGTCCACCGCTCAGGGAGGACATGGTCGCGGCCAGGATGGCGGCCAGAATCAGCCCGCGCACACCTACCGGCATCACGTTGGCGACGAAATGGGGCAAGATCATGTTGGGTTCTCCTACGGTCGCCGCCAACTCCGGGCGCCGGTGGTAGTACACCAGGAGCATCAGGCCGAAGAACGCCAGTAGAGCCACTGAACCCAGGTTGACGAAGCCCGAGCCGATGACGGACTTGGCGATGTCTTTGAAGTTTCCCATGGTGAAATAGCGTTGGGCCACCACCTGATCGGTCCCATACGTACCCACGTTATAGACGAAAAAGAAGAAAACGATGGCCCAAGCCGTAGCCTCGGTCTTGAAGTCGAAGTGCCAATCGACCATCGTGGTGTAGGGCGTGTTCGTATCCGGTGCAATCAGGCTGCCCGCCTGCGACCACACTATTCCTACGTCCCAATGGAAGGCGTTCAAGACCATGCCCATCATGAGAAGCAGCCCGCCGATCATTACCACGAACTGTAGGAAGTCCGTCCAGATCACCGCCTTCATTCCGCCCAGCACCGTATAGACAGTAGTGGAAAGACCCACGATGAGCACGCAGATCACCACCGCGCCGACGGAGGGGGTCACACCCGTGGCCGCCACGATAGCCAGCGAGGGGGCATAAATTGCGCAGGCCAGCCAGACGCCCCGCTGGAAGAGAAACAACACCGAGGTCACAGTACGGGCGGCGGGGTGAAAGCGGACCTCAAGGAATTCGTAAACCGTGAACACACGCAGCCGAAAGAAGATGGGTACGAAGATCGCCACCACCGCCAGCATGACAAGTGGCATGAGTAGGTTGGCCGTGCTGTACTTCAGGTCGTGCGTGTACATCCAGCCGGGCACGCCCATATAGCTGATCGCACTCAGGTCGGTGGCCACGATGGAGATACAGGCAAGAATCCACGGGGCCTTGCGGCCTGCGAGGAAGTACTCACCGATAGATGATTGGCCTCGACAGAGCCAGCTGCCCAGAGTGATACAAGTGGCCAGATAAACCACAACCACGACATAGTCCACCGCGGTAAAGGCACTCCGAGCGGCCATGAGCCCCGATGCGATCATCATGAGTGAGGTTCCTGCGCTTCGTAATCCTGGATTCGCACGTAGTCAAACACCTGGCTGCCGGGGACGTGGCTGCCCTCCAGTTGATCGCGGAGCAATCGTCCAATGGTGTAACCCATCTCTTCGCCTGGCCAGATTAGCAACGTAGTCCCGGGCGGTAAGGCGTCGTGCGGCTCACTGTTGACATCGTACGCCACGTGCATACGGGGGCCACCGGCGGCCCGCATCCAGCTTGCCAAGGCCGGGCCCGTGCAGACGGCCGCCGTGATGCCCTCTCCTTCTTCCACCACGCGCCGGAGCTGGGCCAGCGCGGTTGACCGATCAAAGGGGACGCACATCTCGCACCGTCGCAACTCTACCTCGTCCGCAATGCCCGCCGCAACCAAGGCTCGCCGAAACCCCCGCAAACGATCCTCATGGCCCGCTACACGGGGTGCACCGATCACGTGGATGATTCGACGATGGCCGCGAGTCACAAGGTGCCGCGTCAAATCGTAGTGCGCTTGTTCCTCACTGCTCGATACGAATGGCAGGTCGATACCTTCCTCCACGTTGCCTGCCACCACCGCGGGCACACCTGCCGCCTCGAAGTACCGCTTGACGTAGGCGGGCGCCGAGACGAGGCAGAAAGCCACGTTTTCCGGGGTGGTGATCAGCGAATCAAGATAAGCCTGCGCCTGCTTTTCGAGCAGCAGTTCACTCGCGAGTTCCAGGGAAACCGTATGCTCGGGCAGAGCCAGGCGGAGCCCCTCCAGAATCGACGCGACGTGGGTCTGCAAGCTGGGCGACACGGATCGCGACGTCGGCCAGAGTGCGACGACCCGACGGGTGGCCGCGCGGCGACGGGACCGGGCGCGTCGAGGGTACGCCCGCCGGGCCACCACGGTGGCCCGGCCTCTTCCGCCCCGTACGAAGCCTTCGTGGGCCAGCCGGGCAAGGGCCCGTTGTGCGGTGACGAAGCTCACCACGTATTCCTGCTGCACCTCGCGTACAGTCCTAAATCGCTGTCCTACCTTGCACTTACCGTCCGAAAGCCGTCGGCGCAGATCCTCGGCCACCTGGTAGAACAGAGGCAAGGGGGACGAGCGATCCACAGGTTGGGGCGATGCTACATGCACGAATACGTCTGCGGGCCTTGCGTTCAGATTGATATACTGATATATATTATAATACACGCGGGAGGGGGGAGGCAAGCTCGGTTCCAGGCGGGCCCTTCCGGTGCGAGGGGGCCCCGTTGTAGGACGCTCGATTTTGGAGGTCTATTTATGGGCAGCATGGCATGGCGATTCAGCGGCCGCGAGTTGGAATACGTCAAAGAGGTGCTCGACTCGGGCTTCGGCAGTTCGACGAGCGGCACCATGAACCAGCGACTGGAGCGGGCATTCGCGGAACGGTTCGGTGTGCGATATGCGGTGACGTTCAACTCTGGAACATCCACGCTTCATGCCGCCTTGGCCGCGTTCGGCTGCGGTCCTGGTGACGAAGTGATTGTGCCGGCCCTGACCGTCATCTCCTGTGCATCGGCGGTGCTGTTCAACAACGCAGTGCCCGTCTTCGCGGACATCGATCCGGAGACGTTCGAGATGGATCCGGATGACGTGGCGCGAAAGATCACGCCGCGCACCAAGGCGATCATGCCCGTCGCACTCTATGGCACCTGTCCGGACATGGACCGAATCCTGGAGATTGCCCGGAAGCACAATCTGCGTGTTTTGGAGGATTGCGCGCAGTGCGTGCTAGGATCATACAAAGGCCGTCTGGTGGGAACGATCGGAGATGTGGCCAGCTTCAGCTTCGAGAATTCCAAGCACCTGTCCACCGGTGACGGCGGGATCATCATCACCGACGACGAGAACCTGGCCGTACGAATCCGAAAGTATTCATCCCTGGGCTTCCGCAACCTGGGCGCGGGGGAGGGCCGCGTCCGGCTCACCAAAGACATGTTCCAAGACCCGCACTTCAAGCGCCACGACACATTTGGGTTCCAGTACCGCCTGCCGGAGGTGTGTGCCGCCCTAGGGCTCGCCCAACTGGAGCGGGCTGACTACTTCATCGAGATGCGTCAAACGATGGCCAAACGCCTCATTGAAACCATCGGTGACAACCCCCTGCTGCGTCCCCAACGGACCCCTGAAGGATGCGTGAACACCTACTGGACGCTGGCGTGCCGGTTCGAGGGAGAGGATTATGGCATTCCCTGGCAGGAGTTTCGCCGCCGGTATGTCGAGAATGGCGGTGACGGCATCTACGCGGCGTGGAGCCTGCTGTACAACGAGCCAGTGATCAAGGAGAGCCAGTTCTACGGGCTCGGTTGCCCGACCGCCTGTCCGCATTACCAGGGCCGGTTCAACGTGTCCGACGGGCAGTGCCCCAACGCGGAGAAGGTGCAACCGAAGATCATGCAGTTCACCACCAACCAGGGCACGCCGGCGGAACGCGAGCAACAGGTGGAAGCCATGCGCAAAACCCTGGCCGACTTCGGCCGATGATGGCCGATGCACACTCGAACCCGCCCCATGGCGGCTCTTGTCGGAGTTCCAGAAGCTCGGGCGGCCGGCATTCGAGTCGATCAGGTCCACGCGCGAGTTCGGATCATAGAGCATGCTCAGCGACTATAGACCGCAACGCGGTCCTGCAGCGCGCTGCCGGACAACCGGTGCAGCGGCTCGCCGTGAATCTTTCGGCAAAGATAACTCAGTGCCATCTTCAGCGCCGCCACGGCATTCACGACCAAGCTCCCTCGGCCGGGCGTGGCCTGAATCAGGTCTGAGCCGAGGCGATGAACGTGCCGCGCGTCTTGCTTGAGCAGGAACTCCGCCAGCCTCCACGGTCTTTGCTCGACAATGGGTCGAATGGCATCCACGGGCGCATGAGCGCCGCCATTCTTCATTACGCTTTCATCGGGTCGTGATCCTGACCAATGCCACGGGGAGGTCTTTGCGAAGCAGGTGGATGCCCTCAATTTTCATGAACCCGCTCTTTTTCGAGTGTCGTGTCGCCGGGCGGGCAGAACCGGCCAGGAGCGGGTGGGTGAAAACCGGCCATCTTGAGGAGTGGGTGATTTGCCGTAATGGCTTCCTCCGCCCCGTGTGGGCAGGAGGCCCGAATGGCAAATCACCTCAAGATGGCAGACGTGCAGGCAATCCACGCACTCCGGCGACACAATTGGTCGTACCGACGAATCGGCCGGGAACTCGGCATCCACCGGGACACGGTCAAGCGGTACGTGGAGCAGGATT